>DATEJU010000424.1:0-7949 GCA_035277805.1 Paraburkholderia sp. | reverse complement strand
GTGTCGGCCGAGCACGGATCGTCGTCGAAGGCGATGTCGCCGAGCGGGTCGACCACGCCGGTCGTGCGCAGGTCCTTGAAGCTGAACAGCGACGCATCCATCAGGTGTGACGGCACGACATTGCCGAGCGCGTTGAACATGTTCTCCACGCGCCCCGGGAAGCGCTTGTCCCATTCGCGGATCAGCGCCTTCATTTCCGCGCGCTTGAGGTTGGGCTGGCTGCCGCAGAGGTTGCACGGAATCAGCGGGAATTCGCGCAGTTCCGCGAATTTCTCCAGATCCGTTTCCTTCACGTATGCGAGCGGCCGGATCACGATGTTCATTGCATCGGTGACTTGAGAGGGAATGAAGCGGTCGATTCTAGCATGGGGGGTATCCCCAACGCCGCTTGCCCGCGGGCGTTCGCCGCACCTTCCATACTCCTTGACACTGCCGCGTCAGGCGGAAAGTCGCGCGCAAAAAAAGCGGCCGTGACAGGCCGCATTGGGGTCCGATGCCATTTTGCAAGCGGCGCCCGCGCGCGCCGCTTGCGGCATGTTTCAGAGTTCGTCGAGCGGCGTGAACTTGAGCGTCGCGCCGCCGCTGCCGGGCATATCCGGCGAATCGGTCGAGCACGGCTCCTCGTCGAACGCGATATCGCCCGCCGGGTCGGCCACGCCCGTCGCGCGCAGGTCCTTGAAGCCGAACAGCGAGGCATCCATCAGGTGCGAAGGCACGACATTGCCGAGCGCGTTGAACATGTTGTCCACGCGGCCCGGGAAGCGCTTGTCCCACTCGCGGATCAGCGCCTTCATTTCCGCGCGCTTGAGATTGGGCTGGCTGCCGCACAGGTTGCACGGAATGATCGGGAATTCGCGCAGTTCGGCGTACTTCTCCAGATCGGTTTCCTTCACGTAGGCGAGCGGCCGGATCACGATGTTCTTGCCGTCGTCCGACTGCAGCTTGGGCGGCATGCCCTTCAATTTGCCGCCGTAGAAGAGGTTCAGCAGCAGCGTCTGGAGGATGTCGTCGCGATGGTGGCCGAGCGCGATCTTGGTCGCGCCAAGCTCTCCCGCCACGCGATACAAAATGCCCCGGCGCAGGCGCGAGCACAGCGAACACGTGGTTTTGCCCTCGGGCACGAGGCGCTTGACGATGCTGTAGGTGTCCTGATTCTCGATGTGGTACGGCACGCCCACCTTGTCGAGATATTCGGGCAGCACGTGCTCGGGAAAGCCCGGCTGCTTCTGGTCGAGGTTCACCGCGACGATCTCGAAATCGATCGGCGCGCGCTCGCGCAGGCGCATCAGGACGTCGAGCAGCGCATAGCTGTCCTTGCCGCCCGAGAGGCAGACCATCACCTTGTCGCCGTCCTCGATCATGTTGTAGTCGCCGATCGCCTGGCCGACCTGGCGCACGATGCGCTTGAACAGCTTGTTGTTCTCGTAGGCTTCCTTCTGCTCGCGGCGCGTGAGCGCGCGGCGGCCGGTTTCTTCACCGGAAGCTTCGGTTGCGGCTTCGGGGCTCGCTTCGGTGGCCACGGTCTCGGTGGCGGCGAGCGTTTCGGGGGCGTTCATGAATCAGTCCTCTTTGATGCGAAAGACCTCGACGCCCACCGCGTCGCAGTCCGGATACACGTCGGGCTTTTCGGTCGACACGCATACGGCGCGCACCTGCTCGTGCGAGAGCAGCGCGGCGGCGAGGTCGTCGCAGAGCGTCTCCTGCAGATGGATATGGCCCTGGCCCACTCGCGCGGCAACCGTCGCGCGCATGAAGTCGTAATCGACGACTTCGCGCAGCTTGTCTTCGTGCGGCGTGGTCGACGAAAGCGGAACGAACAAGTCGACGTTGATGACGACGCGCTGTTCGCCGCGTTTTTCGAAGTCATGCACACCGATGTTGATGTGCACTTCGTAGTTGCGCAAGAAAAGCCGGCGGCAATCGGCGAGCCGGGGATGCAGGAGTACGGCGGACATGTTCGTTCCAGTCGATAAAAGCGTGCTGTTTTCTTGCACGTGGGCGGGCGCGGCGCGCCTCGCGGGTCATACGGTTGCAAAGCTTTCGCGCGAAAAGCATGGCAGGCGCGAAAAGCGGGATTCAGGCCGCGATCAAATGTTTTCGCAGTCGCGGCGCCTGCGCATTTAGTTGCGTTATTGGACGTCGCTCGTGAAACGGCGCCGCAACGCGGTTCGCTGCCCAATCAGGCCGATATCAGGCCGATGCCTGATCGCCCGTCAAGAACATCACGTCGCGCGGCAGCGGCACGAGGTGCTGGCCGCCGTCGACAACCAGCGTCGAGCCGGTCACGCCCGAGGCCTGCGCGAGATACAGCGCGGCCTCCACGAGATCGTCGGGACGCGACGCGCGCCCAAGCGGCGTGACCTTGTGCGCGGCGGCGAAACTCTCCGGCGTCTGGTCGCCCGACTGCAGCGTGAGGCCAGGCGCCAGGCCCACCACGCGCATCTTCGGCGCGAGCGCCTGGGCGAGCGCGACGGTGGCGTTCTGCAGCGCGGCCTTCGTCAGCGTGTACGACAGGTAATCCGGATTCATGTTGTACAGCTTCTGATCCAGCACGTTGATTACGCAGGTCCGCAGCGATTCGTCTTGCACTGCGGCTTCGGGGGTCGCTTTCCACAGCGTGCGCGCCAGCACGAGCGGCGCCCCCACGTTGATCGCCATGAGATGCTGCAGCCTCGCGTAGCCGACGTCGCGCGCCGTGTCTTCCTCGAAGCGCGACGCGTTGTTCAGCACGCACGCAGGCAAGCCGAGCGCCGCGGCGCAATCCGGCACGAGGCGCGCCACCTGCGCCTCGTTCGCCAGATCGGCGTGCAGCGCGACCGCGCGGCGGCCCATGGCGCGAATCTGCGCGACGACCTCATCGGCCTCTGCCTGCGAGCCGCCATAATGCACCGCCACGTCCCAGCCGCGCCTGGCAAAGCCCAGCGAGAACGCGCGGCCGATACGGCGCGCGCCGCCCGTCACCAGGATCACGCACGCAGCGGCCTTGGCGCCCGAATTCGAGGCGGACTCGGACGACTGGCCCACGTTCGATGCGGGGTCGGATGGCGGCGCGCCCTCTGGCGGCGCGCCATCCGGCGATTTGCCCGCCGCCGCGCGCGGCGCATCGTGCCCGGCCGCGCTCGAAACCCCGCCAGATGGGCGGATGCCCGATGTTTCGCTCATTTACAATGCCGGGATGAATCCGAAAGCTCACGAACCCGCTAGTTTACCTGTTCCCGAGCCGCTCGCGCTCGCGCAGTCCGAGGCGCTCGCCGCAACCCTGCGTGCCGAAGTCGCCGCGGCGGGCGGCTGGCTGCCGTTCGAGCGCTACATGGAGCGCGCGCTCTACGCGCCGGGCCTTGGCTATTACAGCGGCGGCGCGCGCAAGTTCGGGCTTTTCGCCGACGACGGCAGCGACTTCGTGACCGCGCCCGAAATGTCGCCGCTCTTCGCGGCCACGCTCGCGCGCGCCGTGGGCGAAGCGCTCGCGGCCAGCGGCACGCGTGCGCTGATGGAGTTCGGCGCGGGCACCGGGCGGCTCGCGGCGGGCGTGATGCTCGCGCTCGAGGCGCTTGGCGTGCCGTTCGATTCGTACGCCATCGTCGATCTTTCGGGCGAGCTGCGCGAACGCCAGCGCGAGACGATCGCGCAGCGCGCGCCGCATCTGGCCGCTCGCGTGCAGTGGCTCAACGCGCTGCCCGAGCAATTCGAAGGCGTGGTGATCGGCAACGAAGTGCTCGACGCGATGCCGGTGCGCCTCTTCGCCCGCAAGGACGCCGTGTGGCACGAGCGCGGCGTGACGGTGAACGGCGACGGCGCGCTGCAGTTCTCGGACCGGCCAGCGATGAGCGGGCTCGACGCCGACTGGGCGCAGAGTGTGTCCGGCAGCGTACTCGCGGACATCGAAGGCAGCGAAGACTACGTGACGGAAACGCACGAGGCCGCGCTCGCCTTCACGCGCACGATCTGCACGATGCTCGTGCGCGGCGCGGCGTTCTTCATCGACTATGGTTTTCCGCGCGGCGAGTACTACCATCCGCAGCGCGTGCAAGGCACGCTCATGTGCCACTATCGCCACCGCGCACACGGCGACCCGTTCCTCTACCCCGGCCTGCAGGACATCACGGCGCACGTGGAGTTCAGCGGCATCGCACAGGCCGGCGTCGAAGCGGGCGCGGACCTGCTCGGCTACACCTCGCAGGCGCGCTTCCTGATGAACGCCGGCATCACCGAGGTGCTCGGCGAGATCGATCCTCACGACGCCGCGCGCTTTTTGCCAGCCGCGAACGCGGTGCAGAAGCTCGTCTCGGAGTCGGAGATGGGCGAGCTCTTCAAGGTGATCGCGTTCTCGCGCGGCATCGATGCGACCATCGCCGCGTTCGCGCGCGGCGATCGCAGCCACACGCTCTGACCCGCGTCCATTCACTACGAGCCGACCATGATCCGCTGGTTCCTGACTACCTTCATCGCCGTCGCGATTCTCTCCGGCGCGCAGCCGTGGCTCAGGAAGCTCGGCATCGGCAGGCTGCCCGGCGATGTCACGCTGCGCATCCTCGGCCGCGAATATCCGCTGCCGTTCATGTCGACGCTCGTGCTTTCGATGGCACTTTCGTTTCTTGTGCGCGCGCTTTGAGCGCCCGACGAAGCTGAAAGCGGCGCGCGCCAGATGGAGAAATGGCGCACACGTGCGCCATTTCGAGCTTCTCCGCGTGACGTGCGGCTGTGTCAGCTGGCGGCCAGCGCCTCGTCCACCGCGGCAACCCGCGCGCGGTGCACCGCGTCCTTGATCTTCTCCGCGGCGTTCTTGCCCACATTCGCCTCGGTGATCGTGCGCGCGATCGCGCCCGCGTCCACCCCGCGCGCCGCCGTGAGCGCCACGCGCAGCCGCTCCGCCTGCGGATAAGGCGCGCTCTCCCAGTTCAGGCGCCCGCGCAAATCCGCTTCGCAGGCCTGCAGCGCTTCGGCGAAGCGCGCGGGCTTGCGCAGCGCGTCGCTGCGCTCGAGCATGCGCACGAGCGCGGCCGCGCCCATGTCCATCACGCGATGCACGTTGCCGTGCTCGCGCGCGACGAGCACCGCGAGATCGCGGCATTCGTTGGGCACGCGCAACCGGTCGCACAGCGGCTTGAGCCGCTCGACGCTGCGCCCTTCGTGGCCGATGTGACGCGGCAGCACGTCCTCGGGCGTGGTCGCCTTGCCGAGATCGTGCGTGAGCGCGGCGAAGCGCACCGGCAGCGCATAGCCCTGCGCGGCGGCGTGATCGATCACCATCATCACGTGAACACCGGTGTCGATCTCGGGGTGATAGTCGGCACGCTGCGGCACGCCGAAGAGACTGTCGACTTCGGGCAGCACGCGCGCGAGCGCGCCGCATTCGCGCAGCACCGCGAACATGCGCGAGGGCTTGTCCTCCATGAGCCCGCGCGAGACTTCCTGCCAGACGCGCTCGGGCACGAGCGCGTCGACTTCGCCCGACGCCACCATCGACTGCATGAGCGCCAAGGTCTCGGGCGCGACGGTGAAATCGGCGAAACGCGCCGCAAAGCGCGCCACGCGCAGGATGCGCACCGGGTCTTCGAGGAACGCGTCGCTCACGTGCCGGAACACGCGCTCGCGCAAATCGGCCGCGCCGCCAAACGGATCGACGACCAGCCCGGTCAGCAAGCCGCCGGGCTGGACCTCACGCGCCATCGCGTTGATGGTGAGATCGCGCCGCGCGAGATCTTCCTCGAGCGTGACGTCGGGCGCGTAAAAGAACTGGAAGCCGTGATAGCCCGCCGCCGTCTTGCGCTCGGTGCGCGCGAGCGCGTACTCCTCCTGCGTCTGCGGATGCAGGAACACCGGAAAATCCTTGCCCACCGGGCGATAGCCCTGCGCGGCCATCTGCTCGGGCGTCGCGCCCACGACCACATAATCCCGGTCGCGCACGGGGAGACCCAGCATCTCGTCGCGGATCGCGCCGCCTACCACGTAAATCTTCATGCGTCGGGTTCGTCGTGCTCGATACGGTGGGTTTCCTTGCGCGCGGCCTCGATCCACGCCGCCACGGCGGGTTCGGCGCTCACGCGTGCCGCGTAGGCAGCCGCCTTCGCCGAGAGCTGCGGCGCGTAGGTATTGAAGCGCATCACGACCGGCGCATACATTGCATCGGCAATGCTGAATTCGCCGAACAGGAACGGGCCGCCGCCAGCCTCCAGGCACGCGCTCCACAGTGCATCGATGCGCGCGATGTCCGCGAGCGTGCCGGGCGTGGCGCCCGTGCCCGGCTTCGAGGTACGGATCGCCATCGGCATGTTCGAGCGCAGGTCGGTAAAGCTCGAATGCATCTCGGCGCTCACGCTGCGTGCCCGCGCGCGCGCGTTCGCGTCGCGCGGCCACAGGGCATGCTGCGGGAAGCGCTCCGCGAGCGTCTCGGCGATCGCGAGCGAGTCCCACACCGCGAGGCCGTCGTCGGTGACGAGGCACGGCACCTTGCCCGACGCCGAGAACGCGAGAATCGCGCCCTTCGTTTCGGGCCGGTCGAGCTCGATCAGCACTTCTTCGAACGGAATGCCGAAATGCGTCATCAGCACCCAGGGGCGCATCGACCACGACGAGTAGTTCTTGTCTCCAATGACGAGCTTCATATTTACCGTTTTACCGTTGGATAGAGAGTCAAGGTTGGGACGCGCCACGCATCCGGGCTCGTGCCCGGATGCGTGGCGCGCTTCGTTGGTACAGCGATGTTGCTATCGGCTGCGCGAGGCGTTGCGTCTACCTGTGCGCGCTCGTGCGGAAGATGTTCAGACGCGAGCGCAGCGAGGCGTCGGCGAGATAGAGCGGCGCGATCGTCTCGATGCTCGCGGGCTCCACGCCCAGCTCGGGCGCAAGCGGACCGGTGAGCACGCTGTCGACTTTCATCGAATCGAGATTGTCGCGCGTGAGCACCGGCACGCCGGGCGCCATTTCGAACGAGAGCGCCTGCAGCCGCGCGAACGCATCGGGCAGCCGCACGATGCGCGCATGACGGCCCAGCACCTCGCCGCAATACTGCACCAGCTGCTCGAGCGTGTAGACCGTCGGGCCGCCGAGTTCGTAAGTGTGCCCGCTCGCGGCGTCGAGATCGAGCACATTGACGATCGCCTTCGACACATCACCCACGTAGACGGGCTGGAACTTCGCGTCCGGCATGCCGAGCGGAATCATCGGGAAAAGCTTTTGCAGCACCGCGAAGCGGTTGAGGAAGGTGTCGTCCGGGCCGAACACGACGGACGGGCGCAGGATCGTTGCGGCAAGCGCCGTGGACGCGTGCACGGCCTTCTCGCCGTCGCCCTTCGAGCGCAGATACATGCTCGGCGCGCGCGGGTCGGCGCCAATCGCGCTCACGTGGATCAAGCGGTGCACGCCCTTGCTCTCGCAGGCGGCGACGATTCTGGTGGGCAGCTCGACGTGCAGCTTCGCAAAGCCCGGGCCGTAGGGCGTGCCGTGCCCGCCGTTGAGCGTGCCGACGAGATTGATGACGGCATCGGCGTTTTCGACGAAGCTCGCGAGCGCGACCGGATCGGTCACGTCGGTTTCGATCACGTCGATGGGAAGCAGGGTGAGATGGCGGGCGTTGGCGCGCCGCCGGGTGGCGAGGCGTACGTCCTTGCCCGCCTCGACGAGCGCGTTGACGAGGTGGCTGCCGATGAATCCCGAACCGCCGATGACCGCGATGGCTTGATGTCTCATCTTCGACCTCCTCGTGCATCCTCGTGCGGACGGCGGCGCGGTGCGCCTGAGTCCGCAGCGAGCGGGTTCGTGCGAGCGGCGCGGCTTGCGGAAGCCACGCCGCGCGACGCTCACTGCAGCGGCGAGATATAGCCGAGACGCGCCTTCAGCGATTGCGGACGGCCCTCGAACAGCGCCGCATAGTAGACCGTGTTCGACAACACGTTTTTCACGTAATCGCGGGTTTCCTGGAACGGAATGGTTTCCGCGAAGATGGCGCC
>DATEJU010000423.1:0-6373 GCA_035277805.1 Paraburkholderia sp. | reverse complement strand
TGGGCGGACCGTCCCAGAAGCCCGTGGTGGAAGCCGCGCCGCCCGCGCACTGGGCGACGTTCTCGTACACCTTCAGGTCGTCGTAGTGATGGCCTTCGCTGAAGCCCTTCACCGAGGCCACGATCATCTTCGGATTGAGTTCCTTGATGCGCTCCCACGTGAAGCCCATGCGATCGAGCGCACCCGGGCCGAAGTTTTCCACCATGACGTCCGACTCGCGAATCAGCTTCTCGAGCACTTCCTTGCCTTCCGGCTTCTTGGTGTCGAGCGTGAGCGAGCGCTTGTTGCTGTTGAGCATCGTGAAGTACAGCGCGTCCGCTTCGGGAATGTCGCGCAACTGCGAGCGCGTCACGTCACCGGCGCCCGGGCGCTCCACCTTGATCACGTCCGCACCGAACCACGCGAGCATTTGCGTGCATGCGGGGCCTGCCTGTACGTGCGTGAAGTCGATGATCTTGATGCCGTCGAGGGGTTTGCTCATGTCCTGGCTCCTGATTAATTAACGTGTCCTGTGAGACTCAGCTTATTTCTTCATGGCCGCGCTTTGCGGATTGAGATTCGTAAGACGACCGCTTTCCGTACCGGCCGATTCGTCGATTACTGCGTTGATCAGCGTGGGTTTGCCCGACGCGATCGCTTCGAGCAGCGCCGCGGTCAGTTCCTCGGGAGTCGTGGCCTGGTGGCCGATGCCGCCGAACGCCTCGATCATCTTGTCGTAGCGCGCGCCCTTGACGAACACGGTGGGCGCGACGTCGGCGCCGCCGGTCGGGTTCACATCGGTGCCGCGATACACACCGTTGTTGTTGAAGACGATCGTGCAGACCGGCAGGTTGTAGCGGCAGATGGTTTCCAGCTCCATGCCGCTGAAGCCGAACGCGCTGTCGCCTTCGATCGCCACGACCTGCGTGCCGCTCGTGACCGCCGCGCCGATCGCGAAGCCCATGCCGATGCCCATGATCCCCCACGTGCCCGAGTCGAAACGCTTGCGCGGCTGGTACATGTCGATCACCGCGCGCGCATAGTCGAGCGTGTTCGCGCCTTCGTTCACCACGTTGATGTCGGGACGCGTCTTGAGCACGTCGCGAATCGCGCGCAGGGCGCTGTGGAAGTTCATCGGCGTCGGGTTCTTCTCGAGCGTCGCGGCCATCTTCGCGAGGTTCTTGTTCTTGCGCTCCGCCACAGCGCCGAGCCATTCGGCGCTCGGCTGCGGGAAGTTCGAGCCCATGCCCGCGACGAGCGCCTCGACGCACGAACCGATGTCACCGATCACGGGCGCTTCGATCGCCACGTTGCTGTCGATCTCGGTGGGCGCGATGTCGATCTGCACGAAGCGCTTGGGCGCCGGCGCTCCCCACGTCTTGCCCTTGCCGTGCGAGAGCAGCCAGTTCAGACGCGCGCCGATCAGCACGACCGCATCCGACTCGGCGAGCACGAACGAGCGCGCGGCGGACGCGGACTGCTCGTGCGTGTCGGGCAGCAGGCCCTTGGCCATCGACATCGGCAGATAAGGAATGCCGCTCTTCTCGACCAGCTCGCGAATCTGCGCGTCGGCCTGGGCATAGGCCGCGCCCTTGCCGAGCAGGATGAGCGGGCGCTTGGCCGTCTTGAGGACTTCGAGTGCGCGCTGGACCGCGTCGGGAGCGGGCAGCTGGCGCGGCGCGGCATCCACGACCTTGATGAGCGACTGCTGGCCCTTCACCGCGTCGATGGTTTGCGCGAGCAGTTTGGCCGGCAGGTCGAGATAAACGCCGCCCGGGCGGCCCGAGACCGCTGCGCGGATCGCCCGGGCGATGCCGACGCCGATGTCCTCGGCATGCAGCACGCGGTAAGCGGCCTTGGCATACGGCTTGGCGGCGTTGAGCTGGTCCATTTCCTCGTAGTCGCCCTGCTGCAGGTCGACGATCTCGCGCTCGCTCGAGCCGCTGATGAGGATCATCGGGAAGCAGTTGGTGGTGGCGTTGGCCAGCGCGGTCAGGCCGTTGAGGAAGCCTGGCGCCGAAACCGTGAGGCAGATGCCCGGCTTCTTCGTCATGTAACCCGCGATGGCCGCGGCATTGCCCGCGTTCTGCTCGTGCCGGAAGCCGATGAAGCGCATCCCTTCAGCTTGAGCAAGACGCGCGAGGTCCGTGATCGGAATACCGACGAGACCGTAAATCGTGTCGATGTCGTTGAGCTTCAGCGCATCGATGACGAGGTGAAAACCATCGGTCGTCGGTTGCGCTTCCTGCGCAGGGCTGTTCTGCGCGTCGTTCATTCCTGCTTCTGCCATGACGTCTCCTCGTTGGCGGGGCGTTGGGTTACTCGTGATATACAATATTCCACACACAGTATTAGTTCAAGCGGTTTTTTGCAGCCCGAACATTTGTTGCGTCGCAATATGGCGCGCAGCGCTTATGCGAGCGGATCTCCGCGCCAACGCCCTGATGCGGCACACAACGCGAGATACAAGCAGCATCGACATGGCATTGACAGGAAGCGTCCATTTATTACGGAGTCCAAACATATTGAGTAACAAAGGCACAGCGAGATGGCACGGATAAAAGCACAGCATGCACAGGCTCACGCCATTGCGGCGGCATTCAGCCCAGGCCCGTGAATATGCGGTTAAACGGCGTGCGGCGCTACGCGCGGTGCAAGATCAGTCGAGAAAATCGCAGTTCGCCTCGACGAACAGCGCAAGGTCGATCGAGTGCTGGCGCACGAGCCGCTCCACTCTTTCGGTATCGCGTGCCTCGAGCGCTTCGATGATCCGCATGTGATCGACGATCGATCGGGATGCGCGATCGCTCTGCGCGATCGTCATGCGCCGGATCGCGCGCACATGCATGAAGATGTTCTTGATGGTCTCCACGATGATCGGAGACTTGGAGAGCTCCACCAGCGATTGATGGAAAGTGATGTTCGCTTCCGAGTATTCCTCGATGTGCTCGGCGGGCTTGTCCTCGCCGAAGTCGGCGAACATATGGCGCAAGCGCGCGATGTCCTCGTCCGAAGCGCGCTGCGTGGCGAGCCTCGCTGCAATGCTTTCGAGCGCGGCCCACATATAGATCATCTCGACGATCTCCTTGCGGGTCTTGCGCAGAATATAGACACCGCGGCGCGGCACGGTACGCAGGAATCCTTCCTGTTCCAGCAGCGTCATGGCCTCGCGCACCGGCGTGCGGCTCACGCCGAGCTTTTCAGTCAGTTCCTTCTCATCGAGACGAATTTCATCTCGGGAGCGGTAGATATCGGTCTCGGCAATCGCCTGCTTCAGCCTCGCGTACGCCTGGTCGCGCAGCGAGACAGTGGCGTGGATGGGTTCGAGCGTCAAGCTCAGCGGGGACACCCCCGCTACGTCCTGGGTTTCGGCAGACATCGGTGGTTTGTCTCCAACGTTGTGTTTAGCCGCTGCTTCAAAAAAATTCCATATGTGCAATACAATATATCAGAAGCGAGGATGTAACCAAGCGGGTTTACGCGCATCCCCGCTTCGTCAAGCGCAGTGCCGCGCATTCATACACGATGATTTATATAAATCTAAAAAAACTTTAACTATCGTTTATTCATTGACGCTTCTACGATTGACTCACGTCATCTGAACTCGAACGGAGACCGTCATGAGCCACTCTTCAGCCGGCCTGAAAGCCACGGAGCACGATCAGCACTTGCACGCCCAATTGAGCGCATTCAATACCGCCTTTGCCGAACTTGGACTGCGCTTTCGCTGGGACGCACCCACGTTTTACGCGCTTGCGTCGATCCAGGGGGAGGCGGCGCGCCTCGCGGCCTACATCGAGACGCATCATGCGCATTTGCTGAAGGCGTACAGCATCGACTTTCTGTGCGAGGCGATTCTCGGGCGCAAGAACGCGCAGGCGCCCGGCGAATGGGCGCCCGGGCATGCCACGCAGCACACGGGATCGAAGGCAGCGTCCGCCGGGACGCCGCATGGAGGATGGGACTGGAGCGAGCCGGGCCTGCCCGCGCTGGCAGGCGCCTGAGGCTCGCGAGGAAGGAGGTTCGACGCGCTTTGCGGTGCAGCGTGCTTTAGCGTGCAGCGGCCTCCTCTTCCTGCAACTTGCGCCAGAGGATCTTGCCGCTCCCCGACTTCGGCAACGTCTCGACGAACTGCACGATACGCGGTGCCTTGTAAGCGGCCATGTTCTCGTGCGCCCACGCGACGATGTCGTCTTCGTTCACGCTGCCCATCTGCTTCGGATCGAGCACCACGACTGCCTTCACGGTCTCGCCGCGCTTCGCGTCCTGGGCGCCGATGATGCAGACCTCCTTGATGGCCGGATGCCGGTACATGAGCGCTTCGACTTCGGCCGGCCACACCTTGTAGCCCGACGCGTTGATCATGCGCTTCAAGCGGTCGGTCATGAAGTAGTAGCCGTCCGCATCGCGCCGCACGAGGTCGCCGGTGCGCAAAAAGCGCTTGCCGTCGCGCTCGATGAAGGCGTCGCGTGTCGCCTTGGGACTGCCCCAGTAGCCCTGCATCACTTGCGGCGCGCTCATGATGAGCTCGCCCGCCTCGCCCTCGGGCACCTCTTCGAGCGTGATCGGATCGACGATGCGCGCATCGACGTCATAGACCGGAATGCCGAGGCACTGCGCCTTCGGATGCTGCGGCGGATTGATGTGCGTGGCGGCCATCGTCTCGGACATGCCGTAGCCCTCCACGAACTCGAGGCCTGTGAGGTCGCGCAGCTTCTTGACCACGGCATCGGGCATGGTCGCGCCGCCGCCGCGCATCCAGGCGAGGCTCGACAGGTCGTATTCGCCGATGCGTGGATTCGAAATGAAGTCGACCACCATCGTCGAGATCGCCTGCCAGCCGCTGATGCGGTAATGCTCGATCGCGCGCGCCGCCGCGTCGCGGTCCCAGCGCGGCAAGATCACGATCGTGGAGCCGTTGTAGAGCGGGCTGTTCATGCCACCCTGCATGCCGGTCACATGAAAGAGCGGCAGCACGGAAAGTTGTACGGCATCCTGATTGCTTCCGAACCAGTTGCAACCGCCCACGGCCGTGCACATCACGCTGCGATGCGTATGCATGCAGCCCTTGGGCTTGCCCGTCGTTCCCGACGTGTACGGCATCACGCACAGGTCGTCCGAACCCGCGGTGAGCGCGCCGGGCGAGCAGCCCGCCGCGAGCACATCGGCCCAATGCACAACACCCGGGCCTGCCACGTGGCGCGGCGCGCTCACGAACTCGGGCGGCGGCGAGAACGGCTCGTTCTTCAGATAGTCGCTGTACGTGGCGACAAGCAGGTGCCGCAGCCCCTGCCCCGTGCCGTCGCCCTTGCCCACCAGTGGCGCAATGCGCGGATACAGATCCTGCGCGACGAACGCCGTGGTCGCGCCGCTATCTTCCACGTAGTGCTCGAGCTCGTCGGTGAGATTCATCGGGTTGACGGGCACGACCACGGCATTCGCGCGCAGGATGCCGTAATACGCGATCACCCATTGCGGGCTGTTCTGCATATAGAGCAGCACACGGTCGCCGGCCTTCACTCCGCATTGCGTCTGCAGATAGCCCGCCACACGTTCGGCCTCGTCCTTGAACTGCGCGAAGGTCACAGGCGTGTCGTAGAAGACGATGAAAGGCTTGTCCGGGTAACGCGCGGCCGAAACCTCGGCGTTATAGAACAGGTTCGTGGCGGGAATGCTCAGGTGCGGCGAGAGTTGCGAAGGCCAGTATGGCGAGCGCTCGCGCGGTGCGGCAGTGGTGGACGTGGGCATGGCAGGTATTCGTCTCGTGGGATGCGCGCCGCTTCGGGCAACGCGCAGTTCTTGCAATCCGTACAATCGGCCGCGCGGCCCATCCAATGCACCGCACGATCGCCCGTTGATCTGCTTCGGACTACGATTCAAATGCCGGCGCGGCTCCAAGGCGATAATGACGATGCGAGCGCGCGCCGGACATCATCGAATACGGCGTCAGACAACGCTCGCGCCGCCGTCGACCGCCAGATACTGGCCGGTGACATGGCGCGACGCGGCGCTCGCGAGAAACACGACGGCGCCCTTGAGATCGCTTTCGTCGCCGAGACGATGCAGCGGCGTGCGCTCGATCACCGCCTGGCCGAGCGTGTCGAGCAGTCCGGCCGACATCTTCGAGGGAAAAAAGCCCGGGCAGATCGCGTTCACGTTGATGCCGTACTTGCCCCATTCGGCAGCGAGTGCACGCGTGAAGTTGATGGCCGCGGCCTTCGACGTGTTGTAGGCGATGGTCTGCATGGGGCCGAGCGCCCCCTTCAGGCCCGCGATCGATGCGATGTTGATGATCTTGCCGCGCTTCGCGGGAATCATGCAGCGCTTGCCCACTTCGCGCGCGAGGAAGAACGGCGCGTTGACGTTGAGGTTCATGACCTTGTGCCACGCCTCG
>DATEJU010000422.1:0-4112 GCA_035277805.1 Paraburkholderia sp. | reverse complement strand
GCGTCAGCTCTTCCTCTCGGGTTTCTGGACCAACGTGCTCAACCCGAAAGTCGTGCTGTTCTTCGTGTCGTTCTTCCCGCAGTTCGTGAGCGTGACGAGCCCGCACAAGGTGCTCGCTTTCCTCGCGCTCGGCGTCGTGTTTGTCGTCATGAGCACGATCTGGAACAGCTTCGTCGCGTGGGTCGCGGGCAGCGTGACGCAGCGCTTCTCCGGCAAGCCGGGCATCAAGAAGTGGCTCGACCGCACGGTGGGCTCGGCGTTCGTCGGCCTCGGCCTGAGGCTTGCCACGGCCACGCGCTGAGATTGAATTTTTCAGATCTGCCCTTATCTAACAAATCGCTTACAATGCGCTCGCCGCCCTGCCGCTGAATGAAGCCCGGGGCCGGCGCCAGGCGTCCAACGATTTGATTCCTTAATGGGTGAAGGAGCACAGCACATGTTCAACTGGGTCAAGACCGCGATGTTGATGGCCGCGATTACGGCCCTCTTCATCGTGATTGGCGGCATGATCGGCGGGCATCGCGGCATGATGCTCGCGCTGATGTTCGCGCTCGCCATGAACTTCTTCTCATACTGGTTCTCGGACAAGATGGTCCTGCGCATGTACAACGCGCAGGAAGTCGACGAGACCACGGCGCCGCAGTTCTACCGCATGGTGCGCGAGCTGGCCACGCGCGCGAATATTCCGATGCCGCGCGTCTATCTGATCAACGAAGACGCGCCCAATGCGTTCGCCACGGGCCGCAATCCGGAGCACGCCGCGGTGGCGGCCACCACGGGCATCCTGCGCGTGCTCTCCGAGCGCGAGATGCGCGGAGTGATGGCGCACGAACTCGCGCACGTGAAGCACCGCGACATTCTCATTTCGACGATCTCGGCCACCATGGCCGGTGCGATCTCGGCGCTCGCCAATTTCGCGATGTTCTTCGGCGGCCGCGACGAAAACGGCCGTCCCTCGAACCCCATCGCCAGCATTGCCGTCGCGCTGCTCGCGCCGATCGCGGGCGCGCTCATCCAGATGGCCATTTCGCGTGCGCGCGAGTTCGAGGCCGACCGCGGCGGCGCGCAGATTTCGGGCGATCCGCAGGCGCTGGCTTCGGCGCTTGACAAGATTCATCGCTACGCGCAGGGCATCCCGTTCCCGGCTGCCGAGCAGCATCCGGCCACGGCGCAGATGATGATCATGAATCCGCTCTCGGGCGGCGGCATGGCGAACCTCTTCTCGACGCATCCCGCCACCGAAGAGCGCATCGCGCGTCTCATGGAGATGGCGCGCACCGGCCGCTTCGACTGAAGCAGCGAAGCACGCGTGCGAAGGGCAGACCTCCGGGTTTGCCCTTTTTTATTGGCGCGATGTGGGGGAGATGTAGGCCAATCAGCGCGCATCGATTGCGTCAGGGAAGCGGCGTTGCGTCCACGCCACGCTACAATGGCTCGCTTGAGGTTTGCTTTTGCACGATTCGCCGCGCCTCGTCGCGGCACGCTTCCGGTTTCCCCATGACATCCAGTTCCTCCCGCCGTCCGTCCGGCTCATCCTCGTCCGGCCAGCCTCGCGCCAAACGTGCCGAGCGTCCCGCATCGTCGGCGCACCGGACAGGTCGGGCCGCGTCAGGCCGCGCCGCGCCAGGCCAAGCCAGGCCGGGCCAAGCCGAGCCGCGCCAGGGCGCACAGCGTCAAGCCATCCATCTGGCCCCGGACTCGCTCGGCTTCGCGCTCGACCAGGCGGCGCAGGCGGTGGGCGCGGTGCGCGCGGGCGCAGCGCTGCCAGCAGCGCTCACGAGCGCTTTCGCCGCGCTTCCGCACGATTTCACGGCGATGGCGCGAGGCGCCGTGCAAGACATCGCGTATCGCACGATGCGCCGCCTCGGCACCGTGGACTGGCTGATCAAGCAACGCGTGAGCAAGGCCCCGCCGCCGCCCGTGACGAACCTGCTTGCGTGTGCACTGGCGCTCGTCGTCGACGACGAAGCGCACGCCGCCTACACGCCGTTTACCGTGGTCGATCAGGCGGTGCATGCGATCGGTGCCCGCCGCGAAGTGGCCTTCGCGAAGGGCCTCGTGAACGCGGTGCTGCGCGGTTTCCTGCGTGAGCGCGAGAGTGCGCTGGCTGCCGCCCAGGCCGACGAAGTCGCGCGCTGGAACTATCCGCAATGGTGGATCGACGCGATCCGCCGCGCGTGGCCCGACCGTTGGCAGTCGATTCTCGAGACAGGCAACGTCCAGGGTCCGCTCACGCTGCGCGTGAACGCGCGCCGCGCGAGCGCCGCCGACTATGTGCAGCGCCTCGCCGCGGAGAACATCGCCGCGACGCGGATCGGCGAGCACGCCGTGCGTCTCGCTGTGCCGCTGCCCGTCGACCGCATTCCGGGCTTCATGGCCGGCGACGTCTCGGTACAGGACGCCGGCGCGCAAATCGCGGCGCAAATCATGGACGTGCGCGATGGCATGCGCGTGCTCGACGCGTGCGCGGCACCCGGCGGCAAGAGCGGCCATCTGCTCGAACTCGCCGACATCGACCTGATCGCGCTGGAAAGCGATGCCACGCGCGCGGCGCGCATCGGCGAGAACTTCGAGCGTCTTGGCTTTTCGGCCGATCTGGCGGATGACGATGAACAGCAGAGCGCGCGGCATGCGCGCGTCGTGATCGGCGACGCGGGTGCGCCCGCGAACTGGTTCGACGGCGAGCCGTTCGACCGCATTCTTGCGGACGTGCCGTGCTCGGCCTCGGGCATCGTGCGCCGTCATCCCGACATTCGCTGGCTGCGTCGTCAAAGCGATATCGAGACGCTGGCGCAGGAGCAGCGCCGCATCGTCGAGGCGCTGTGGGCGCTCGTCAAGCCGGGCGGCGAGCTGCTTTACGTGACGTGCTCGATCTTCCCCGAGGAGGGCGAGGCGCAGGCGAGCTGGTTTGAACGCACCCACGCGGATGCGGTACGATTGGACGCGCCGGGGCAACTGCTGCCCGCGGCCGACGGCGCGCCGGCCGGGGGGCCAGAGAGCGGCGCGGCCAGCGTGGCGCGGCCGGATGCCGATAGGCAGCACGACGCCCGCCCCGTTCCCGATCGCACCGCAGATCACGACGGCTTCTTCTACGCGCGCTTTCAGAAACGGTGACCATCAAACGCTTCTTCCCGCTACGCTTCGCGGTCCTGATCTGGATCGCGCTGGCCTTCGGCTGGCTGGCCGTCACGCCGGCGCGCGCCGATTCGATCTCGGTGCAACGCGCGTCGCTGCAGGCGGACGGCTCGGGCTGGAGCCTCGACGCCCGTTTCGACTTCGAGCTCAACAGTAGCCTGGAAGATGCCGTCAACAAGGGCATTCCGCTCTACTTCACCACCGACTTCGAGCTCACGCGTCCACGCTGGTATTGGTTCGACGAGCAGCCCGTGAGCGTCTCGCAAAGCATCCGCCTCTCGTTCCAGCCGCTCACGCGCGAGTACCGCGTGTCGAGCGGCGGGCTGCAGCTCGGCTTTTCGACGCTCGCGGATGCGCTCGCCGTCATCAAGCACGTTACGTCGTGGCACGTGATCGATAGCAAGCAGGTGAATCCGGGCGAGACCTATACGGCGTCCGTGCGCATGCAGCTCGACGTCGCGCTCATGCCCAAGCCCTTCCAGATCGATGCGGTCAACAACCGCGACTGGAACCTCGCTTCGGACTGGAAGCGCTTTAACTTCACGGTGACCGAACGTGCTAAATAAAGTGCGCCGCGCCACCAGTGTCAGCAGCGTCGTCGTCAAGCTGCTCGTTTCCACCGTCGCGTTCACCGCGACGCTGCTGCTCGTGCTGCTCGCCGCCGCGAGTGCGAACACCGAATTCTTCGACCGCTACTACAGCTGGCTCTACGCGGCCAACATCATCGTCGCGCTGATCTTCCTCTCGGTGGTGACGGCGCTCGTGATCGTGATTGTCGTGCGCTTGCGGCGCGGCAAGTTCGGCACGCGATTACTGGCCAAGCTCGCGTTCTTCTTCGCGCTCGTGGGCGTGGTGCCGGGCGGCATCATCTACATCGTCTCGTATCAGTTCGTCTCGCGCTCGATCGAGTCGTGGTTCGACGTGAACGTGGAGACCGCGCTCACGGCGGGCCTGAATCTCGGGCGCGGCATGCTCGA
>DATEJU010000421.1:0-47628 GCA_035277805.1 Paraburkholderia sp. | reverse complement strand
GGCGGCCAGCGAGACGGGCGCGCGATTGCGCATCGGCTATCTCTCCGCCGACTTCCACGATCACGCCACGCTGCGCCTGCTGGCGGGCGTGCTCGAGCTGCACGACCCGGCGCGCTTCGCCATCCATCTGTATTCGTACGGCGAAGCCGCGCCCGATGCCGCATGGCGCGAACGGCTCGCGGCGCTGCCCGCCACGCGGCACGAGATCGGCGCGCTCACCGACGCGCAGGCCGCCGCGCAGATCGCGCAAGATGGCATCCATGTGCTCGTCGATCTGAAGGGCTACACGACCGGCACGCGCCTTGGCATCACGGCGCTGCGGCCCGCGCCCGCGATCGTGAGCTGGCTCGGCTACCCGGGCTCGCTCGGCGAGCCGCGTCTCGCGGATTACCTGATCGGCGACGCGGTGGTGACGCCGCCCGCCACCGCGCCTTTCTACAGCGAGACGCTCGCGCTGATGCCGCATTGCTATCAGCCGAACGACCATCGGCGCGAATGCGGCCGGCGGCCTTCGCGCGCCGAAGCCGGCTTGCCCGAGCGCGGCTTCGTGTTCTGCAGCTTCAATCAGACCTTCAAGCACAATGCACAGATGGCGTCGCTCTGGTGCCGCCTGCTCGCGGCGACGCCGGGCAGCGTGCTGTGGCTGCTCGACCCCGGCAGCGAGCGGGCACAAGAGAATCTGCACAGCTTCTTCGAAGCGCATGGCGTGGCGCGCGCGCGCGTGATCTTCGCGCAGCGCTTGCCGCAGGAGGCGCATCTCGCACGGCTGCAACTCGCGGATCTCGCGCTCGATACGTTGCCGACCGGCTCGCACACGACCGGCAGCGACGCGCTGTGGGCGGGCGTGCCGATGGTGTCGGCGCCGGGCTCGCTGTTCGCGGGGCGTGTAGGCGCGAGCCTGTTGCATGCGGTGGGGCTCGATGCGCTGATCGCGCGCGACCTCGACGCTTATTTCCAGATTGCGCTCGCGCTCGCGAGCGATCCGGCCTGGCATGCGCAGATCCGCAAACAGCTCGCACGGGCGAAGACCGATGCGCCGCTCTTCGATACGGCGCGCTTCACGCGCGATCTCGAGCGGCTCTTCGTGGCGATCGTGGAGCGTGAGGCCAAGAGCGGGGGAGGTGGAGGGCCGGTGGTTTTGGAGGCGTGAGGGGGCTCACCCCTCCCCCTCCCGAAACATCGACAAAGCCTGCACGGTCTCGCTCAGCATCTGCGTGGCCTCGTCGAGCGACGGCGCGACATATTCGTCGATGCGCTTGAGGAACGGGCAGGTGAGCGCCGCGATCGCCTGCCCCGAAGGCCCGAGCACCGGAAACGTCACGTCCGTCACGCCGAATATCTGCTGGCTGTCCTTGCGCGAGAACCCCGCGCCGCGGATCTGCTCGCACGCCGCTTCCAGCGCGGCGTGGTCGATGGCGACTTCGCCCTTCACCTTCGTATGCTCCGCGAGCATGTGCGCGCGCTGCTCCACGCTCTGGTACGCGAGGATCGTGCGCCCCGAGCTCGTATCGACGAGACCCACGCGCGAGCCCAGCCGCACCGCGATGCCCCACGTGCCCGGGCCGTCCACCTGCGCGATCACGAGCAGGTTGCCGCGGTCGTACACCGCGAGGTGGCACGACTGCTCGGCGTCGTTGGCGAAGCGCTGCATGAGCGGCAGCGCCTCGGCGATCAGCCGCTCCATGGGCGGATGCCGATGCGCGAGCGCAAAGAGCTTGAGGCTCAGCGTGTAGCGGTCGCCGGCCTCCGAGCGCATCACGTACTGGCGCGCCACCAGCCGCTCCAGCATCCGGTAGATCTCGCTCGCGTTGCGGCCGAGTGCCTTCGTGATCTCCGCGCGCGTCAAGCCGCCGCGCTGCTCGGCGAGCAGTTCGAGAATGTCGAGCCCCTTGTCCAGCGCGGGCGCGCGATAGCGGTCGCCATCGTCTTTCTCATCCGGTTCCGGCTCGCCCGGTGACGCATCGGTCCGATGTTTGCGTGCGTTCGTATTCATTCTTTCCTTGCTTGTTGCCTGGCGCCTGTCTTCGGCGCTCCCTGCCCATAGTGTGCCCGCCCAAACGGCAAGACCCCGACGGCCCCAGGGAAATTACGGACCCTTGTTGCACCGCACATTCCTTGACCTTGGATGGTGCGTATATGAATAATAGGTTTACTGGTGAACATATGCCAGCGTCGTATGGAAAGAGAAGAGGCAGTTGCAGGAGCAGTCGCAGCGCCGCCGGCGCGCTTCGCGTTTGCACGCGGGCGCGGCGCGCACATGGATGGGTCAACAACGACAGAATCAGCTTTGCATGGGATCGCACTAAGCGCTAAAGCGCCAAGTGCGACCGACAGACAAGGAGACAGACATGGCGTTCGCATCCGGGCTGATCGAGGCCCGCCGCTTCACTGAAACCCGCAAGGCGCGCGCACTCATGCGCGCGGCTGCGAAGACGCTGTGCGCCGCGGCGGCCTGTGCCGCCGCGCTCGCTGCGCCGGCTGCGGCACAGGCCGCCGACATCGGCAAGGTGGGCCTCGGCCTGCCGCTGCTGACCTCGCCGTTCTGGCAGTCGTACAACAACTACCTGAGCGTGTACGCGAAGCAGATGGGCATCGATATTCTCGCGCCCGTCAATTCGAACAACGACCCCGCGCAGCAGATCACCGACATGAACAACATGATCAATCTGGGCGCGAAGGGCATCGTCGTGGGGCCGATCGATTCGGCGGCCATCAGCCGCGCGCTCGAGAACGCCGCGCAGAAGAACGTGAAGGTGGTGGCCGTGGACGTCGCGCCCACGCAGGGCACCGTCGCCATGGTCGTGCGCGCCGACAACCGCGCTTATGGCGAGAAGGCCTGCAAGTACATCGGCGAGCATGTGAAGTCGGGCAAGGTCGTGCAGATCATGGGAGACCTCGCTTCCGTGAACGGGCGCGATCGCTCGGAGGCGTTCCGCGAGTGTCTGAAGGGCTTCCCGAAACTTTCTCTGCTGGAGATTCCGGCGGGCTGGAAGGGCGATGTGGCGGCCAGCGCGCTCGACAGCCTGCTTACCGCGAATCCGGATGTGAAGGCGATTTACATGCAGGCGGGCGGCGTCTACCTCTCGCCCACGCTGCAAACGCTGCGCCGCAAGCAGATGCTTTTCCCGGCGGGCAATCCGAAGCATATCGTGATCGTCTCCAATGACGGTATTCCGCAGGAATACGAAGCAATTCGCAAGGGCGAGATCGACGCCACCGTTTCGCAGCCTGCCGATCTCTATGCGAAGTACGGCCTCTACTACATCAAGGCCGCGCTGGAAGGCAAGACATTCAAGCCGGGCAAGACCGATCACGACAGCACGATCGTCCAGTTGCAGCCCGGGATTCTCGAAGACGAGTTGCCGGCGCCGCTCGTGACGAAGCAGAACGTCGACGACAAGAACCTGTGGGGCAACACGATCAAATGAGCGATCGGATCAGCAACGGTTCGAACATGGAGCATGAGGGCGCGCCACCGCGAGGGGGGGCGCCGCACGCGGCGGCCCTTGCGATGCAGCCTGCGGCCGCGGCAGGGCTGCCCCCGGTAGTGGAGGCGAGCGGCGTGACCAAGCGTTTCGGCTCCACGGCGGCGCTCGCGAACGTGAGCTTGCGCGTGATGGCGGGCGAGTCGCACGCGCTCGTGGGCCGCAATGGCGCGGGCAAGTCGACGCTCGTTTCGATCCTCACGGGCCTGCGCAAGCCCGATGAAGGCACGGTGCGCTTCAACGGCGAACTCGCGCCGCCCATCGCCGACCGCGATGCGTGGCGCGAGCGCGTCGCCTGTGTGTATCAGCACTCGACGATCATCCGCGATCTCACCGTGGCGGAGAACCTGTTCATCAATCGTCAGCCGGTCAAACGCGGCGTGATCGACTGGACGAGCATGCGCCGCGCTGCGCGCGCGCTGCTCGATCACTGGCGCATCGACGTGCGCGAAGACGCGCGCGCGGGCGACCTCACGGTGGAGGCGCGCCAGCTCGTCGAGATCGCGCGGGCGCTGTCGTACGGCGCGCGCTTCATCATCCTCGACGAACCCACCGCGCAGCTCGACGGCGAAGAGATCAAGCGGCTCTTTCGCCGCATCGACGAATTGCAGCGCGAGGGCGTGACGTTTCTCTTCATCTCGCACCATCTGCAGGAGGTGTACGAAATCTGCCAGGCGGTGACGGTGCTGCGCGACGCGCGCCACATCGTCAGCGCGCCGGTGGCCGACTTGCCGCGCGAGCGCCTGATCGAGGCGATGACGGGCGAGCACGGCGGCCTGAACGTTGCCGATGCCGCCGCGCGCGCGGCCTTGCCCGCCGACGCGCAGCTCGCGCTAGACGTGCGCGGTATTTCGGGTGCCGATTACAGCGACGTGTCCTTCCAGGTGAGGCGCGGCGAGGTCGTGGGCATCACGGGCGCGACCAGCAGCGGGCGCACGAGCGTGGGCGAAGCCGTTGCGGGACTCGCCGGCCAGCAGGCGGGCGAAATTCGCGTGAACGGCGTGCTTCTGAAGCCCGGCGATGTGCCTGCCGCGCTCGCGCAGGGCGTGGGCTGCGTGCCGAAGGACCGGCATCACGAAGGGCTCGTGCTCACGCAGTCGGTGGCCGAGAACGCGTCGATGACGATTGCGGGCCTGCTCGGGCGCCTGGGCTTCGCGTCGCCCGCGAAAAAGAACCAGGTGGGCAAGCGCATGATCGAGGCGCTCGGCATTGTCGCGCAAGGGCCGGAGCATGTGGTTTCGGGGCTCTCGGGCGGCAATCAGCAGAAGGTCGTGATGGCGCGCGCGCTCGCGAGCGACCCGCAGGTGCTGGTGCTGATCGACCCCACGGCGGGCGTCGACGTGAAATCGAAGGAGGCGCTGCTCTCGGTCGTGGACCGCGTGCGCGACGAAGGCAAGGCTGTGCTCGTGGTGTCGAGCGAGCTCGACGATCTGCGCACCTGCGACCGCGTGCTCGTGATGTTTCGCGGTAGCGTGGTGACGCAATTCGCGGCGGGTTGGCAGGACCACGAACTGATTGCATCGATTGAAGGAGTCGATCTTCATGAAGCATAGTGCTAATGGCGTATCCGCGGGGGTATCCGCGCCCGCATTCGCGGCGACGCAACCCGATGCGTCCCAGGGGGCCGCCTCGGGACGCGGCGCGCGCGGGCGCATCGAATTCGCGCGCTTGCGCGAGCTTGCGTTGCTGCCCGCGCTGCTGTTGCTCATCGTGATTGGCGGCTTCGTGAGCCCGAGCTTTCTCACGAAGGCGAACCTCATCAGCGTGCTGGGGGCTTCGGCGGCGCTCGCACTCGTCGTGCTCGCCGAGTCGCTCATCGTGCTCACGGGCAAGTTCGATCTCTCGCTCGAATCGACGGTGGGCATTGCGCCCGCGGTGGGAGCGATGCTCGTGATGCCGGTGACCTCCGCGGGGTTCGGCACGCAATGGCCCGCGTTCGCAGGACTCCTTGCTATCGTGGTCGTGGGCGCGCTGATCGGCTTCATCAACGGCTTTCTGGTCGTGCGGCTGCGCCTGAATGCGTTCATCGTCACGCTGGCCATGCTGATCGTCCTGCGCGGCATGCTGGTGGGCGCGACCAAGGGCGGCACGCTGTTCGACATGCCCAACTCGTTCTTCGCGCTCGCCACGACCATCGTGCTCGGGCTGCCGCTCTCGGTCTGGCTCGCGGCGGCGGCGTTCGCGTTCGCTGCATTCATGCTGCGCTATCACCGCGTGGGCCGCGCGCTCTACGCGATCGGCGGCAATCCCGATGCCGCGCGCGCCGCGGGCATCCGCGTGGAGCGCATCACGTGGGGCGTGTTCGTGCTCGGCAGCATCCTTGCCGCGTTGGGCGGGCTGATCGTGACGGGCTACGTGGGCGCGATCAACGCGAACCAGGGCAACGGCATGATCTTCACGGTGTTCGCGGCGGCCGTGATCGGCGGCATTTCGCTGGACGGCGGCAAGGGCACCATGTTCGGCGCGCTCTCGGGCGTGCTGCTGCTCGGCGTGGTACAGAACCTGCTCACGCTTGCACAGGTGCCGTCGTTCTGGATTCAGGCGATCTACGGCGCGATCATCCTCGGCTCGCTGATGGTGGCACGGCTGGCGGGCGGCGAGGCCCAGAACTGAACGACGGAGGCGAGACTTGAGCCATATCGTGAAGAGCGGTGCAGGGCATACCGATGCGCGTCTCATCCTGCTGGCACCCGAAGACAACTGCCTGATTGCGGCGGTGCGTCTTCCCGCGGGAGAGACGCTGGAAATCGAGGGCGAACGCGTGACGCTCGCGAAGACGATCGATCTGGGGCACAAGGTGGCGCGCCGCGCGCTGGCGAAGGACGAGAAGGTGGTGCGCTATGGCGCGCCCATCGGCCATGTGACGGCGAACGTGGCGCGTGGCGAACATCTGCATACGCACAACCTCGAGAGCGATTATCTGCCGACTTACACGCACGACGCGGGCCACGAGTTCGTGGCGCACTGATGCCGATGAACCAGGCGGCCCACGCCACACGCAGGACGAATGCCATGACTGAAACCCAATTCAACGCCAATGCAGGAAACCCGGCCGAACCCATGCTCGAAGGGTGGCTGCGCAGCGACGGACGCAAGGGTATCCGCAATGTGGTCGCGGTGGCGTATCTCGTCGAATGCGCGCATCACGTGGCGAGCGAGATCGTCGCGCAGTTTCGCGAGCCGCTTTACGACGACGCCCACGCGTTCGACGACCCGCGAGCGCCGCATGAGCCGCCGGTCCATCTGATTGGCTTTCCGGGCTGCTTTCCGAACAGCTACGCCGAAAAGATGATGATGCAGCTCACCACGCACCCGAACGTGGGCGCGGTGCTGTTCGTCTCGCTCGGTTGCGAGAGCATGAACAAGCACTATCTCGTGGACCAGGTGCGCGCGAGCGGACGTCCCGTAGAAGTGCTGACGATTCAGGAAAAGGGCGGCACGCGCAGCACGATTCAATATGGCGTGGACTGGGTGCGCGAGGCGCGCACCCAACTCGCGCGGCAGCAGAAAGTGCCGATGCGCCTCGACGAGCTCGTAGTGGGCACGATTTGCGGCGGCTCGGACAGCACGAGCGGCATTACGGCGAATCCGGCCGTGGGCCGCGCGTTCGACCACCTCGTCGCGGCGGGCGCGGCGTGCCTGTTCGAAGAGACCGGTGAGCTGGTGGGCTGCGAGTATCACATGAAGAACCGCGCGACGCGCCCCGAACTGGGCGACGAGATCGTCGCGTGCGTGGCGAAGGCCGCGCGCTATTACTCGATCCTCGGGCACGGCTCGTTCGCGGTGGGCAATGCGGATGGCGGGCTCACCACGCAGGAAGAAAAGTCGCTGGGCGCGTATGCGAAGAGCGGGGCGTCGCCCATCGTCGGCATCGTGAAGCCGGGCGACGTGCCGCCCACAGGCGGGCTCTATCTGCTCGACGTCGTGCCCGATGGCGAGCCACGCTTCGGATTCCCCAACATCAGCGACAACGCGGAGATCGCGGAGCTGATCGCGTGTGGCGCGCACGTCATTCTGTTCACGACGGGGCGCGGCTCCGTGGTGGGGTCGGCGCTCGCGCCCGTCGTCAAGGTCTGCGCGAATCCGCAGACGTATCGCAATCTCTCGGGCGACATGGACGTCGATGCGGGCCGCATCCTCGAAGGCCGCGGCACGCTCGATGAAGTGGGGCGCGAAGTGTTCGACGTCACGCTCGCCGTCTCGCGCGGGGAGCGTTCGAAGTCGGAGACGCTCGGTCATCAGGAGTTTATTCTCACGTACAAGACCTTCGAGCCGGTCGGCCCTGCGTGTCTGCCCGCGAGCGCGCGCGGGCCGATGCCGGTGGCCGTTTCGCATTGAAGCATCGGCGTACTGAAGCATTGATGCCCGTGCACAGCACGCATTGTTGATTCGATCGAGGAGACACCCCGCATGGTGCAGGAGCCCCATCCGCAGGTTGCGCAGCGCCGCCGTATCGGACGCACCGCGCTCGAAGTGAGCGCGCTGAGCCTCGGCACGGCGCCGCTCGGCGGCCTGTATCGCGATCTCACCGACGAAGAGGCGCAAGCCACCGTCGATGCCGCCTGGGCCGCTGGCGTGCGCTTCTTCGATACGGCGCCGCACTATGGCCACACGAAAGCGGAGCATCGGCTGGGCGACGCGTTGCGGTGCTATCCGCGCGGTGAATATGTGCTGTCGACCAAAGTGGGCCGACACTTCGTGCCGCGCACGCATCCCTATGACGGCAGCGAAGGGTGGCAAAACCCGTTGCCGTTCGAGGCCATTTTCGACTACACGCGCGAAGGCATCCTGCGTTCGTTCGAAGATAGCCAGCAGCGGCTCGGCATCGTCGACATCGACATCCTGCTCGTGCACGACATCGGCCGCTTGACGCACGGCGAGCGCAACGCGCATTACTGGCGGCAGCTCACGGAGGGCGGCGGCTTTCGCGCGCTGGACGAATTGCGCGCGTCGGGCGCGGTGAAGGCCCTGGGCTTCGGCGTGAACGAGCGCGAAGTGCTGCTCGAAGCGATGCGCGAATTCCAGTTCGATTGCGCGCTGCTGGCGGGCCGCTACACGCTGCTCGAACAGGCGCCGCTCGATGATCTGCTGCCCGCCTGCAGCCAGCACGGCGTGAGCATCCTGCTGGGCGGCGCGTTCAATTCGGGCATTCTCGCGCGCGGCCTCGCAGGCGATCGCAAGTTCAATTACGGCGAGGCACCGCCCGAAGTGGTGGAGCGCGTGGCGCGCCTCGAAGCGGTCTGCCACGCGCATGGCGCACCGCTCGCAGCGGCGGCGCTGCAGTTTCCCTACGCGCATCCCGCCGTCGCGACCGTGCTCACCGGCGCGCGCAGCGCGGCGGAATTGCGCGAGAACGTGGCGTCGTTCGAGACGAAGCTGCCACCCGAACTCTGGCTCGCGTTGCGCGACGAGGGGCTCGTCGATGCGCGCGCGCCGCTGCCCTGAAGGCGCACATCCCATGACAAGGCAAATCGCGAATCTGCAGATCGACGCCCATCAGCACTATTGGGACCCCGCGCGCGGCGACTACGGTTGGCTCACGCCGGCGCTTGGCGCGCTCTACCGCCCGTTCGGTCCCGCCGATCTCGAGCCGTTGCGCGCGCGCTGCGGCGTCGCGCGCACCGTGGTCGTGCAGGCTGCGCCCACGGTAGACGAAACCTGGTATCTGCTCGATCTCGCGCGCCGCGACGACTCGATCGCGGGCGTCGTGGGCTGGGTGCCGCTCGACGATCCGCTGGCGCCCGAACTGATCGCCGAACTCGCGCGCGAGCCGAAGCTGCGCGCCGTGCGCCCGATGCTGCAGGACCTGCCCGACGACGACTGGATCGCCAAAGCGGACACGGCGCGCGCCATCGACGCGCTGATCGCCCACGAGCTGGCGTTCGACGCGCTCATCTTCACGCGCCACGCCAGCGCGCTCGAAACGTTTCTCGCGCGCCATCGCGCGCTGCGCGTAGTGATCGATCATGGCGCGAAGCCACCCATTCGCGAGGGCGGCGAAGGCACGCCGGGCTTCGCTGCGTGGTCGCAGGCGATCGCGCGTCTCGCGCGCTTTCCGCAGGTCCATTGCAAGCTGTCGGGTCTCGCCACCGAGGCCGCGCCGGGCTGGAGCGACGCCACGCTGAGCCCGTGGATCGAGCATCTGCTTGCGTGCTTCGGCGCGCATCGGCTCATATGGGGCAGCGACTGGCCCGTGCTCAACCTCAACGGCGACTACGAACGCTGGCACGCGAGCGCCCAGGGCCTGCTCGCGCATCTGGGCGAGCGCGAGCGGGCCGCCGTGTTCGGCGGCAACGCGGCGGCGTTCTACCAGTTGCGCGCCGATCCAGCCGGTTAGAAAACGTCCGCGAAACCGCCACGGCGCCGGCGCGTCTGGCCATAATGGCCGTTTGCTTCATCAAGGCGGCAACCTCGCGGCATCCCTCGTATCAGTCGAAATTCCGGCTTCATCACTGAACTGAACACGGCAATCGAGTCCGAATCAACGGGAGTGGCAGATGGCACAAAGACTGGCCGGCAAGACGGCCTTGATCACCGCGGCGGGCCAGGGCATCGGCTACGCGGCCGCCGAACGGTTCGCGCGCGAGGGCGCACGCGTGATCGCCACCGACATCCGCATCGACGCGCTCGCGTCCTTGCCGGTCGAGGCGCGCAAGCTCGATGTGCGCGACGGCGCGGCCATCGCGGCGCTCGCGCGCGAACTGGGCACGGTCGACGTGCTGTTCAACTGCGCGGGCTTCGTGCACGCGGGATCGATTCTCGAAGCGAGCGAAGAAGACTGGGACTTCGCATTCGACCTCAACGTCAAAGCAATGTACCGGACCATCCGCGCTTTCCTGCCGGCGATGCTGGAGGCGGGCGGCGGCTCGATCATCAACATGTCGTCGGCGGCGTCGAGCGTGAAGGGCGTGCCCAACCGCTTCGTCTACGGCGCGTCCAAGGCCGCTGTGATAGGGTTGACCAAGGCGGTGGCCGCCGACTTCGTGACGCGCGGCATCCGCTGCAACGCGATCTGTCCCGGCACCGTGGCCTCGCCCTCGCTCGAGGAGCGCATCGCCACGCAGGCGGCAGCGCAGGGCACGAGCGTGGACGCGGCGCGCGCGGCCTTCGTCGCGCGCCAGCCGATGGGGCGCGTGGGCAAGGCCGAAGAGATCGCGGCGCTTGCGCTCTATCTCGCTTCGGACGAGTCGGCGTTCACGACCGGCCAGGCCCATGTGATCGATGGCGGGTGGTCTAACTAGTTAGCCCTCACCCGTGCGATGATTGCCGCGCAGGCACCCAATCTCGCACGACACACTGCGCAGACAGACAAGGAATAAAGACGATGAAATTGCTTCGCTATGGCCCCAAGGGTCACGAAAAACCGGGCCTCGTGGATGCCGAAGGGCGTATTCGCGCGCTTTCGGGCGCCGTTGCCGACATCGCGGGCGACGTGCTCTCCGACGCGGGCCTCGCGCAACTGCGCTCGATCGACCCGGAAACGCTGCCGCTCGTGGAAGGCAACCCGCGCCTCGGGCCCTGCGTGGGCCATGTCGGCAAGATGGTGTGCATCGGCCTGAACTATGCCGATCACGCTGCCGAATCGGGCATGCCGGTGCCGGGCGAGCCGGTGGTGTTCAACAAGTGGACGAGCGCCATCGTCGGGCCGAACGACGACATCGAGATCCCGCGCGGCTCGAAGAAGACCGACTGGGAGGTCGAGTTGGGCGTGGTGATCGGCAAGCATGCGAAGAACGTGAGCGAGGCCGATGCGCTGAATTACGTGGCGGGCTACTGCGTGGTCAACGATGTGTCCGAGCGCGAATGGCAGATCGAGCGTGGCGGCCAGTGGGACAAGGGCAAGGGCTTCGACACCTTTGGCCCGACCGGCCCGTGGCTCGTCACGCGCGACGAGGTGGCCGATCCGCAGAATCTCTCGATGTGGCTCGAAGTGGACGGCCATCGCTACCAGAACGGCAGCACGCGCACGATGATCTTCACGGTTGCGAAACTGGTGTCGTATCTCTCGCAGTGCATGAGCCTGCAGCCGGGCGATGTGATTTCCACCGGCACGCCGCCGGGCGTGGGCATGGGCGTGAAGCCGGAGCCGGTGTATCTGAAACCGGGCCAGACCGTGCGTCTTGGCATCGAAGGTCTCGGCGTGCAGACGCAGAAGACGCGCGCGGCCGAGTGAGCGCCCGCCGTTTCCGCCCCCACCTTGCTGTATCGAAATAGATAAACGGCCGCGGGTTCTCCGCGGCCGTTCTGCTTGCTGCCCTATCTTCTCGCCGCGTGTCCGTCACGCCGGCGGCGCGGTGTCCGCGTGCGTGCCGTTCGGGCCGCCCGCTTCGCCCATCCGGTTGACCGTGCCCTGCGCGAGCGCCACCAGCCGCTCGTCGCCGTTCTCCATTACGAACACGCTGCACTGGCAGGTGGCCTGCTGGCGCCCCGCAAAGACCACGCGCGCCCGCGCGACCAGCGTGCCGGACATGGCGGGCCGCAGGTAATTGATCTTGTACTCGCCCGTCACCACGCGCGGGCCGAGCGCCAGCGCGCCCGCGAACGTGAGCGCGTTGTCCGCGAGATAGCTGATTACGCCGCCGTGCACGAAACCGTGCTGCTGCTTGAGCTCATCGCGCACGGGCAGCCGCAGCGTCAGCTCGTCGGATCCCACATGCATGAGTTCCGTGCCGAGCAGCACGCTGAACGGTTGGGCGTGAAGCGCGCCGCGCGCGCGATCCACCAGATCGGTCATCTTTGCATTCCTCAGGGGCCATGCCCACGTAGTTTCTTAACCACTGTAGGAAGTGCCGTGCGGCGGCGCAAGGTGAATCGAAAGGCGACTTGCCAACTTACATTAGTTGCGTATACGAAGAGGGCTCAATTACGTATACGGACGATTTCCCTGTCAGCAAGCATTTGAATGCAAAACGTATACGGAACTAACCCATTTGGCGCCTTTTCCCATCTTGGTCGCCAATTCTTTGCAAACATGGTGTGATTTTTGCCGGTCGTCAGCCGGTCAGCACAAGTGCCCAGAGTGGAAGTGGCCGTCTTCTGAGGGCTGCGGGCACCGACCTATATAATATGGCCCTTTTAATTTTGGCATTAGTCTAAGCAAAGGTGAGGGTATGAGTGCAAGGTCGACTCACCCTTTGTGCGGTACGAACAGCAGTCAGCTTTGATTGTCGGGGACAGCAACAGCCACTCAATAGCCCCATCTGGATATTCCTGCGGCCAACGCTCTGCGAGCAGCCGCAACGCCTCGCCGACCTGTTCCGGAATCTCGCCGCTGCTGAGTCCAAGCCGGCTCCTTTGCTCCGCATCGAGAACTTCCTGCGCGCAAATCAACCGGTCCAGTGCACGCCGCAGCCGTTCGTGCATCTCATTGGGTAACCCAAGTTCTCGTGATACGACCTCGACGTCGGAAGCCGCGTCTAGCAGCAGGAGTTTGAGCAATTGGCTGGCGGGTCGCGACGCAGTAGCGGAGGGCGCACTGCCCGAATGTGCGTAGATAGAAATCGCATTCATCCGACCTATAGCCATGGCTTTCATATACGGCAGCCGGATGACGGGTGACCGGCATCGTTGCCAAATCGTCCGGCGCGAGTCTGCCGGCTCTCCGTGCTCGGACATCGCGCCGGGCTAGATTTTGTTGCGCCGCGGTGGTCAAAATTTCTCCGTAACGGCGGGAGGCGGGCATTTTGACAAGCACATGCCCGTATAATCAGATGAGAAATGAATCCATGAGCGAACGGCGTTGCGTCAGGAAGTGGCGCAGCCCCAGCAGCATTCGCCGGCGTCGCCACATCAACTACACGAGCACCCTCGTCTTTGGAACAGACAGTTAAACCCTTGCTGCGATGGGCCGGGAGCAAGAAAAAGCTTCTGCCAATGTTGCGGCAGTACGTTCCAGCGCAATTTACGCGCTATGTCGAGCCGTTTTGCGGCTCGGCATGTTTTTTTCTCGAACTGTCTCCCGCCCGCGGCCTGCTTGGCGACATCAACCCGGAGTTGATTCACTTTTACAAGCGTGTTCGAGCCAATCCGAACAAAGTGGGCGAACTCTTCCACGCAATGCCAACCACCGAGCGCTTCTACTACGAATTGCGCTCTGTGCCGCCCGAGAGCTTGGGAGCGAATGAGCGAGCGGCTAGATTTCTGTACTTGAACCGGTTCTGCTTCAACGGCGTGTACCGGACCAATCGTGCGGGGGCGTTCAATGTTCCAAGGGGCGTAAAAGTTGGCGCGCTTCCAACCTTGGAAGAGATTGCGGCGTTCGGGCGCTCGCTTCGTGGCGCAGACGTCGAGGTCAGTGACTTCGAGACGGTGCGCCGAGCTTGACTTCGCGGTATTGAACCTTGTTTGAACCGTCTACAACGAGGACGTACTTCTTGGCCTGGTCAGTACCGACGGCAGCGTCGTCAATCAGAATCGCGGGGTGCGCGTCGCCACCGCCGACGCGTACACGTGCATACAGTCCTGGGACGAGAGAGCCATCGGTGTTGTCGAAAGTCGCCCGGACGCGAATCGTCGCTGATGAAGTGTCCAGGCGGTTGTCGACAGATGTGATGACGCCCTTGCGTGAATAATCATCTTCATTTGCAAGGCCAAGGGTGACAGGGACTTTCGTGTTCCGGTTCCGCCCGAGGTATTGAAGATACGTCTGCTCATCCACGTCAAACGACGCATAGGAGCGCGTGTCGGCTGGAAAATCCGATTCCAGTGAATTGACATTTCGCCTGTTTCGAAAGGCCGGCAAGCTATGTCGGCTGAAAGCTGGAGCCGCACGCAAACCTCATTGACAGCACGAGGCGGCTTCGCGCTTCTGCATGGGGGCTCACTGGCGCGATTGCGTTGCGCACGCGCACAAATGGTCGAACGGGCCTGCCGCGCTAGCGGAAGGCCCGTTCTTCTTCCCCTAGAGACTTGCTAGGAGAGAGCGCTGTAGAAAGCTTAGAGTCGACGCTGCTTAGTTTGCGCTACGAAACTTCGAGAATGCAGCGCGGACTTCAGCGGCAAAGATTTTCGGCTGCTCGAACGCGGCGAAATGACCTCCCTTCGTGGCGCGATTCCAGTAGAACATGTTGGCATAGGTGCGTTCGGCCCACTCTTTCGGAGGCGTATAGATTTCTCCCGGGAAAACGCTGACGCCGACGGGAATGTCAAGCGGCACCGATGCGAACGTCAGACCCGGGTGTTCAGCATACATCCGCGCAGAAGACGCGCCACTGTTGACGAAGGCGCTGGCACTCGAGCTTGCACGGTATCGAATTCGTGTGAACGCCATCGCGCCGGGATACTTTGAGACAGACCTAAATCGAGATTTCTTTGAGACCGATGCTGGAGCGCAGTTGGTCAAGCGTATTCCGATGCGCAGGCTCGGGACACTGACCGAGCTTGATGGACCACTGCTTCTCCTTTCGTCTGGTGCTTCGTCGTTTATGACCGGCTCGGTCGTGACAGTTGACGGTGGACACCTCGTCAGCTCGCTCTGACATAACGCGAGCGCTAACCGACCAGTCCAGCGCAAATTTGTTTTCAGCAAAGCGCGTCGTGCGCTCAGGAGATTTTATGTCTGAAGAAGTCGTTGTCCTCAGTGCTGTCCGGACCGCTATTGGCGACTACGGAAAATCACTTGCTAGCATTGCGCCTACAGCACTTGGTGCGTTGGTGATTCGCGAAGCTCTCGCGCGCGCAGAGGTCGACGGCGCGAAGGTGGACCAGGTTGTTCTTGGAAACGTCATCCACACCGAACCATCGGACATGTACCTTGCGCGCGTCGCCGGGATGGAAGCGGGCCTATCTGAAACGTCAACAGCGTTGACCCTGACCCTCCATCGGGATTCCCGGCTTGCGTCCTGCAATCAGGTCAGCAGTGATACGCGCCGAGCCATGTGACATCGTCCAGCCGATGTGACCGTGACCGGTGTTTAGGTAGAGATTTCGATATTTCCGCTGACCAAAGAAGGGCAGGTTATTGGGAGTCATTGGTCGCAGGCCTGCCCACATCTCAGCACGCTCGTAGTTGCCCCCGTCGGGGTAGAGTTGCTGCGTGACCCGCTTCATGAACTCGAAGTCCGACGGCTTGTGTGCGGTGTCATACCCAGCAAACTCCGCGGTCGCTGTGACGCGAATCCGGTCTCCAAATCTCGAGATGGCAACCAGGTTGTGTTCGTCGACAGCCGCCACATTGGGCGGTTGGGCATGCCCTTCAATCGGGATAGTGAGCGAGTATCCCTTGACCGGGTAGATTGGTAGATTCACACCAATGCGCCGCGCAAGAATCGGGCTATAGCTGCCCAGGGCTAACACGTACGCATCGCCTTTCACAGTGCCCCGGTCCGTGCGCACTCCGGAAATCTCTCCGCCGGACACCTCAAGCGCCTCGATGTTCGTGCTGTTCAGAATCGTCGCGCCGCGTGAGACCACAATATCAGCCAGTGCGCGTGTGAATTTTGCCGGGTCGCCCGTTTCGTCAGTCGGGCAATGTATCGCGCCGACGATGCCGTCCTGAGCCGACGAGAGTGAAGGGTCAAGGGCGACAACTTCCTCGCGGGTCTCATTGGCCTTCAATCCATATCTGTTGGACGTGCGCGACCAGTACGCGTTCTACGACCCCGATGTCTACTATACGGCGCGCGAGGAAGGGAGAAGAATGCTGCGCACCTCCGTGAGTACGATAGATATCGTGGTGACGTATGTGATGCCAAACGACTTTACGCCTCGCTATCACTGCATCTCTATCAAGCCCGACGACTACGTTCCCGATGTGGATGATTTTGCACGTGAGGCGAGAGAAAGAAACGACGCAGCGGAGCGGGGGTGGACTTGGGAGCTTTTGCGAGGAGGTGCGATTTCAGCCCGTCATTTTGCGAATTGCTTCGTGATGTATCGAGCGGTAAAGGACACCGATGTCTACGAACTTTACGATGAAGCGGGGCAATTCGCGGAGCTACTGAGGCGAAGTTCGCGTCGAGGAACGATGGCCTCCGTCCTGAGGCGGCTAGCGAATCGCCAGGGCATCTCTGAGTGTGATTGTCACCGCCTCTTTTCGGTGGCAGTGGCTTTCGGCTTCTTGGCAGTTGACAATAGCCAGCCACTGCAGGCTGACAAGCCTCTGTGTCTTATAGGGATGTAGGACTGCTCTCTGGAATTGGCTACTCACGTCGCTGCCACGCGGGTGGAAATTGATGTGATTTCATGAGTGCTAGGCTAGATATGAAGAAAGAAACATCACAAAATGGCGACGGTGAATTTGGGATTGCTATTTCACCGCCCGTCGCGTCGCGTGAGCAACTGACGATGCTGCTTGACCTGCAGTCACGCATCTGGCCGATGGGGCTTACCCGCTTCACGCCGTTCAAGCGTGCGCGTGACCCGGAAAGCGTACGTTATCGCGCCATATGCTGGCATGCATATACTCAAACCCTCATCGTGTTGCGAGCCAATCCTCTCGTCACCCCTGATGGCATCGGTGAATGGGTTCATTGGAATTTGCAAACTGACGCTGATGCACTGAACGATATTCAGATTACATCTGACAACTTGACTCCTCTGGAGTTGAGGCGGCCTTTGCAGAATCTGCGTCCTAGTAGCGTAACTGGAATGGTCAAGCGAGAGAAGATGCTGCGTGCCGTCCTCTATGTGGCTCCGTACGAAGGCGCGAAGCAGCACGAGTGGGTCTTCAACGATGCGTACTTCTATGACGACGAGGTCCGTATCGCAACACTCAATCGCGTCTGCACGCAACTTGGAAAGGAGCGCGGCTTTCAGACTCAACTGCGCGAGTATGTGCACAAGTTTGTCATGTTTGGTGGTATCCCAAACGCTTTGGCGCGGCTGACTTTCCGTCGGGGAGGGCCGGGCGAAAAACGTGTTGGAAAAAATAGGCTTAGGCCAGGCAGACGAACGTCAATGGAGAGGCGGGACGCAGCGAGAGAGGCGGCGACAGGAATTCGTGCGCGAAGGGCAAGGCAGTTACCACTTCGTCGTCAGGACGAGCCGAAGATTCTCGACTCGCTAAGGCGAATATATGGAATGGCGCGGAAAAGCATCATCGACGCGTATCGAGATTGTCTTCGAGTTCACTATCGAAAATGGCCATTGCATCTCGTGCCAACAGAGCGCATGTTCCGTGTGTGCGCGAAGCGTTTGATAAAGGAACACGATGTTGAAAATTTGCGCCTTCGGCATACCTTGTCAGCGCAGCACAACACTGCCCGCTCCGGTACCGCGAGCGACTTGACACAGGGTGTCATCGATATTGTAGATGTCGACGGCTTTAGGGCCAAAGTTGGTATAGCTGCCGCAGTCAATGAAAAAATTGAATCCGTTCATGTGGTTGTGCTGTTCGCGGTGTCACGACTCTCAGGTGCGGTCCTCGGATGGGAGCTAAGAATTGACCAGGAGAAGGGCGAGGCGTTTCGTCGGTGCATCGCGTCAGTTTTCATGTCCAAGAAAAGGCGTGCGCACGAATTGGGTCTGAGTTCAGCGAAGGGCTTACTTCATGGAAACATAGACGGGGTGTTTGTCGACAATGGTGCGGGTGCCTCGAAAGAAACCATCGCCAGCGCGGTGGATGAAATGGGGCTGCTTCACACCATCGCGCCGCCGGCGCGTGGAGACTTCAAGGGCGTCGGCGAGGGGCTCAATAGCATCATGGTTAGACTGTTGCTGGTGCTTCGTTCTGCCTACACGCGCGAGACTGACCACGTGGCGAAGGCTCACGCTCGGCAGGCTGCGATTGCAAAGCCCGTCCCCCTCTTGGTCTTCGAGCGATTGTTGCTTCAGGCAATCGCTTACTACAACCGCTACACGAACAAACGGCGCTTGCGGACAGCGGAGATGCGAAAGAGACGCGTGAAAATCACACCGGAAGCGCTGCATCGCTGGACCCAAAGGCAACGTTTTGGTGATGCGCGCAAGATTCTGCCGGAATGGCAAGTTTATGACAGGTTCGTTCCATGGAAGCCGAGGGTTTGCCATGGCGGGAAAGTCGTCTTTATGGACCGCCGATTCTCCGCGCCTGAACTCAAGACGTTTTTCAACGAACATCGCAAAGCCCGGCGTCCGGGAAGTTGTTCCGTTGAAGTCAAGCGGCTGAATGGGCCTGCCAATATTTTGAAGTGGCGTACGCCTGATGGCACGATTGTCGACCTGGAAATGATTCCCGAGGACCAGCGGAACACGGGTGACGTTGTAACTTGGATGGAGGTCGAGTTGCAGAATATGGACGATAGTCCTCAGAGTGGTACTCAGAGCCAGAAACTGAAGCGAGGGGCGAACGCCCACCGGCTTACTGTCGCGGAAGATGAGTCTGTTAGCAAGACAGAAGGGAATCGGGCGCTTTTGGGTGGTCTTCAGGGCAGCTCTGTTGCTGAGGCGAAGAATAACGCGCGCAAGCAACGCGAGGAGGCTGACCGGCAGCGCGAGGCACAGGCATACGGTCTTACGTCAGATGAATCTGCTCCGCCTGCTTCGGATAACCCAGTGGTTCCGCTGCCTGCAGACAGTTCCGCGGAGGACGAGTTTTTCCGTTCGCTTGGCTTGTAGGGGGCAGCGCGTATACGGATTTTTGTCTTTTCTCGACGTTGTGAAGTGCGATAGCTGTTAGCAAGATGGGGGCGAGACGACCTTCGGCCAAGCATTTGATTTGTCAGGCTGTATACGCAACTAGGAGGCGGTATACGTAATTAATGTAAGTTGGCAGACTGCCTCTGGATTATTGCGAAAAATAGCGGAAATCTCGCGGCGATCGTTTCTACAACGCGCTCTTGCGCATTTGATGCAGAAATTTCGCGAAATTGGCCTCAATCCAACGTTTGCGAGGCCGTAAACCCGTGCGGGGGCGCGCGTTATCCCGCGCGTGCCGAACCTACTCACTGCCATCCCAGGTGTTCAAGATGTTCAGCAAGATCAAGGTCGCATCCGGCCTTTTGTGCGTTCTAGCCGCGTTCTGCGTGCTCCAGCTCGTGACCGAGGGGCTCGGCTTCTGGGCGCTCACCCGCACGCACGACGACGTGAAGGATCTCTCCCGCGTGGCCCTGCGCCAGGCGAGCGCCGCTAACGAAACCACCCAGCATTTGATGGACGCGCGCATCAACCTCTCGCGCGCGGGCACCCGTCTGATTCGCGGCGGCGGCGCGGCGCCGACCGACATCATCAACCATGCGCAGGAGCAACTGAGCGCGGCCGACCAGTCGTACGCGGAGCTCACGGCGGTCGAGCCCGTCAACGAGGAAGACCGCGCGCGCGTGGCGGCGCTCGGCCAGCGCTATCAGATCTATCACAAGGCGCTCGCGGAACTGATCGACGACCTCAACGCCAACAACATCCAGGCCTTCCTCGACCAGCCGACCCAGTCGTACCAGGACGCCTACCTCGCCGAGCTGCGCGACTTCGCGCGCTTTAGCGCGGCGGCCAGCCACGCCTCGCTCGAGTCGATCGATTCGCGTCTCGCGCTGTTCCAGACCGTGGGCATCGCGATCCTGATCGTGCTGATCGCGCTCGCCACGGGGGTGCACTACGCGCTGCGCCGGGGCGTCGTGGCGCCGCTCAAGGAAGCAGGCCGCCACTTCGAGCGCATCGCGCGCGGACGCCTGAACGAAACCGTGGCCGCACGCGGCGACAACGAGATCGGCTTGCTCTTTCGCGATCTCGCGATGATGCAGGCGAGCCTCGCGCGCACGGTCCACACGGTGCGTGAGGCCGCGGGCTCGATCCACGTGGGCGCGGACGAGATCGCGACCGGCAACGCCGATCTCTCGGCGCGCACGGAGTCGCAGGCGGCCTCGCTCGAGGAGACGGCGGCCAGCATGGAAGAGCTGACCGGCACGGTGCGCAACACTGCCGATAACGCGCGCGAGGCGAACACGCTGGCCGAGGCCGCGCTCGACGCGACCGCGCGCGGCGGCGCGGTGGTGGGCGAGGTGGTCGAGCGCATGCACGGCATCGCGCAAAGCTCGGACAAGATCGCGGAAATCATCGGCGTGATCGACGGCATTGCGTTCCAGACCAACATTCTTGCGCTGAATGCGGCCGTGGAAGCGGCGCGCGCGGGCGAGCAGGGACGCGGCTTCGCCGTGGTGGCGGGCGAGGTGCGCGGGCTCGCGCAGCGCAGCGCGCAGTCGGCCAAGGAGATCAAGACGCTGATCAGCGAGTCGGTGGCGCAGATCCGGGGCGGCTCGGAACTCGTCGAGCGCGCGGGCTCGGCCATGCGCGAGGTGTCGACGTCGATCTCGCGCGTCACGCAGATGATGGCGGGCATCAGTGCCTCGTCGCTCGAGCAGAGCTCGGGCATCGATCAGGTGAATACCGCCGTCTCGCAGATGGATCAGATGACGCAGCAAAACGCGGCGCTGGTCGAAGAGGCCGCGGCGGCTGCGGCTTCGCTGCATCAGCAGACGCGGCAACTGGCCGACGCGGTGGCGGCGTTCGACATTTCTGCGGCGGTGCTGGCAGAAGGCCGCGGGCGCGCGCAAGCCGAGGCGATGCGCGCGGAGCCCGAGGGACTGCTGGCGGCGGGTTGAGCGCCTGGTGGATGCTCCCGCGCGCTATGGCAGCGCGCGGTACGCCGTCAGCAGGTGATACGGCGTGGTCGAAGGCATGTCCGCGCGAGCGACCTCTCCGCTCGCGCCTCGGCACTCCACCCAGCCTTGCGGCGTGAGAAAGCGCTGCGCGAATTTCCCGATCTGCGCATTCAACGTTGCGCGCACAACGGTATCGTCATGCGTGGCGATCGCGCGCAGATACTCCGTCTGCGCCCAGATGCGCTGCGTGGCGTCGAGCGCGCGGCCTTGTTCGTCGAGGGACGCCGCCACCGCGCCGGTGACCGGGTCCACGCCGTGCTTCACTGCAAACGCAAACGCACGCGCGAGCGCTTCCTGAAGTCCCGAGACGCCTAGCCGGCGCGAGCCCGCTTGCGCCGCGAGCCAGAACCACTCGAACTGATGTCCCGGCTCCAGGCGGTTGTCCGCGGTGCCGAGCGGCAGCTCGGCAATGCAGCCCGTGGGCGCATGCAGGAAGTTGCGCGCAAGTGCTTCGACGAGCCGCGTGATCGCCGTGTCGAATGCGGCGTCGCCGGTGGCCTCGCGGGCCACGAGCCACGCCTCGGTCAGATGCATCAGCGGATTCTGCAGCGGCCCGCTCGTGATGCTCGCAAAGGACGCATCGAGCGCCGCGTTCAGCAAGCCGTCGTGCGCCTTGAAGCGCTCGACGATCAGCGCGGACGTCGAGCACGCTGTTTCGAGCGCCTCGGCCACCCCGAAGCGCTGGCCGTATGCCGAGCACGCGAACACCACGAACGCATGCGTGTAGAGGTCTTTCGTAGTGTCGAGCGGCGCGCCTTGCGCGTCGACACTGTAGAACCATCCGCCGTGCGTGCGGTCGGCAAAGGTGTGACGCAGCGATTCGAAGAGCGTGTGCGCATGCGCGGCCTCATGCGCGCCTGCCTGCGAGAACACGAAGAGCTGGCGGGCGCAGGCCATCGCGCGATAGCGCGCGTCGGGCAGCGGCGCCGTGCCCGATGCATCGACTGCCTCATGCGGCAGTCGCAACGCCGCGTTGAAGCCGGGGCCGCGCCACAGCGGCAGGATCGTGCGGTCGAAGTGATCGCGCAGGCTCGCTGCGCCGGTGAGAGCGTTCATGAAAGACGTGGGCGCGCAAGGCGCTGGCACATGGAAAACGGGGTGCCCGCGATTGTACGCCGGGCAAGTCTGTCTCGATTATGCGGCGTACGATGAATGGCACGCGGCGGCGCGTCGCCCTGGGCAGCAGGACAGGCCAGGAGGGCGGCATCGGGGCCCCCGGCCGCGGTGATTCCAACAACGGGATGGCCTGCGCAAGCGGCGCACATCGACGAGAACAAGGAGAGCGACAACCATGCTCAGCAACTGGGAACTCATTTCGCGGCTGGTGCTGGCTGCCGCGCTCGGCAGCGTGATTGGCTTCGAGCGCGAACGCCTGTCGTGGGCCGCCGGGTTGCGCACGCACATGCTCGTCTGCGTGGGTTCGGCGCTCATCATGATCGTCTCCGCGTTCGGCTTTGCCGATGTGCTCGGCGCGGAGCACGTCGTGCTCGATCCCTCGCGGATGGCCGCCCAGGTGGTCTCCGGCATCGGCTTTCTCGGCGCCGGCTCGATCCTGCTGCGCGGCGAGATCGTGCGCGGCCTGACGACGGCCGCGAGCCTGTGGTCGGTGGCGGCCGTCGGCCTCGCGGTGGGCGGCGGTCTCTATACGGCGGCGATCGCGGCCACCATCATCATTCTCATCATCCTCGCGGGCATCAAGCCGCTCGAGCGGCGCTTCATCACGTTCCGGCAGCGCCGGCGCATTTCGCTGCTCGTCGATCACGGCGCGCTCACATTCCATTTGCTGCACGACGCGCTGGGGACGTCCAGCCCGCGCGTGAAGCAGTTCGTGGTGCAGCAGAGCGACGATACGCCCGAATTCGACGAAGTGACGATCGTGCTGAGCCGCGTCTCGTCGATGGAGTACGAGGCAATCTGCGCGGCGTTGCGGTGCCTGTCCGTCGTAAAAGAGTTTCGTGAGGACGACGGGGACAATTAATGCGTCACGCATGGTTCACATTCGAAGGGCTCACAGATTTAACATTTGCGGCTAAGATGCCTGACCAGCGGCGCGCGGGCTTTTGAAGACGCGTGCCCGAGGAGCGACACGCGGCCCTCACGCTGCGGCCAGGCGTGAGTGACGCGCGACGCGAGTTCACCTGAAGCGAGTCTCATCGTCGATCCATGGCCGAACACGCAGATAACGGACCCTCCCATACCGGACGCGCTGCGCGCAGCGCGTCGTCCCGGCGTCGAATACTGACGCCTCCCACCGACACCGAACCTACGCTGTCAGCGGACGCCTTGACGGGCGAGCCCGGTAGCGTGCTCACGCTCGATCTTTTCGGCGAAGACCTCGAACCGACGCCCGGACCCGTAGCGGACGATGCGGTACAAGCCGCGAGCGCGAAGGGCAGTCGTGCGACGCCCGCACGGGGCGCGCAACGCACGAAGGCAGCCGCTGAACCGGTGGAGGCGGCCGCGAGCGCCGGCGGCGAGCCGCACGACCCGGGCGACCCGGGCGACCGCATGGAGGCCGGCGCATCACCACAACCCGAGGCAACGGATGCTCAGAAGAGGGCAGAGCCTTCGGCCGACCCTGTGCCCGATTTGCAAAGTGCAGCCGCAGAGCCGGCGGCCGTGCCATTGCCCGCAAGCGGCGTCTCCTGCGCGGCCACGAGCGCCACGGGCAATGCCGCGCGCATGATCTCGGCGGTGCATGCCGCTGACGTCGACGCGGCGGTCCACGGCTTCGCGCCAGAACAAGCAGCCAGCCCCGGCGGCGAGCGCGCCATGGCGGGGCTGCCCACCGAGATCGTCGCGGCGATGGCCGCCCAGACGCGCAGAACGAAATGGATGCTGACGGCGGCCGTTACCGCACTGGTGGTGACGGCGGGCGTGGCGATTGCCCAGACCCTCCTGCTCGCGAGCCTCTCGGCCGATACCGCGGCGCAACAGCAACGTTTCGACCTGCTGATGCAGAACCAGCAGGCTGCGCTCGACAGCGTGGCGGCGCGCCTTGCCGCGCCAGCCGCTGCGGCACCTGTCGCGCTTGCGGCAGTGGCGCCAGTGCCTGCGACTACGGCGATGAGCGCTACTCGCGAGCAGACGGGCGCAACGCCGTCGCGTCACGTCGCGCGCGCAGCCAGGACGCCGAAATCGTCGGAAAAGCCCGCACCGCACGCCGCGGGCACCAGGTCGTCCAGGACACGTTCGCAGCACTCCACCCACCAGAAGGCGGCGAAAAGCTGACCGCTGACCTCCAGTCTGATTCGACCCCGAAATCGCGGGCCACTCGTATGTTGCGGCGCTGCAACATACGAGTGGCCTGTCACCAGGCTGCGACGCGACGCCGCAAATTTCTTGTTGCACCGCACTAGCATTGGACTAGGGAAAACCCTATAATGCATCTGTTCCTAGGGAAAACCCTAAATTCTTGTCTAACCGGGAGTCGCCATGAGCTTTATCCTTGCACTTTTCCAAAAGGTGAGCGATCTCTTCGCGTCGCCGTACCTGCCGATGGATGCCGAATATTCGTATGCAGCGCGTCACCGCGAAGCCGAACGCATCCGCCGCTCGCACTACAAGCCCTACAGCCTGCCGCGCGACTAATCTCACCGCACTCGGAGCGGGAACGCTCGCGCAGTAATACGCGCGGTTCGGGCCCACTGCTCCAGCAGCTGTTACATCGAACAAAGCCGGTTCTTGCAAAAGAGCCGGCTTTGTTGCGTTTGGACTTGGGTACGTAGCAGCACACCGGTGCATGGCGTGCGCGAAAAATATTTCGTTATGCAGATTGAAGGGCGCCACTGCCCGAATGGCCGGATGTGCCCAGCGAGGCGCGCGACGCGCACCACGGGGTTTCCCTTTGGAGACAGGCACTTGGGTGAATCGCCCAGAGCTTGTCCACAGGGCTGTGAACAAAATCTGTGGACAATATTGCCCCGCAGCGCACGAGACCCACAAACATCCATTCTGTTTGAATTCAACAACCTGGTTGTTGGCACACCGGCTGCGGTTGTCTGTGGCATTCAGACACCGCAGGTGTTTTGTGGGGAAAATCGTTCTCAAATCATCGGGGAAGCGCAGCTCCTGGCGCTGACCGCCGCCGACAATGACCGCACCCTGCGGGATGGCACCGGCCTGTCGGGAAAGGTCCACGCGGGCAGAAAGGGCATCAGCGTTCACTACCGCTTCGACGAAGCGTCGCGCGAGACGCCGCTGGGTGCATGGCCTCGTGACACTCTCGATCGTATCGGCGCGAAGTTCGATGAAACGAAGCTGCGTGTCGAGCGCGGCGGCGATCCGGCAGGCCAGAAGCGGGCAGTCGTGGAGAAGGTGAAGCTCGAACAGGCACAGGTCGAGCAAGAGAAGCGGGAGCTGGCCGAGCGCGAGCGGCTGAGCGACTGGACAGCGCGCGACAAGCACGCCGGTGAGGTGGTGCTGAGTACCGACTTCAGCTTGAAGCGCTACTACGACATCGAGGCGTCGATGAAGATTGCGCGCCGGGATGGGTGGGGCCTGCGCGAAGAGGACCGGGCAAGGCTGCTGGCTGGGTTGCGCCGTACAACCTTCGCCGTGCGCTGCGAGGACGGCAGGTTCCGTTTGCAGGAGCAGTGCGGGCCGTGGAAGCCGCTCACTCGTGGCGAGATTACGGCGGAAGCGGTCCGCCTCGACTTGGAGCATCTGCGCCGCTGGTGCAGCGACCAGTGGCAGTGGGTGGGCGTCGTGGTCGAACTGCTGGACGACGAGGGCGAGCCGGTCGGTGCCGTCAGCGATTCGCTGTGGGGCATCGAGTCAGAGGCTGATGACTATCTGCGCGAGGTCGCGCAGGACATCGCCGATGGGCTGGCGGCAGGGCTGACCCGCGAGGCCCGTGAGCGCCCGTACACGCGCGACGACTTGATCCAGTACGTCACCGTGATTGAGGCACAGGCCTATTTGGACTGTGAGCATATTGACACGCTGAACGCGCGCATCAAGGAACTTGAGCAGCAGCTTGCAGCGATGCTATCGACCGGACGCGCCTGATTCGTCTTGCTTGATATCAAGCGACTTCGACTTTAGCCAATCGGCATCCGCTTTTAAGACCTGTCCCGTATCGACAGCGGGGCGTGGCTGATGCTATCTGGACTGCTAAATTTAAAAAATGGAGATTGCATGGCTGAATTTGATGGGGTGCGCAGGCTCATAACGGGTCGCCAGGCTGCGCATCTGGACATCATCCTCAAGATTCGCAAATGCGAGCGTGACGAGAAGAAGGACCGGCAAGCGCCTGAATTGTCGGCGGGCGAATGGGAAGTGCACGAGCAGGTTTGCCAGCCGTACAGGATCAGGGCAGTCGTCACCGCTTCGCAGCCGGTTTCGCGCCGGGATATCCTGGGCCAGTTGGCGAAGTTCAGGTTCCACGTTGACGAAGACGCGGTAGTTCGCGAGTTCGCGGGGTTTGTTTCCCGCTTCGACTCGGTGTCGAAGTCACGTGACGGCTGCATATACCGCGTCGAAATCCGCCAGCACCTGGCAAAGCTCGACGGCCCCAGCAACTGCGCGACCTACCAGCAGAAGACTTCCGCCGACATCATCGAGGAAGTCATCAAGCGTAACGATCTGCGGCCGTGGATACGGGTGGTCCAGCGTCTGAGGCGGCAGCATCCACGGCACCCGTTCCGCATGCAGTACAACATGGGCGATTGGGACTACTGCCGGCTGGAGATGGAGCAGGCCGGGTTGTTCACGTTTACTGAGGTGGACAAACACGGTGAAGTGACGGTGATTGCCGACGACATCGGCGGTTACACCCGACCGGCCATTTCCGTGAAAGACCGTCCGCCATCGGGCATGCATACGTTCGAAGAGTCGATCTATTCGCTCAAGGTCAAAACCCGCACGATTCCCGAGTCGTTCATCGTCGCGGACTATAGCCCCGACAACCATGCCATGCTGTTCCGCGAGCAAGGGCAGGCGCGTGACGAGTTTGGTACTCAGACGCACGACGACACGACCATGGGTACGCCCATGGTGTGGGGCACCCATCACGAGGATGAGGCAGGGGCGAAGCGCGAGGCGACGTTGCGGCATGAGGCGTCGCGTGCGCATCAAGTGACTTGCAAGGGAAAGTCCACCATTCCGTCGATCCGGCCAGGGTGCATCGTGAAGCCCGATACGCTGGCTGACAGTCAGGATGGCACGCTCGACGCGAAGGAAGGTGTGTTCGTCACAAAGGTCGTGCATCGCGGCGCACCCAACCAGAACTACCGCAACACGTTCCGTGCGATTCCGGCGAACCGGCCTTACCGGCTGGCTATAGACCCGTCTCAGTGGCCCCGCGTCCATACGCTGGGGTTCACGGTCACGTCACCGGATAAATACACGTACCCCTACCTGGACGCCGAAGGGCGCATCGTCGTGCGTTTTCACTGTGACTTCGGCAACTGGCCCAAGGGCGGCGAAAGTATTCCACTGCGTATGGCAAAGCCCTTCGCCAGCAAGGACCACTCAGGCCTGAACATGCCGCCCGTGGATGGTGACCACGGCATAGCGGGATTTTACGAGGGGAACCCGAACAAGCCCTTTGCACTGTGTTTCCTTCCGAACGCCAGAAACCCGGACCTCATCAACAGCTCGCGCAGGCGCATTTCGCGCAGCGAGATTCGCACACGCGCGGGCAACAAAATCTGGTTTGACGATTGGGAAAAGCAGGAAGGCATCGAACTGAGCACCGAGCATTCGGGCCGCTCGCAGCTCAACCTGGGCTTCATCCCCGACCGTGACCTGAAGGAACGCGGCACCGGGGCGGAAGTGCGCACCGGGGAGCATCTGGTGGCTCGTGGCGGTGCCGGTGTGATGGTGACGGCATACAACCAGGCGGGCGGCAGCGGCAAGGTGCTCGCCATGGACGAGACGGACGCTCAGTTCAAGGACCACCAGGTGATGAGCAAGTCACTTGCTGATTCGGCTGCGGCGTCGAAGGCGTCACCCGCTGATACCGATGCGCAGAAAGGCATCAACGACGGCCTGCATTGGCTGAAGAAGCCCGGTGTGCTCGTGACTGGCCCCGGTCCCGTGGGCGTGGTGTCTGGAGATGGCGTGCACGTTGCCGCCGATGGCTCGATCATCGGCACGGCGAAGAAGGGCATTCACCTGAGCACGCTCAAGCGCTTCACAGCGGCGGCGCGCGGCGTGATCTCGCTCTTCTCGCAGAAGGGCATGAGTCTAATCACGGCGGCGGGAGACCTGGTGATGCAGGCACAGCACGGCCGCGCACAGCTTGCCTCGCAGGGCGACATGACCTTCGAGACGGTTGAAGGCGTGCTGCACATCAAGTCGCATAAAGAAATCATCCTGAACTGCGGCGGCACCTACCTGAAGCTCTCGCCGGGTGGCATCGAGGCCGGGTCGCGCGGCGGCGTGGTGTTCAGGACAACCGGCCTGAAGAAGATCGGCCCGGCGCAGATGGACCTGGGTGGTGCCGCGTTCGCGCCGAAGTTCGTGCCGTACACGACGAGTTGCGAGGTGTGGAGAACGAATCCCAAGTTTGCGCCGCAAGCACCGGCAGCCGCGCCGATTCCGGCACAGTGGGAAGGGCTGGCGAATAGGGGGGCTGTCGCGCCTGCACCGTCGCTTGATGCGGGGTCGATGGCGTCTGCGGGAGGCGGTGCGTTGCAAGATGCCCAGCCGTTCCCGCAGACGCAGAGGCTTCCGGGTTCGACAGGCTCCGCTGGCGGCTCAGCAGGTACCGGTGGCCTGGTCATCAACGACCCGGATAACGAGAGGGCGAATTGCGTTGCACCTGATCCGATTCAATTGCAAAGCGCCGCGCCGTGCAACTGGCAACTGGCAGATTTCACTGTGAATGCAACCATGGAGCGTGAGACACCAACCTACCGCAAATACGGTATTACGAGAACCGCGAGATATGGCACGGATGAGAAGCCGACGATGTGTTCTGGCACGGGCACGACCACTTGCCAGTTCAGCTATGACTCCAGCAGTAAAACGCTGACAGCGAAGGTCGTTACAGCACTGGTGCCGAGACTGCTAGTCAAAATGAATCGTTCAACCGGGGAGCCGTTGCGTGACGAGAACAACGATTACGTGGTCGTGCAATACAGCACATTTGAGAATGGGGAGAACTCTAACAAGTCCTATGCTGAGCAAGGATTGATGCTGGTGGAGCGTGATCCGAAAGAGGTTGACGCCTCGACATACAAGAGCATGATCGAAAATACCTTGAATCAGGGGAACTACAAGCTGATTCTCGATGGCTGCCAGAAGGGCGGAGCCTGCGGCTGCAGGGTGGTGGTGAAATTCTGCGCAGATGTGCATGTTGTTAAGAAGGCCGATGCACCAGCGATAAACCCAAACATTGTTATTAATCTTTTTCCGACGACTAAGCGGGCAGATGCCAATAATTGGCCAGAAGCTGAATATGAATTCGTGGGTAGCCGAAAGCGGGAAGTGGTTACGCAAACTAAGGCACATGAAACCGGTCATCTGTTCAATTTTCCCGATGAATACTGGAGAGAGGGTGGTTTTGTTCATTCGATCTATGTTCAAAATGGCTTGGACATAGATTTCACGCTCGCTGACGCCAACAAATCAATGAATAAAATTTGGGTAATTGAAACTGAAGATAATTTGATGGGGGGAGGCTGCACTAAGCCAACTGCGACTATTCAACCTTATTACCTGGAATATATACGCCGATGGTTTTCGGCGCATACCAACAAACTGTGGCGGGTGGGCTACAACGCACCTGTTGTGGCACCCCAAAAAGCTGAACCAAGCGGCCAAAATCCGACGCCAAAAGAAAAGGGGGGGACCCATGTTAAGAAGTGACGGCGAGCCGAAATTCAGAAAATTGTGGAAAGTTGCCTTTTTGTCTTTGATAGCACTATGGATAGGAGGTAGGTGCGCGATGGCGAATGATTCGAATAGTGGTGTTCTGAGGCCCAGTGCGTTTTCGCTTTCGTGGTCGGGTGGCCTTCAATACGGTTCGAGAGAAATGAGTTTTGATGGCACGGACAAGTTCTATTTCGCCAAAGGGGACACCGTCGACGACGACAAACAAACCGGTGTGGGCGTATTTGTGCTCAGTCTACAAAATCGCGACATAGAAGAACTGAAAGCTGTTGCGCGGTCTCTGTGTGCCGGAGATATCCAGACTGGAGGCCCAGAAACCTATGACCCTCCCGCGACGTTCAGTGTGGTGTGTAGTGAGGGGGGCAAGGTTGTGGTGAAGGCCGGATCATTGCGTCTGATTCCAGAAAAGTACAGGCATCCGGTCTTTGACACTCCGCGCAGGTTGTCGGAGCAGGCGTGGTCGGAGGGAAGCAAGCTCATTAAGCTCGACTTCACCACTGTCAGTGTCGAACGCAAGGTTGACCACTACATTGTGTCAGTACGGTTCATTAATTCAGGGAAACGATGGATTAAGTTTAAGACTCCAGATCAGTGGAAGGCGAATACCGTCGATGGGGCTTTGGGTGTTGCGCCATTTAGTGAGTTTGGGAAGGTTAATCCGCGCGACGATTGGGGTTTCCCATTGGCTGGCCAGAAATTAGTAAACGGAGACGACTTTCCTGACGGGGTTGTGGTGCTAAACCCTGGTGACAGCAAAGTCTTAAAATTCAATACGATTCCTGATAACAAAATCGGTAAGGGGGAATATGACATTTCCGGTGTGGCTTTTATGAACATTACCTACGAGGGAGATGGTTGGGGGCTGTCCGGTCACGTAGATTTTCGGCCAATTACAACTCGCATCAAATTCGATCACGACTACCCCTCAACGCCCGAAGAGCGCGAGCAGTACGAGAAAACCCACCGCGAAAACATGTCCCAATGGCCGGTCAGGCCCGGTCAGACCTTCGCCGAGGACGGCCTGTACCGCCCGGTGCGCACCAGCGGCGGCCATCGCGGCCTGCTGCTGAAACCGTTCAAGGCGGGCGACGTGGCGACGACCGAACCCGTTACGATGCCCATGGACACGAAGTACGGCGATGTCAACATCAGCGGGCCGGTGCAATGGGTGTGGGAAGCTACCGCACCCACGCCCGTCAAGCAGTGGTCGTTCGACATGATCGCGGACACCGTGCAATTCTGCAAGCCAGGGGCCGAGTGTCCGCGCAGCGGGCGCTGGATCAGGCGCATCGGATCGGATGACCTGTATGGGAGAAAGCCCGATCGCTATGACGTCGCTAGCGTCGTGACGCTGCGCCGGGGCCAGCGCATGCCGTCCAGTCGCGACGACACGACCTGGACCGACTGGGAATGGGTGGGGGCGGCACATGGCTGAGCGCGCCTGCATTCTGCGGCTGGACCGTACCACGGCACAGGGCACGGTGCTGGACGGGATCGGGGACACGGGTGTGGGTGAGCGCAGCATGAGCTACCTCGGAGCGCGGGTCCAGTGTCCCGCCTGCGGCACCGTGGGGCGCATCGAGGCCTACGGGCTGCGCAACCCCGAGGACGCCATCAGCGACAAGCTGCCTGCTCTGGAGAACGATCTTTGCCGCTGCGGCTGCAATCCGCCGCCCCGGCTGGTCGCCTCGCAGCACGAATGGACCTACGAGAGCTGACGGGGGAAGGATGAGTTTTCGATGGGATCCGTTGGTGCCGGACGAGCGGCCAGATGTGAAGCCGTTGTCCGTATGGGTGTACGTTGTGCTGTTCGTCGTGATTGAACTGATTGCGGTTGCGCTCACTTTAACCAATTGGCCCAAGGGTGTGCCGGTCGTATCGAACAGGTTCGCACTTTACGCCCTGGCGATTCCACTCCTTGTGTGGTTCATTCTTGGCGCCATGTTGTACCTGCTGTCGGATGACAAGCTGGCTTTCAACGCTGCGGTCAGAAATGCCTGCCGCTGGCATCTGGTCACGGACTGGCAAGAGAGCAGTCGCGCAGGCTCGGCCATCCTTGACAGCGTGATTCTCACGCCCGAGCCGGAACTTGCCGTGCGCATGCTGGGCCTGGAAGGCACGCCGCCGGAGAATCCGGGGCGCGTCATGACGCTCGATGAGATCGCCGCGACGGAAGGTGTCACGCGGGAGTCGGCGCTGGCGGAAAGGCTGATGGCTCCTTTCGCTGCGGTCCTTGCGAAAGCAATACGCGAGGACGCGTTGGAAATTGTCATTCAGTGCGACCGGCACGAACTGAGGGACGAGGTTCAGGCCGCGTGGGTGCGGCTGGGGCTGCCGAAGAAGCCACCTGTGCGCTGGATGGAAAGCACCCACGAGATCGACTTTGCGGGTGCCTGGTTCAAGGACGACCACCGCCCCCTGCCGTACACCAGTTACGTCACCGACCAGACACCCAAATACCGGCTCCTGCTTGCGTGGCATCTGAACGATCCTTCCACGACTGAACCGGAGTCGTCGGAGGCGGCGGTGGCCTTGCTGGTTGGTTCTCCCGCGCTGATGCGCGAGAAGGACAGCCCGCGCCCACAAGCCTGGCTGCTGCGCCAGATCGTCGGCGAGGCCGACCAGGCGGAGAAATCACTTGCCCTGTTGCTGAACGCCAGGCAGGTGCCGCTGGAGCGCATGCACCACTTCTGGCATGCACGCCTGAAGGGCCTCGCGCTGCACGCCTCGATGGGGGCGGTCAGGGACAGCGGTTTGGGGCTGACGGGGCATGACCTGGAGCAGGCGGTGGGGCCGCAGGCGCCGGTGGCCCGATGGGTGATACAAGCGCTGGCAGCGAAGATGGCGCACTACGGGCAGGGGCCGCAGCTTGTGGCGCTGCCCCGCGAGCGTGGCGTTGTGCTGAACCTTGTCGCGAAGGAGCCTTCCGCTGTGAATCTGCCGTGGAAGAAAACCTATAACGCGAACCTGTTTCCTGGTCCTGAACTCGTCGCGTTTTCTTGTTTATGGATGGTCGTCGTGCTGGTGTCTCCCAACAAGGCGTGGGGCACGCTTGAAACAGTCGTTACGTGTTTCGTTGTGTTCGTGATTGTCTTGAGTTTTGTACTGCGTTTCTGGGAACACCGGCTACTGGTAAAGGACTTCTGGGAGAAATACGGAGGGCAGACGTGAACAGACGTTTATTTGCCGGGATTTCCCTTTGGCTTTGGCTGCTGTGGGGTATGCAACTTGCCATTGGCACGCTGCTGACGGTGAGTGGCTGGTTCATGGCGGCGGATCTGCGCACACCGGCTTACGTGCAGTTGGGTCTGGTGCTCCTGGGTGCTTCGGTGGGGCAGATCGCATACAGCCTCTACGGCATGTGGCAGTGGCGCGTGGCGTGGCATGCCAGCTCCATTGCGAGGATGTCTGGGATGGCGTATGTCCCGATAGTGGCGACGACATCGAAGATGTTTGGCGCTGGTACGTGAAGCGAGGCAAGCTATGGCGGCTCGATCCAGACCGCCCACGGCCACAGGTGCGGTTTCAGGACGGGTGGAGACGCATGGAAGCCTACACGCGTGCAAGTACCGCCGACCGAAATCTCAGGGTGTGATTTTTAACGGATAAGGTGGAGCGTCATGAGAGAACATGAATCGACAAGTGGGTTGCCCGAGATTCTTTCAACAAGCGACTTGTAGAAATGGCTGGGGGGTGCCGTTAGCTTGCAGTTCTTACAAGACAAATGTCTAATATGCAGACCGTCCCCCACGTGGGGGAACGAAGGTTTCCCCGCAGCGCAATGTGTGGGGAAACGTGGGGAATGGATGTTTGGGGCTGCGCGGGGAACGGATATTTCCCCACGCATCGCCCGTAAAGCCTTGTACGCCAAGGGCTTAGCTCGGTTGGGCAAGAGTTGTCCACGGACTTCTCAACAAAATCTGTGGACAAATCTTGCGTGCACCGGCACGGCCGTAGCCGGCACTCAAGCACGAGAAAGACCATGTACCGGATGACACTCAGCGAACGGGCGATGTGACCGCGCTGCCCGACATCACGCGAAGTGCGGTGATTGTCACCGAGCGCGAGGGACACGCCACGGGCGGTGACTCATTTTGATCGCACTCAAGGAAATATCCTGAACAAGATAATACTATCCTGATGTCTGGCGCTTTCACTGGCGACAGATGTAGGCGTGTACTTCGAAGGTTTCCGGTGATTCATCGGGTTCTGGAGGCCTTCAGCCATAGCCTGCCTGAAAAATCAGTGGCGAATTTGCTTTATGCATTGAAAATCCGATTGATGCGTCTGGATAGCTGAGGTGAGTGTCGGCGTTGCAATCTGAACAATCAGGATTAGAAGCAGTGGCCTTCACAGATTCCGGGCTATCCGCCCTCGTAACTATTGCCCGCTTTCACAACATCGCAGCTGACCCAGCCAGGCTCAAGCATGCGGCCGCCGTTACGACGAAGCAATTCAGCGAGAAGGACCTCGTGCTCGCCGCCCGGAGTCTCGGCCTGAAAGCGCGTATCGTCGCGCTGGATCGCGCCAGGCTCGAAGCCACGCCGCTACCCGCGCTCGTGCTCGACAGAGAGGGCCATCATTTCATCCTCGCGAAGACCGACGGGAAGACCGCACTCGTGCTTGAGCCGGATGGCGTCGCACCCGTCATCAAACCGCTCGGCGAAATCGTTGCGCGCAGCACAGGCAGGATGGTGCTTTTTGCCTCACGGGCCTCTCTCGCGGGCGACCTCGCGCGCTTCGACTTCTCGTGGTTCATCCCCGCTATCGTCCGTTACCGACATTTGTTGCTTGAAACGCTAGGCGTCTCACTCGTGCTGCAACTGTTCGGCCTCGTCTCGCCGCTGATGTTCCAGGTCGTCATGGACAAGGTGCTCGTGAACCGTACCTACAGCACGCTGAACGTCGTGTGCATGACATTGCTTGTCGCGTCGGTGTTCGAGGTCTTGCTTGCGGGACTGCGCAACTATGTATTCGCGCATACCACCAACCGCATCGATGTCGAGTTGGGCGCGCGCCTGTTCCGCCATCTCGTTGCGCTGCCGCTGGGCTATTTCGGGGCGCGCCGTGTGGGAGACACGGTTGCGCGCGTACGCGAACTCGAGAACATCCGCAACTTCCTGACTGGCCAGGCGCTCACGGCAATCATCGACATCGCCTTTTCGTTCGTTTTCATCGGTGTGATGTGCATATACAGCGGCTGGCTCACGCTGCTCGTTGTGGCCTCACTGCCGGTATACGGCATCGTTTCCGCACTACTCGTGCCCGCCTTCCGTGTACGCCTGGATGAGAAATTCGCGCGCGGCGCAGACAGCCAATCCTTTCTCGTCGAGTCAGTCTCGGGTATGGAGACGCTTAAGGCCATGGCCGTCGAGCCGCAGTTCATCCGTCGATGGGAATCGCAGCTCGCGGCGTACGTGAGTGCCGGCTTCCGCGTGAATCAACTCAGCAACGTCGGCCAGCAACTCATCCAGCTCGTCGGCAAGCTCGTCACGCTCGGCACGCTGTTCATCGGTGCGCGGCTCGTGATCGAGGGACGGCTCTCCGTGGGAGAGCTCGTCGCCTTCAATATGCTGTCGCAGCGCGTGAGTGCCCCCGTACTGCGGCTGGCGCAACTGTGGCAGGATTTTCAGCAAATCGGAATTTCGATGCTGCGGCTCGGCGACATCCTCAACACACGCACCGAGGTTGCTCAGACACGCCAGGCGCTGCCGCCCATTCGCGGCGATGTACAGTTCGACAACATCCGCTTCCGCTATCGTCCGGATGGCCCCGCCGTGCTCGATGGCGTGTCGTTCAGCATCAGCGCGGGGCAGGTGATCGGCATCGTGGGACGTTCGGGGTCGGGCAAGAGCACGCTCACCAAGCTGCTGCAGAGGCTCTACATTCCCGAGCAGGGTGTCGTGCGCATCGACGGGCAGGATCTTGCGCTTGCCGATCCTGGATGGTTGCGTCGGCAGATTGGCGTGGTGCTCCAGGAGAACCTGCTCTTTAACCGATCGGTGCGCGAGAACATTGCACTGAGCGATCCTGGCGTGCCGCTCGAAGCCGTGATTCATGCTGCAGAGCTCGCGGGCGCGCATGGCTTCATCTGCGAACTACCCGAAGGCTATGACACGGTGGTGGGCGAGCACGGCAGCAATCTTTCGGGCGGCCAACGCCAGCGCCTCGCGATCGCGCGAGCTTTGCTGACCAACCCGAGGATTCTTGTCTTCGATGAGGCCACGAGCGCCCTCGACTTCGAAACCGAGCGCATTATCCGCGAGAACATGAAGACGATCTGTGCGGGGCGCACGGTCGTTATTATCGCGCACCGGCTCTCCGCTGTCCGCTACGCAAACCGCATTCTCGCGACGGATCACGGCAGGATCGTGGAGCAGGGCGATCATGAGAGCTTGCTCAGGCACGGTGGCTATTATGCGCACCTTGTTGCCATTCAGGATTCCAGATCATGAAGCCGATGAAATTTCAGGCTTTCACGGATCTCGTACGCCGATATGCGGCAGTATGGCGCGAAGTCTGGCATATCCGCGCACAGCTCGAACGCCCCACGCGCGACGCTGACCAACTGGCCTTCCTGCCAGCCGAGCTTGAACTCGTCGAAACGCCTGTGCATCCGGCGCCGCGCTGGACCATGCGAATCCTCACGCTGCTTACCTTCGTCGCGTTGTTGATCGGATTATTTGGACAACTTGATATTGTAGTAACTGCCAATGGCAAGTTTATCCCGAATGCGCGTGTGAAGACTATTCAGCCAGCGATTACGGGAGTGGTACGCGAAATCCGCGTGAAGGACGGTCAGCGCGTGGCCGCAGGCGATCTGTTGATGAAACTCGACACGACGCAGGCGGCCGCTGATGCAGACAAGGCACATATGTCGAGGCTCGTCGCGGAACTCGCGGCGGCGCGCGCCAACGCGCTGCTCACAGCGCAGCAGGACAACAAGCCGCCGGTCGTGGCGAACGTCGGCGATGCGCCGGACACGCGAATGCTGGACGCTCAACGTCAGGCAGAAGGTGCGTGGCTCGAATACCGCAACCAGTACGAGAGCGAAAAGGCGGAACTTCTAAAGCGCCTGGCGCAACTGGAGAGCACGCGCGCGGAGATTGCGAAGCTTGTGGCGACAGCGCCACTGGCACGGCAGCAGGCCGATTCATATCGCGGGCTGGTTGCCGAAAAGTACGTTGCGCGCAATGACTATCTCGACAAAGAGCAGCAGGCGCTCGACAAGGAAAACGAACTGGCCGCGCAGCGCAGCCACGCGAACGAACTTGTCGCTGCCATTGCCGCACAGCGCGCGCAGGTCGACGCCACGGCTTCGAAGTTCCGCCGCAATCAACTCGATGAGCTGGAGAAGGCCACGCAACTCGTCGCGCAGGGCCGTAACGACGAGACCAAGACACAGACACGCGAGGCGCTCATGAGCCTGACGGCGCCGGTGGCGGGCACTGTTCAGCAATTATCCATGCACACGCTGGGCGGAGTGGTGACCACCGCGCAGTCGCTCATGGAAATCGTGCCGGACGATGCGCTTGAGGTGGAGGCAAGGTTGCAGAACCGCGACGTGGGTTTCGTCGCGGTGGGCCAGCGGGCGGCGGTGAAGATCGATGCGTTTCCGTATACGCGCTATGGGTACATGAATGGCACTATCACTGAGGTTTCGAACGACGCGGTGCAGGACAAGAAGCTCGGGCTGACGTTTCCCGTGCGCATACGGCTTACGACGAACCGCATCCACGTCGACAACCGTTGGATTACTCTCACGCCGGGCATGACGGTCACGGCGGATATCCGCACCGGGAAGCGCAGCGTGATGGGGTATTTTCTGGACCCGTTGATGCAGACGGCACGGGAGAGCATGCGTGAACGCTGATGTGAAATCGCGGCGAAACGTCATGGCGCTTGCGGTCTTCATGACGTTGGGCAGCAGTGCCTATGCGCTCGACGCACTGCGCGCGGAACAGGGCATCTCCGCCACGGCCGGGGGGGCGATCGTGACGGAGTGCGTGTTCAGTTCGGCGCCTGGCAAGCCGCTACGGCTTGCCGAGGTCGTCGAACGCGCGCTGTGTAACAACCCGAAGACGCGCGCTGCCTGGGCGGCGGTAAAGGCACAGGCGGCTGGCGTCGGCGTGGCGCGTGCGGCCTATCTGCCGACGATCACCGCGAATCTGCAAGGCGTGCGTGAGAGCTCGGTGACCCGTGTCGACAATTACCCGCTGCTGAGTTCGGATATTGCCTCGACGGTACATGCGGAAAGTGTGAGCTTGAGCTGGCTGCTCTATGATTTCGGTGGTCGCAAGGCAGGGCTGAGGAACGCGAATGCGCTGCTGGAAGCCGCGCGTGCGACGCAGGATGCGACATTGCAAATTTTTTTTGCGCAATCTGCTAAGGATTACTATTTAGCTCAGACTGCGATGGGGAGGCTGCAAGCGGCGCGTGACGTGGAAGACATGACGCGTCAGAGTATGGCGGCTGCGCAGGCGCGCGCAGACAGGGGCGTCGTGCCAATCACCGACGCCCTGCAGGCGCAGACGCAGCACGAGCAGGCGGTATTCAGCCTGACGAGGGCGAAAGGCGACGCGCAGATCGCGCTGGGCACACTCGCCGCTGACATGAGTTTCACGCCGGATATGCCGCTGGATGTGCCGCCAGTGACGGAAAACGTCCGGGCTGGCAAGGCGTTCAGCGAGCCGGTGGCACAGATGATTCGCGATGTGCAGGCGTCGCACCCTTCGGTGCGTGCGGCGCAAGCACAGTACGAGGCTGCCCTTGCGAAGGTCTCGCAGACACGCGCACAGGGTTTGCCCAGCATCAGCCTGGTGGCGAAATACAACCGGAACAACGAGCCGCAGAGCATGGGGGTGGGGGCGCCGACGTTTCCTGCCATGGGGCACGACGCGTATATCGGTGTGCAACTAAGCATACCGCTGTTCGAAGGGTTCGGTCGGCATTACCAGGTCGACCAGGCAAAGGCGCAGGCCGAGCGGCAACAAGACGCGGTAGACGAAGCAAAGCGTCAGGTTGCGCTCGACGTATGGAGCAGTTACCAGACGCTCATGGGCGCGACGCAGAATGCCCAGAACAGTGCAAACCTGCTGGCGATTGCAGAGCATTCGTGGGAGGCGGCGAAGCATCGCTATGACGCGGGTGTCGGGAACATTCTCGAGTTGATGAATACGCAGGCGGCGCTGGCGAATGCGAAACAGCAGCGCGTGCAGGCGCTTGCCGACTGGGACAACGCCAGAGTGGATCTGGCAATGAAGCTGGGGATGCTGGATCGAGGGGATTTCCAATAGGGATCGTCTTGTGGCTGGTTTTCAAGTTGCAGTCCAAGGAAATATTTTTTTGAATTTGAGAAGCAGAACCCTACGTGGCAATGCTTCCATTTGCCCCGGTCCGAGTTGATTCGGACCGGAAATTTTAAGCTCGTATAACCGGAGATACTAATGAGCGCGTCTTATATTTCTGTAACTGGCAACGCCGAGTCGTACACACTCGACAATACGACTTTTGATGTCCAAAGCGGTGCGGGTATGAACCTTTATGGCTCTTCGGATCTAGTGTTCCTGGAGAGCGGTGCCGGTGTGCCGTACGGTGCTCAGGGCTTCATTCGTATCGTGGGAGAAGGAAACACGGTACTCGGATCTTCGGCCAATGGTGCCGAAATTGTCATCTCGGGATCGAATAACGTTATTTCTGCCGGGGCCAATAGTCTTGTCGTCGATGGGGACGGCGGCGGCGGTCATACCCTGTCAGGCAATGGGAAGAACGACACGATAACCGTTGGAGTCAATTCGCATGTGACCGCAGGGACGAATTCAAAAATCAACATGAATAGCGGCTACGTTTTTGTGGCCACGGATGCTACCGCAAGCGTTTCCGGAAGCAATAATTCAGTCGAGGCGCACAACACCGTCTCGGTTTCTGGCAGCAACAACTCGGTCTACGATCGTGGGATCGGGGTGGGAACGGTTACGGTGTCGGGTTCCGGAAATACGGTTTCGATGGGATCGGAATGGACTATCGATGACTCAAAGGGAACTGGCAATACGATAAACGTCGGTGATGGAAATCAGATCGTCCTTGGATCTGGGGGCGCTGTTAACATCAGTGGCAGCAACAACAGCATATCGTTTAATACTGCAAATGGTGCGGAAGCAATACAGGCCGTCGGTGGGTTCTTCGTTAAGGAGGATGCAAACGGAAGTATTTCGATGAACGCGTCGTCATTCACGATCCAAAATGGCAATGCCGTAATCGGGCTTGGAAACGGGAACGTCGTCACTATTGCCGATGTTAAAACCGGCCCTGGCGGAGAGTTGACGTCGAGCAATCGGACGAATCAACTCGTATCGGCAATGGCCGCCTATTCCGGTAACAGCGCAGGCCTCACATCAACGGCGACAATCCAGGCACCGGTCGAAACGGCCATTTTTGCTTCTTCACATCATTAAGCATGCCTTAATTGATTTGCAGGATGGCATGATTCCAGGGGGGCAATTTCACTGCCCCCCGGAGCTGGCATCCGGACCCATCGCACGCAGGCGACTTTAATATCTTCGCGTTAAAGAGGAAATATGCCGCATGTATGATGCTGCGCTTGCCGCATGGCGTGCGGGTTTCGTTCCCGATGCCGAAAGGTATTGCCGTACGACGATTCTCGCTTTGCCTGACAGTGCCCAGGCCCACTATCTGCTTAGTCTCATCGAGTTTTCCTTAGGGCGCGCCAGCCAGGCGAAAATATCCTTGAGTGATGCGCTTGCACGCGGTAATAGCGCGTCGGAAGCACTGGAATTCGCCAATGCGCTACTCGCGCAAGGGCGTGCCGAAGATGGACGTTTAACCCTTCTTCACGCAATAAAACTGGAGCCGACACTCGCTGCTGCACACTTCTATTTATCGAATACTTTTGGCCCGCAAGATGCCGAACAGGCGGAAGCGCATCTGCGTCAAGCGATCAATCTCGCGCCGTCACTCGCGGAGGCGCACAACAATCTCGGAAATCTGCTGCGAGCGTCCCGGCCAGGGGAGGCGCGAGCGTCGTATGAGCATGCAATTGCATTGCGCCCCGGATTCGCGCAGGCCTGGTTCAACCTGGGAATCTTGCTTGAAAGCACCGAACCGGAAGCAGCTGAAAATGCACTGCGCCGTGCAGTCGAGCTGGATTCGAGCTTCGCACCTGCGTGGAATGCGCTAGCATGCCTGTTGCCAGATTCCCGCTGGCAAGAAGCCAGCGATGCCCTGATGCGGGCTGTAGAAATAGATCCGAATTTCGCGGTGGCCTGGTCTAACCTCGCGCACATCCTCTCCAGGACGAACCGCGCCGAAGCTGAAAGCGCTGCGCGCAGAGCCATCGCGCTCAACCCGAAGCTCGTAAGCGCGTACTATAACCTCGGTGTTTTGCTTGGCCGGGAGCGCGCAGATGAAGCCATTCGAGTGCTTCGACATACCGTAGCACTAAAGCCGGATCATGCGAACGCGTGGTATCAGCTTGGGCACCTGTTATCGTTCGACGATCCGGCCGAAGCTTTGATGGCACTGCGTAAAGCGACAAACCTTAATCCGGAACTTGCGAATGCTCACGCCGTTCTTGGGAATGTCTTCCTTGCGATGGGATCTGCGGAGGAATCGGTGGCTGCTTTGCGCCATTCGCTGGAGTATGACCCAGACAATGTTGTTGCTCACGCAAACCTGATTTTCGCGCTCCCTTTTTTGAGCGATTGCCCAGCGGTGCTGATGCGCGAGTGCACCCGGTTTGCCGCGCAGCATGAGGCGCCAGTCTTCGTGTGCGCTCGAGAGCACCTTAACCACCCGACGCCCGATCGGCGATTGCGCGTCGGCTATGTTTCTCCCGATTTCGATTCGCATTGCCAATCTCTATTCACGATACCGCTATTGCGCAATCACAACCGTGCTGATTTTGAAATCATTTGCTACTCGAGCGTCGCGGAGCCCGATCATGTGACTGCATCAATTCGTGGCCTGGCCGACGTATGGCGCGACGTGCGCGTATTGGACGACGAAACACTCGCACAGCAAATTCGCGCCGACCGTGTCGATATCCTCGTTGATTTGACCATGCACATGGAGGGCTGCCGGCGTCTTTTGTTTGCGCGGCGTCCTGCGCCGGTTCAGGTTGCGTGGCTTGCTTATCCAGGGACCACGGGCAGTCCCGCGATGGACTATCGTTTATCGGACTGTTGGCTCGACCCGCTCGACGAGCCGGGTCGAGATGTTTTGTATTCCGAACGAACGGTTCGCCTGCCCAAAACGTTCTGGTGCTATGACCCTCTGACGGAAGGTCTGGCCGTCAACAGCCTGCCTGCCGCGAACGGGGTGCCGTTCACGTTCGGCTGCCTGAACAATCCGGTCAAGGCGAGCGATCACGCTCTGGGTCTGTGGGCGGGTGTGCTCGCCGCTGTGCCTGAATCCCGATTGCTTGTCCTGGAGCCCCAGGGCGTGCCGCGGTCCTATTTGATAGCAAGGTATGTCGCACACGGCATTGATCCTTCACGCGTGTCGTTCATCGCTCGACAGTCCCGCCGCGCTTATCTGGAGACCTATCATCGTATCGATCTCGCGCTCGACTCGTTTCCCTGCAATGGTCACACCACGAGTATGGATGCGTTCTGGATGGGTGTGCCGGTCGTCACGCGCGCGGGACGCTCTGCCATAAGTCGAGGCGGCAAAAGCATCGCTGGAAATCTTGGGCTGCCGGAACTCGTTGCATATACCGACGACGAATTTGTGCGCGCAGCGCACGCATTCGCATCCGACCTGCCCCGGCTCGCGGCCTTGCGCGGGACGTTGCGAGGACGTATGGAGGCATCGGCGCTCATGGACGCGCCACGATTCGCTGCCGATATCGAGCGCGCATATCGGGAGATGTGGCGTGAATACTGTGGCAGTCAATGCAACCGGCGTGCTGCATCTTGATACTGGCGTTTGGGTTGGAGCCGGCAACAGGTGCTCGTCGTTCCGGGATTGCACGCACACCGACGCTTCTGGAAAGTCCGAGTGGCCAGGTCCTTTTCCGGACAAGTGGCTTGTAGAAAATGCGGCCGAATCGTCGCTTGCTGGCATGTTTTACAAGACTCTGTCTAATAGATAGGCCGCCCTTCACGTGTGGAGCCGCAGTTTCCCTGCAACGCAATGCGTGGGGAAAACGGAGCGCTGCGGGGGCAAGTTATCCCCGCGGTTATGAACGAAAACTGTGGATAACCCCGCCCATTCGGTGTCAGCGTTTTTTGTCGCGTCGTGTCATAGTGTGAGCCGCAAAACACCCAGCGCTCACCATGTCCGACACCTATTTCTACGACCCCGCCACCGGCCACGGCCTGCCGCATGATCCGTTCAAGGCGATCGTCGCGCCGCGTTTGATCGGCTGGATCTCGAGCCGCTCGCCCGACGGCGTGCTGAACCTCGCACCGTACAGCTTCTTCGGCGCGTTCGCCTCGTCGCCGGCTGTGATTGGCTTTTGCAGCGAAGGTCGCAAGGACAGCATCGCCAATATCGAGGCGACGGGCGAGTTCGTCTGGAATCTCGCGTCGCGCCCGCTGGCCGCGCAGATGAACCATAGCTCCGCGCCCGTGGCCGCCGACGTCGACGAGTTCGCGCTCGCCGGCCTCACCCCCGCGCCGGGCCGCAACGTGGCGGTGCCGCATGTGGCCGAGGCGCCGGCCGCGCTCGAATGCAAGCTGCTGCGGGTTGTGCGCCTCACCGCGCTCGACGGCTCGCCCATGAATAACTGGCTCGCGCTCGGCCAGGTCGTGGGCGTGCACATCCAGCAGCAGTATCTGAAAGACGGACTCTTCGACACCCATGCGGCGCAGCCCATCATGCGCGCGGGCTATCGCGCGGACTACGCGCAGATCGGCGAGATGTTCGAGATGGTGCGGCCCACGGCCTGAGCCCGTGGCGCTTTCGTGGCGCGTTGCCGCTGCCGCCGCGCGCGCCCGCGCAGGCCGGCGACGAGTCGCGCTTCCTGCTCGCGCGCCGCACCTTTCTCGCGGGCGCGTGCTCGGTGTGGATCTCGATCGCGCTGTCGCTGGTCCTGGGTTAGCGGCGTGCGCGTTAGAAACGTGCGCGCAGGCCGACTGTGCCCACCACCTGATTCGCCGTCGACGAAGCGCCGCCCGCCGTGTTGATGAACGCCACGTAATTGTGGCCCGTAGCATGCTGATACATCGCTTCGGCGTAGAGGTCGGTGCGCTTCGAGAGCCGATACACCACCTGCGCGTCCACCTGCTGCCATTTCGGATCGGCGCCCCAGGTCGTGCGGTCCACGTGGCCGTCGGTGTACGTATAGGCGAGGCCGAGACTCCAGGCCGGGTTCAGTTGATACTTGCCGTTCACTTCGTAGTTATTGAAGCTCATGTCGCCGCCTTGCGAGCCGAACGCGTTCGTGCCCGCGTACTCGCTGCGCGTGAATACGAAGCCGGCCGTGGCCGGGCCGAAGGTGTAGTTCAGGCCGCCGCCGAGCGCGCGCAGGCGCTGCGCGCCGAGCGAGAAGCCGCCCTTGCCGTTGGCCGCCGACTCGGCGAGGTCCACCGCGCCCGGGCTGCTCGCGTTCGCGCCTTGCGTGCCGTTCATCTGCAGATAGCCGGCGGCCACGGCGAGCGGCCCGTTGTTGTAGCTCGCGCCGAAGCTGTAGACGCGGTTGGCCGCGAAGTCGGGCTGGTTCGAGAACGCATACAGGGCGCCGAACTTGAAGCCGCCATAGCTGTTGCTCGTGTACTTGACCGAGTTGTTGATGCGCAGCGAGTGGTTGAGGTTGTCGTTGTCGAACGGATGCGTGAAGCCCGTGTCGCCGAACGTGCCCGCGGTGGCCGAGAGCGGCGAGACGAAGTCCACGAGCTCGTCGTACTGGCGGCCCAGCGTGAGCGTGCCGAACGGGTCGCTCGCGAGTCCCACCCAGGCCTGGCGGCCGAACATGCGGTTGTCCTGCCCAAGCTTGCCGTTCTGGATGTTGAAGCCGTTTTCGAGCACGAACACGGCATGCAGCCCGCCGCCCAGGTCTTCGCTGCCGCGCAGGCCGAAGCGGCTGCCGGTGATGTTGCCGCTCGTCGCCTGCCACAGCGCGCTGCCCGACTTGCCGTTCGCGACGTTGTTCGTGTACATGATGCCGGCGTCGATGAGGCCGTAGAGCGTGACCGAGCTTTGTGCGTGCGCGGCGCCCGGGGCGAGGGTGCAGACGAGGCCGAGCGCGGTGGTCACCGCAGCGCCGAGCGCGGCAGTCGTGGTGGTCGAGAGGGCGTTCTTTTTCACGTGTAAAGCTCCTGAGGCGGTTTTTTCGTAGCGTTTGGAATGCGCCTGCCATGGGCGATGGCCGGCAAGCAGCGTCAGGAGTGTAAGGATCGATAGCCGCCGGAAAATCGGCTGTGACTGGAGAGGATTCTTCCGGGATCCGGAAGAAACTTTTCATCGCCGTGTCACAAATCGCGGCAGGGGGCTGTCCGTTTCGCTTTCGGCGCAATGGAAGTCGTGCCCGACAGTTTTGGTACGATGCACGCTTTGCCAGCCGATCCTGTTGCCCGCGTGAAGCGTTCCGTGTCGTTCATCCGCGCCCAAGCCGCGAAGTGGTCCTCTCGCCTGAAGCCCCTCATGACGTGCGTCTGCGCGTTCGTGCGGCCGTGGCTCGCGAAGGGCCTTCATCATCTGCGCCATCCGACCCGGCGCGGCATTCTCATCGCGATCGGCGCGCCGCCCGCGGCGCTGTTGCTCTACGTGCTGGTGCTGATTCCGTTCACGCCGAGCATCGGCGACATCCGCAAGGCGCGCGTGGACCGGCCCGCACAGATTCTTTCCGCCGACGGCAAGCTGCTCGCCGAATTCAAGCCCTCGAACCGCGAGTGGGTGCCGCTCTCGCAGATCTCGCCGCACATGGTCGATGCGCTGATCTCGACCGAGGACCACCGCTTCTACGAGCATCACGGCATCGACTTCAAGCGCACGGCGGGCGCGGCGCTGCACACGTTCTCGGGCGACCGCCAGGGCGGCTCGACCATCACGCAGCAGCTCGCGCGCAATCTCTACCCCGACGAGATCGGCCGTGCGCCCACGCTCACGCGCAAGATCAAGGAGGCGATTACCGCGCTCAAGATCGAGGCCGTCTACAGCAAGCCGCAGATTCTCGAAACCTATCTGAACACGGTGCCGTTCCTCTACAACGCGTTCGGCATCGAAATGGCGGCGCGCACCTACTTCGGCGTGTCGGCGGATCAGCTCACCGTGCTGCAAAGCGCGACGCTGACCGGCATGCTCAAGGGCAATGCCTACTACAACCCGGTGATCAATCCCGAGCGCGCGCTCGCGCGGCGCAACACCGTGCTCGGCCAGATGGTGAAATACGGCAAGCTCACGGACGCACAGTACGCGACGCTTTCGAAGAAGCCGCTGCGTCTGGACTTCGAGCGGCAGACCGAGCCGCCCGGCCCCGCGCCGCATTTCGCGCAGCAACTGCGCAAATGGCTGATCGCGTGGGCCGACCGCAACGACTACAACATCTATTCCGACGGTCTCGTTGTGCATACAACGATCGATTCGCGTCTGCAGACGATGGCCACCGCCGCGCTCAGGCTGCACGCCAATCAGCTGCAGGGCATCGCGAACAGCGCGTGGAGCGGGCGCAATGGCTGCTACGCGGGCAACGATCTGTTCAAGACCTTCATGCGCGAGACGCCGGACTACAAGAGCGCGCGCGACGCGGGCGCAAGCGACGAGGACGCGCTCAAGAAGCTCGCCGCCGACCGTACGTTCATGCGCGCGCTGTGCAAGGACAAGACCGAGGTGCAGGCCGGCTTCCTCGCGATCGATCCGCGCAACGGGCAGATCAAGGCGTGGGTGGGCAGCCGCGATTTCGCCGAAGAGCCGTTCGATCACGTGCAGCAGGCGCGGCGCCAGCCCGGTTCGACGTTCAAGGCGTTCGTTTATGGCGCCGCGTTCGCGGATGGCGCGAAGCCCACCGATACGATCATCGACCGGCCCGTGGAAATGCCGCTCGAGGGCGGCGAGATCTGGCGTCCTAACGATGATGTGCCGCCCAGCAACAAGCCGATGACGTTGCGCGACGCGCTCGCGTTCTCGCGCAACCGCATCACGGCGCAGGTGATGCAGGCGGTGGGCCCGGAAAAAGTCGCGCGTCTCGCGCGCGCGATGGGCGTGCGCGACAGCCAGTTGAATCCGGTGCCGTCGCTCGCGCTCGGCACGAGCCCGGTCACGCTGAAGGAGATGGTGTCGGCGTACAGCACCATCGCGAACGATGGCGAGTACCTCGAGCCGCGCATGGTCACGAGCATCGAGGACAGCAAGGGCAACATGCTCGCGCAATTCGCGAGCGCCTCGCCCGAGCGCGCGCTTTCGGCATCCGCGGACCGCACGCTGCTCGACACGATGCGCGCGGTCGTGAATCGCGGCACGGGCTCGAGCATCCGCACGCGCTTCGGCATTCGTGCCGACGTGGCCGGCAAGACCGGCACGACCCAGGACAACGCGGACGGCTGGTTCATCCTCATGGACCCGCAGCTCGTGGCGGGCGCATGGGTGGGCTTCGACGACGGGCGCGTCACGCTGCAGAGCGAGGGCGCGCGCAGCGCGCTGCCGATCGTCGGCGACTTCTTCACGCGGGCATTCCGTGCGCGCATCGTCGATCCGCGCGCGCGCTTCGACACCGAAGTCGCGCCGGGCACCTTCGAAACCTTCCGCGACAGGCTCAAGACGTGGATGGACGGCCT
>DATEJU010000420.1:0-17562 GCA_035277805.1 Paraburkholderia sp. | reverse complement strand
CTTGCCGGCGCCCGCGCCCGTGCTCACGCTGCCCGCGCACCGGCGCGCGTCGCTCGCCGAGTTGTGGAGGCCGCCATACCGCGCACGGCTCATCATGCTGATCGCGTTCAATCTGTGCCAGGCCATCGGCTACTACGGCTTCGCGAACTGGGTGCCGACGCTCCTGATCGGGCAGGGCGTGACCATCACGAAGAGCCTGCTCTACGCCTTCGTGATCGCTATCGCGCTGCCGTGCGGCCCGTTGCTCGCCATGCCGGTGGCCGACCGGATCGAGCGCAAGTGGCTCATCGTCGGCTCGGCATTTGCCGTCGTGGTCTTCGGACTCTCCTTTGCACAGGTGCGCGGCACCATGGCGCTGATCGTCCTCGGCATCCTGATCGGCCTTGCAGGGCAAACGATCTCGGTCTGCTATCACGCCTACCAGGCGGAGCTCTTTCCCACCTGGGTGCGCTGCCGCGCCAACGGTGTCGTCTATTCGGCGAGCCGCGTGGGCGCAATGCTGTCGGGCTTCATCATCGCTGCGCTGCTGCGTGACTTCGGCGTGCATGGCGTATTCGCGGGCATCACGCTTTGCATGCTCGTGGTGATGGTTTCGATTGGCGCTTTCGGCCCGAGAACCAATGGTCTTTCGCTCGACGAATTGTCGAACTGAGGCGGATGATCGCACGCTCGCACGCGGTAGAAAGTGCAACTAACAGCCAGTCCCATGCGACACCATCGAATATGGGCCCGCAGCGGCGAGCAATTGCGGCGTGGCCATTCACAGCGCCTTGCAGGGTGGGGGGGCGAGAAGGGAATGCGGCAATGCGTCTCTGGAACGTTCGGCCGCGCGTCCTAGAATGCATTTCATTGCTTTTATTCGCCGTTTCGAGCACTGCCATGGCCAAGAAAATCCCGCTGCACCCAACGCATCCCGAACGCATCTGCTGGGGCTGCGACCGCTATTGCCCCGCAGGGTCGCTCAGTTGCGGAAACGGTTCGTCGCGCACGCAGCATCCCATCGAATTGCTCGGCGAAGACTGGCTCGAATACGGCGATTGGGGTTTCGATACATCCGAAGACGACGCGTCAGCAAGCACGAGCGCTCAGCACTGAGCTCATTGCACGCGAACACGTCGCGAGCGCTTTGGCGCTCGCTTTTTGTTTCTTCACGCCTTCATCCCGCCAGATTCCTCGCTGCAGCCGCGCAGCCCGCGTCCATCAGCGGCTCGACCATCGCGCGCCTTTCATCCGGCAGGAAATCGCTGATCCACACCAGCCGGCAGCGTCCGCCGGAATCGGCCACGATTTGCATCGAAGCGGCGTGCTGATCGAAGTTCGGCCCGCAAACGGTGTAGGCCACGCGCATGTGCGCGTCATCCACGGCGACGATGCGCTCCTGCACCACGCTGCCGTTAGCAAACGTCACGGTGCGCAGGTCCCCCTCCACATGCGCGCCGGTCAGCACCCCGGCGAACACGCGCGCGATATTGTGCGAATCGCGCAGCGTCGCCCACGCCCGGGCCGCATCGGTTTCAAGGGGAATCTCACGGTAGAGGGAAGCCATCGGGTTGTCTCCTTCGTCCATGCCTGCACGCAGGCGTCGAGAGGCATTGTGCGCGGCGGTCCGTGCGCGCGCCTGGGGAAAATTGCTGCGCATTCAGACGTGCAGGCAGCCGATGCTTCGCACGCCGCGGTTCATGCCGATGCTGCCATCAACCCCATCAATGCGAATGCCGATGATGCACGTCCGGATAATGCGCGTGCGTGTGCGTGAGCGGCACGTGACGATGCGCATGCGCGTGCGGCTCGGTGCCGTCCCAGTCGAAGTCGTGCTCGTGCCGATGGTGTGCATCATGTCGATGCCGATGCGTATGATCGAGCGCCTCGTGCGTGTGCTCGTGTTCGTGACGCTCGCGCACGTGCAGCCAGACGCCCAGTGCCATGAGCCCGAGGGCGAGCCAGAACGTCGGCGCCGGACGCTGCGGCCAGAGCAGCAGCGAAAGCGCGACGCCGAATAGCGGCGCCACCGAAAAATACGCGCCCGTGCGCGCCGTGCCCAGATTGCGCAGTGCGATGACGAACAGCACGAGGCTCACGCCGTAGCCCGCGAAGCCCACGGCCAGCGCGCCTGCGAGGCGCGCGCCGTCCGGCCACTGCGCACCCAGCCAGAATGCGACGGCCAGATTCACGGGGCCCGCGACCACGCCCTTGAGGCAGGCGATCGTCATGGCGTCGTTGGCGGAGACCTTGCGCGTGAGGTTGTTGTCGATGGCCCAGCACAGGCACGCACCCGCCACGAACAGCGCGCCCGGCGCGAGTCCCGTATGCGGCCCGCTCCACGAGAGCAGCACGCCGCCGGCGACGATGGCCACCATGCCTAGCGCGATCTGCGTGTCGAAGTTCTCGCGAAAGCAAACCCATGCGATGAGCGCGGTCAGCACGCCTTCGAGATTGAGCAGCAGCGAGCTGGTGGCCGCGGGCGTCGTCACGAGTCCGAGCATGAGCAGCGCCGGGCCGGCCACGCCGCCCGCGAGGATGGCGCCCGCGAGCCAGGGCGCTTCGGCCAGACGCAGCGGCGCGTGCGCGGGCGACTCGTCCGCGCGGCGCAGCAGGCGCCGCACGAGGATGACGAGCGCGAGCCCGGCGCCGCTGCCGAGATAGAAGAGGCCCGCCACCATGAAGGGTGGCAGGGTGCCGAGCAGCGCCTTGGCGAGCGGCGTGGCCACGCCGAACAGCGCGGCGGCCAGCAGTGCCGTGGCAATGGTGTGAAGATGCGTTTTCATGGTTGTCCTGCGGTCCGTGCACGCGTTGCTTGACGCCGTAGCGTCCCGCGTCCTCGCTCGCGATCCAGCGCTTGTGGCGGAGCGTGACGGTCGGGTCGTCGGCGCGGTTGCCGCGTTGAGTGGGGAACGTTCGATTATCGCCGAAGCGGGCGGCGCGGTGCGCCCGCTTGCGTGTTTTTGTGCTCCCGCGCGCGCTTGACGAGCGCCGCGATCAAGCATGAATCGCGAACCGCCCTGGCCCGGACGCGATCAGGATGACAAAGCCGCCAATGATGCTGATGTGCTCGAGAAACCCGGTCAGGATCAGCGTGCGTTGCGTGCCTTGCTGATTCCAGAAATCGTAAAAGACCAGCGCCGTTGCCAGCGTAAAGATCGCCAGCAGGAGCGACGCAATCGCCGTCTGGTAGCCGGCCATGATCGCCACGCCGCAAACCAGCTGAACCGCAATCGTGCCCGCGAGCGCGAGACGCGGAAACGGGAGGTTCTTCGCGCGAACCTCTTCGATCCCGTGGCTGAAGAACAGCAGCTTGTTCAAGCCGCTCAGAACGAACATCAGCGCAATGAAGAGGCGTCCTGCGAGAAGGGCGTAGTCGGCCATGGCGCACGGGGAATGATGGTTCGAATCGCCGCCCAAAACGCAGGCGTAATGCGCTCGATGGATTGGGCGCGGGCTGGGGCCCGCGCCCGGCCCGTTCAGGTGCGGTCGTACGAGAACTGGATGCCGGCCGTGCCGCCAGTTTCGATGAACAGGTTCATGAATGCAGGGACGGTTTCGCTGCGCGCCCAGTCGCGTTGCAATTCGCAGAACAACTGCGCGACGCTGATCATCTGGCCGCCTGCCTGTTCGATTCTGCGCAAGGCGGCTTCGTGAGCGGCGACGGAGGTTCCGCCCACCGCGTCGGCGACCACATAGACCTCATAGCCTTCCTTGAGCGCGTCGAGGGCCGGGAAGGTCAGGCATGCCTCGGTCCAGAGCGCGGTCATGATGAGCTTCTTGCGTCCCGTTGCCTTGATGGCCGCGCGGAACTCGACGTCCTCCCAGGAATTGATCGACGTACGGTCGTAGGTCGGATAGTCGCCCAGCACCGCGCGCAATTGCGGGATCGGCGGCTTGTTCAGGCCGGTCTTGACGTTGACCGTCGAGTGAACGATGGGCAGCTTGTAAGCCACAGCCGCTTTCGATGCGCCAACGATATTGTTGATCAGCAACTGGCGGTCCATCGAGGCAATCGAGTTGACCTGTACCGGCTGGTAATCGATGACCACAAACGCGGCGTTTTGCGGGGTCAGCAGATGATCGTTAGCGGGATCGCGAATCGGTTCGCTTGCCATGGTGTTCTCCTGTCCGGGAAAGGGAGAGATTCAGGTTTCAACGTGCATTCGTGCGACGAATCACGGGTGTGCCGTCACAAACGCAGCGTCGCGGCTTTTCCAGTGCCCGTGCGGACATACGTGGTAGTGCGGGCGGCCGATGGGCCGTGAGCGCAGGGCGATAGTTCCCGGTTCCGATCGTTCGTTGCCGAGGTGCTGGAGAAGCTTTCCAAGCATATGCGAACGATCGCCCACAGTGTGAGCGCCATCGGTGGAACACAGCGTTCGGGCTTATCGAACGCATGCGGGCGCGCCGATCATGCGGCGCAGTCCTGTTCGAAGAACCCTACGAAACCGGGGCGAAAACCGGGTAGTAGCGAAACGGGAAACTCTTCGTTCGTCTTTTTCGAACGGGCAGGGTGCTACGCTGCCTCGGCGCTTTGCAGGGGGTATCGCGAATGTTCGAACCGACAACCTCGAAATGGCGCCACTGATCAATCCAGCCAGCGCCGTGGTGCTGGCGGGTCATCCGGGGCTTGTGGATTCGGCGTGGGTGGCCGCGCGCGTTTCATTCCGGCGCGTTGTCAGCCGCCGAGCGTTGGCGGCAGGATAGTGGAGATGGCCCGCGAGCGTCGACCTCGCGCGTTGATCTTTAACCGGCGCTCTGGGCCAGTTGAAACGACATCGAATAGCTGAAGCGGCTTGCGGGATGCACGCCCGTGGTGGCCTCGATGACCTTGTCGCGCACGAAATAGGTTCGCACGATGCGCAACCCGGCCGATCCGTCCGGCACTTGCAGCGCCTCGGCTGCAGCGCCTTCGATCAGCAGTCCCTGGATTTGCTGCTCGACGCGCGTGACCTTGATGCCGTACTGCTCCTCGATCATTGTGTAGACCGGCTTGTCGAGCGTCTTCGTGAGGCCCGCGAGCCGGCTGTATTCGGCATTCACATAGATGTCCACGAGCGCGATCGGCTCGTCGGCGCCGGTGCCGCCGTAGCGCACGCCTTCGATACGCAGCCACTTCGCGCCCGTTTCGCAGCGCAGCAGCGGCGTGAGCGACGCGTCCACCTGGAACTGGCGCCGCGAGCTCACGCGCAGCCGCGTGCCCTTTGCATAGAGCGCGAGATCGGAGAGCGTGTCCATCGCCTGCACGTAGCGCGTCTGCGGCCGGTCCGCCGTCACCGTCGTGCCCACGCCGGCCTGGCGCGTGACGAGGCCGAGGCTGCACAGCTTCTGGATGGCCTGGCGCACGGCATAGCGGCTCAAGCCCCATTGCGCGCACAGCTCGGCTTCCGTGGGCAGCATCTCGCCGACCGCAAAGCGGCCCTCGCGGATGTCCTGCATGAGCGTACGGGCGAGGTCGACGTGGCGCGGTTGCGGGACGTCGAAGAGAGGGGCTTCGGTCGCGTCGGTGAAGGGCGGCATGGGGTTCGGGATGAGGGGCGGCGCATGGCAGCCGCGGTTCAGCCAGTATAGCAGCCTGCTCCAGGGTAACCACGAATGTTCGAACATTCGAATAAAACTAGAATGCCACTCAAGGAGCCGGAAGACCCGGGCTCCGCGAAACACGGAGAACCCTGCATGTACCCGATCGATTTCCTGTGGCGTGCCGCGCATCGGCATCCGAACCGGACGGCTATCGTGAGCCCGGACGGCAACCTGACCTTCGAGGCGCTCGCCGCCGCTGTGCTCAAGCGTGCCGCCGCGCTCGCGCATCTCGATCCGGTGCCGCGCAGCCGCGTCTGCATTGGCGCGGCCAACTCGGTCGACCACTTGCTCGCGCTGCTCGCCGTGCTGGCGGCCGGCAAGGTGTGGGTGCCGCTGAACCCGCGCAATGGCGACCCCGAGCTGTGCCGCATCGTCGAGTTCGTCAAGCCTTCGCTGGTGCTCGCCGACGAGTCGATGTGCGAGCGCCTCGCCGGCGTGAGCGCGCCGATGCGCGAGCTCGGCGAGCTGGGCCGCCACACCGGCGATACGTCGCGCGTTGCGTTCGGTCCTTATGCGCGCGGTGGCGTGAGCATGGAAGAAGCGCAGGCGATCAAGTTCACGGGCGGCACGACGGGGTTCCCCAAGGGCGTGATTCAGCCGCTGCGCGCGTGGAATACGAACATCGCCACGCAGATTCATGAGCTGGGCCTCACGCCGGACGACCGCTACCTGGTTGCCGCGCCCATCACGCACGGCACGTCCACCTACATGCTGCCGCTGCTGGGTGCTGGCGGCGCGCTGATCTTCCCCGAGCATGCGAAGCCCGCGGGCTTGCTCGATGCCGCGAGCGAGCACGGTGCGACGATCTTCTTCGCCCCGCCCACGCTGATCCTGGCGCTCACCGAAGAGCAGCGCCGCGCGCCGCGCGCGCTGCCGGCGCTGCGCTATCTCGTCTATGGCGGCGCGCCGATGCGGCCCGAGCAGATCCGCGACGCGCAATCCGTGTTCGGCCCGGTGCTGTGCACGTCGTTCGGCCAGACCGAGGCGCCGCAGATCATCACCTTCCTGCCGCCTGCGCAGATGAATGGTGCACGGCTCGCGTCGGTCGGCCGGCCGACGCTGCTCACGCGCGTGGCGATTCTCGACAAGGCGGGCCAGCCGCTCAAGCCGGGCGAGGAGGGCGAAATCGCGGTGCGCGGCGGCCTCGTGATGAGCGGCTACCTCGACGCCGAGGAGGAGACGCGCAAGACGCTCGTGGACGGCTGGCTGCGCACGGGCGATGCCGGTGTGTTCGACGAAGAGGGCTATCTGTTTTTGCGCGACCGTATTCGCGACGTCATCATCACCGGCGGCTTCAATGTCTATCCGGGCGACGTGGAGGTGGTGCTCTCGGCTCATCCGGCGGTGGCGGATTGCTCGGTCGTGGGCGTGCCCGATGCGAAATGGGGCGAGGCCGTGCACGCGGCGGTGCAACTGCGCCCGGGCATGACGGTGAATGCCGAGGAGCTGGTCGCGCTCGTGAAGCGCGAACTCGGCTCGGTGAAGACGCCCAAGCACGTACACCTGTTCGAGAACCTGCCGCGCAGCGCCGTGGGCAAGGTGCTCAAGCTCGCCGTGCGCGAGGCCATCCTGAATCAGCGGAGCGAAGCATGAACGCAATGAACGAGGCACATGGACCGCGCACGACGTTGTGCCGCTACACGACCGATACGGTCTATTACGGTGAAGCCGATCTCGTGCACGATCTGCTCGGCAAGGCGAGCTTCATCGACGTCTTCATGAAGCAGACCTTCGGCCGCGTGCCGAGCGACGGCGAGCGGCGTATCGTCGATGCGGTACTCGTCACGCTGATGGAGCACGGCATGACGCCGAGCGCCATCGCCACGCGCATGATCTATGCGAGCTCGCCCGAGAATTTGCAGGCGGGCGTCGCGGCGGGGCTGCTCGCGGTGGCGAGCCGCTTCGTCGGCACCATGGAGCCCGCAGCAGAACTGCTTGCGCGCATCGTGGCAAGCGGTGCGCAAAGCGATCAGGAAACCGAAGCATTGCGCATTGCGCAGGACTTGCGTGCGCGGCGCGAGCCGGTGCCGGGATTCGGTCATCATCTGCACAAGCCGGATGATCCGCGTGCGATGGCGTTGCTTGCACTGGCGCGCGAAGCGGGAACGTATGGCACGCACTGCGAGGCGCTGGCGCGGCTTGCTGCCGCCGTGGACGCGGCCGCGGGCCGCCACATCACGATCAATGCCACGGGCGCCATTGCCGCATTGCTCGGTGACATCGGCATTGCTCCCGCGCTGATGCGCGGCTTCGCGGTGCTGAGCCGCGCGGCTGGCCTGATCGCCCATATCGCGGAGGAGCAGCGCGACCCGTCGGGCCGTTTCATCTGGGACATGGTCGATGCGGCCATGACGGACACGCCATCTGCACGCTGAGTACCTCCGGGTACTCACGCACGACCCGCGCGATGCACACCGCCCGCGCGACCCCGACATTCATCGAGGAGACGAACATGACCGCAGCACAAGAGGCGATCCTGCGCCATCACCACATCACGCTGTGCGTGGGCACGGCGCAGCAGGACTACGATTTCCACACGAAGGTGCTCTCGCTCAAGAGCGTGAAGAAGACACTCATTTACGACGGCGTCGCACCGTTCTATCACCTCTACTACGGCAACGACCTCGGCGAAGAGAGCACGCTGATCACCTGCTTTCCGGTCGCGCATTTCGGCCGCAAGGGGCAGCGTGGTGCGGGGCAGATCGGCAGTCTCGCGCTCTCGGTGCCGGTGTCGGCGATTCCGTTCTGGGATAAGCGGCTCGCCAGCGTTGGCTTCGAGGTGAAGCGCAGCGAGCGCTTTGGCGAGCCGGTGCTCTCGTTCGCGCATCCCTGCGGCGTGCCCTACGAGTTGATCGGCATCGCCGACGACGCGCGCAAGCCCTGGTCGAACGGCGAAGTGCCAGCAGAGCTTGCGATTCGCGGCCTGCATACGATCGGCGTGAACGTGCGCGAGATGGAGCCGTCGCAGGAATTCATGCAGCAGGGCTGGAGCGCGCACGAAGTGGCGCGCGACGCGCGGCATACGCGCTTTGCGTTCGGCGAAGGCAGCGGCAAGCCCGGCGAATTCGTCGACTATGTGCTCACGCCCGATCTGCCGCAGGCGAGCTGGACCTATGGCGAGGGCGTGGTTCACCACTGCGCGTTCCAGGTCGCCGATCGCAGCGTGCAGGACAAGGTCAAGGCGAATCTGGAAGGGCTGGGCTTCACCGATACGTCCGAGCGCAAGGATCGCGGCTACTTCGAGTCGATCTACGTGCGCACGCCGGCTGGCGCGATGTTCGAGGCGACGGTGTCGAAACCCCAGGCATTCCTGATCGATGAGCCATACGAAAAGCTGGGCTCCCAGGTGCAGATCGCGCCGCAATTCGAGAGCCAGCGCGAGACGATTCTCGCCTCGCTCGAAAAACTCGAGTTTTGACGCCGGGGACGCGCATGAAGCCGACGGACAATCCGCATCTGCGCATCGAACCGCAGGTGTTCGGCTGCGCGTCGCGAGACGCATCGCTTGCCGTGATCCTCGTGCATGGACGCGGGCAGTCGCCCGCATGGATGCACGACGCCGTGGTGCGCCGCTTCGGACGCGACGACCTCGTGTGGCACGCGCCCGCCGCCGCCGGTCAGACGTGGTACCCCGAGCGTTTCATCGCACCGCTCGAAGCGAACGAGCCGCGCCTCACGCAGGCGCTCGATACGCTGGAGGCGCTATCGGCCTCGCTCTGCGAGCAGGGCTTTCCCTACGAGGCCCAGGTGCTGATGGGCTTTTCGCAAGGCGCCTGCCTGTGCAGCGAATTCGTGTGGCGCAGCAAGCGGCGCTATCGCGCGCTCGTGGCGTTCACCGGCGGGTTGATCGGTCCGCCCGGCATGTCGCGCGATGCGGTGCGCGGCTCGTTGCAGGGCATGCCGGTGCTGCTCTCCACATGGGACGAGGACCCGCACGTGCCCGCGGATAGTGTGCGCGAGTCGGCGCAACGCTTTCGCGAGGCGGGCGCGCACGTGAGCTTGAAGATCGAGGCCGGCGTCGAGCACGGTATCCGCGACGCGGAGATCGGCTACGCGCACGCGCTGCTCTTCGGCAGCCGGACGTAAGCCGCGAGCCGCAAGCGCAAGAGAATCGCAGGCGCAACACACACAGGAGAAGAGAGTCACCATGCAAGCTTTCGTGCATGAAACACGTGCTGCCCGGGTAGTCTTCGGTGCGGGGAGCCGGCACCAACTGCGCCAGGAGCTCGAAATCCTGGGCATCGAGCGCGCGCTCGTGCTGACCACGCCGGAGCAAACCGGCATCGGCGCACAGGTGGCCGATATTCTCGGCACCAGAAGCGCCGGCGTGCACGGCAAGGCGGCGATGCATGTGCCGCTGGAAGTCGCGCGCGAGGCAATCGACGCCGCCCGCGAGTTGGGCGCCGACGGGTGCGTAGCCGTCGGCGGCGGCTCGACGATCGGGTTGGCGAAGGCGATCGCGCTTGAATCGGGTCTACCGATCGTCGCTTTGCCGACCACGTATGCCGGTTCCGAAATGACACCGCTATATGGCATCACCGACGGCGGCCTGAAAAAGACCGGGCGCGACTGGCGCGTGATGCCGCGCAGCGTGATCTACGACCCCGAATTGACGCTGACGCTGCCGGTGCCGCTGAGCATGACGAGCGGGATGAATGCGATTGCGCACGCGGCCGAGGCGCTCTATGGCCATGACGCCAATCCCATCTATGCCCTCATGGCCGAAGAAGGCATTCGCGCGCTCGCGCACGCATTGCCGCGCTTGCGCGAAACACCGGCCGATCTCGAGGCGAGAAGCGACGCGCAATATGGCGCCTGGCTGTGCGGCGCGGTGCTGGGCAACGTGCAGATGGGCCTGCACCACAAGCTGTGTCACACGCTCGGCGGCAGTTTCAATCTGCCACACGCGCAAGTGCACACGGTGGTCCTGCCGTATGCGCTGGCCTACAACGATCCGGCCGCACCGCAGGCGATGGCCCGCATCGCGCGAGCGCTAGGCTGCGACACAGCCGCCGAGGGCCTGCACGCGCTGGGCGCATCGCTGGGCGTACCGCGGTCGTTGCGGGAGCTGGGCATGCAGGAGCGCGACCTCGAGCACGCGGCGGACCTGGTCGTCCAAACGCCTTATCCCAACCCGCGTCCCATCGAACGGGCCGGAATTCGCGCGCTGCTACAGCGCGCATACACGGGCGCGGAACCCGCGTGATGCGGTCATGGCCACCGCAGTACCCATCGGGAGAGAGGACTCGGGCATGTTGATCGAGCGCCGCGTATACACCCTCGCGCCGGGCGCCGAGGCGTCGTTCTGGGACGCACAGCGCGAGCGCGGCGAGCATGGGCTGCGCCCGATCCTCGAGCGGCTCATGGGTACGTATGCTGCGCGCAGCGGCGCGACCGACCAGATCGTCAGCCTCTACCGCTACGACAACTTCGACGACTGGCAGACCCGCCTGTTCGGGCTGTATCGGCAAGATGTACTCCAGACGTATTTTCGTAGCGTGAGGCCGCTGATAAAACATCAGGAGAGCCAATTTATCGTGCCGGCGCCGCTGCCCGAACTGACGCCGCATTGGGGTAACGGCCGGGATTGGCTGCCCGCGCACGGGCCTGTCTTCGCAGCGCCGCTCGCCGAATGTGCAATGGAAGAGCTGACGCTGACCTTTTCGGCAGGAGGCGTTCCTGCCTGTTGGGAAGCGATGCGGCAACACGCATTGACGAGCGACCGGGAGCTGATGTCAGGGTTGTGCGCGGGATTCAGCACTATCGCCGGAACGCTGAATCAGGCTTTGCTCTACTGGCATTATCCGCACGCCGCAGCACGGTTGGACCATCGCCGGCGCTTGCGTGAATCGGCACGCTGGAACGATTTTCTGCGCGCGCTCGCGCCGTTTGACGTTCTCGCATCAAGCCGGACGCTCGCGCCGTCTCAAGTAGCGGACATGTCGCCGCTGTACGGAAAAGACTGAATTTCGATGTTGGGCGGGCACCGTGAAGCGGCGTCCCGCTTCATACATTTTCGACGGATATTTAGTCATACATATTAATTCATTGAAGGCCTTACTGGAGAGGAGACAAGGATGGAAATACGCGCGATGACGGACGAGCAACGCAAGGCAATCGCTCTTGAATACTTCAAACGGATGGACAGGGGAGGGAATGTGTTCGATCTGTTCGACGATCATGCCGAAGTCTATTTCCCGAAGTGGGGCCTCGCGCGCGGCAAGCGCGAAATAGAGCGGCTTTTCTCCGACTTGATGGGCATCTTGTCCGAAGTCTCGCACGACGTATCGAGCATCAACTTCATTCAGCGGGGCGACATGGTGGTGGCCGAAGGCACCTCCAGCGGCAAGACGAAAGACGGTACCGCCTGGCGCGCCGGCGTTACCCACGCGGGGCGCTGGTGCGATGTCTTCGAGATCCGCGACTTCAGGATCCAGCGCTGCCATGTCTATCTCGATCCCGACTATGGCGGCGTGGACACCGCGCGCTATCCGTGGCTAAACGCCGATCGTCCGATGCATTACTAGACGCGTTCTTGCCAATCAATCCAGTCGAAATCGTGCTCGATGCAGCAGGTCAAAGGAGTGGGGAGATGTCAGGAACAAGGTGCATCGCACCGAAAGTCGCTGCGTGTGCAGTGGGAATCGCGCTGGGCGGCGCCGCACACGCGCAAAGCAGTGTCACGCTATTCGGCGTCATGGATGGTGGATTGCTCTATACGAACAAGACACTCGATCCGGCAACCGGCCTCAATGCCGGCAAGCGGTTTTCCGTCATCGACGGCGGATCGTACTATTCGCAGTTCGGCCTCGTTGGAATAGAGGACCTCGGCGGCGGCTACAAGGCGAAATTTCGGCTCGTGAGCGGACTCAATATCGCGAACGGCGGCTTGCTTCACTGCAATGGCAACCTGTTCGGCTGCGAGGCCTGGGTGGGCGTGGAGGCGCCGTTCGGCGATGTGAAGCTCGGCCTGCAGTTTTCGCCGTTCTTTCTCGCCGTGTACGACGCCGACCCGCGCAGTCTCTCGCTGTTCGGCAGCGGTGCGATACCGCTCGTGGACAACGTCCTCGGCACGGGCATCTTCAATGCCAATGCGCTTTCGTGGACAAGCCCGGTAGTCGGCGGCTTTCAGGCGAGCGCGATGTATGCGTTCGGCGGAGAGGCGGGAAATTTCCAGGCGGGCCGGCAATATTCCGTTCGCCTCAAATACGCGCTCGGCGGCCTGACTGTCAACGCTGCGATCTACGACGGCAACAGCGGCGGCACCGCGCAGACGCCGGTGCCAACCACGGTGCAGTACGAAGGCCGCATGATCGGCGTCGGCTACCAGTTCGGCTCGCTGACCGCGAAGGCCTCGTTCGTCAACTACAAGGTGGCCGGGTCGTTCGACAACAACGTCTACGGCGGCGGCGCCATCTGGTACGTGATGCCGACGCTCGATATCAATGGCGGCGTCTGGGTGACGAGCGACCGCAACCGCACGACGAATCATTCGATCCTGGCGTCGCTGGGCACCGATTATTTTCTGTCGAAGTCGACGGTTCTCTATGCGCAGGTCGGCATGGTGAATAACCACGGCGCGATGAACACGGGGTTGTCGATGATCGGAGCGCTCTATGAAGTCACGGGCACTTCGGTCGGCACGGTGCTCGGCATACGGCACACGTTCTGAACGTCCGAACGTCTGAACGCCGGCCTGTCACGCCATTCGATGGCGCCGGCGCATACGCTTTTTCAAGGGGAGACACAACGTGAAGCACACGAAGTACATCAGGCGTGCGATTGGCGCGCTGGTTGCGGCGGCTGCCACCACGGGTCATGCGCAAGTCATTGCGGGAGACGCGGTGCCCGCCGTTCCCACGGTCGCCAGCGGCGCGAGCAAGGCGGCGATCCGGGCCGAAAACCGTGCGCTGCAAAAAGCGGTGTTGCGCAGCCTGTCGAAAACCAAAGGACTCGACGCGAGCAATATCGTCGTGGTCGCGAGAAGCAAGATGGTGACGCTCAACGGTTCCGTGCCGGAGGCCAGTCAGGTCGAACTGGCCATCGCGGTGGCGAGGCGCGTGAGCGGTGTTGGCGATGTGAAGAGCAATCTCGGCGTGAGGCCCGAAGGGTCATAGGCCTCGCTGGAGCCGCCAGGATCCTCGGGCCGTATCGATCGGCGGCTGGCGAGACGGATCCTGAGGTGGGTCCATCTGGCACGGTGAGTAGCACCGATATCTCGTGCGGCGTCAGCACTTCGACACCGGCGGCATCCACCCAATATCTCTACGTCCGCATTGTAAGCGCCTGGCGCTACGTCGGTGGTCATGGATGACGCTATCGAACGCGCCCTGGCACGATCACTTGTAGTACCACTTACATCGCCTTCTTATGTTCGGCCTGGAGCCACTCTGAGGACGGCAGTCCCCACTTCTTCTCTAGATTGATCAGTTCACCGCTCTTGTGCCACGAGGCAACCGCGCTCGACAAAAATTTGCTCAGCGGCGTGTTCGCGTTGTCCTTCGCCACCGCCAGGCCCCATGGTTGGACGTCGTCGGGCGGCAGTGGTGCGTCAAAGTCCTTCAACTTGGGATCGGCAAGCAACTGCCCGGTCACTGTGCTGTCTTCGACGAACCCCACGCAGGAGTTGTTCATCAACGCATTAATCGCTTGCGTGAGGTCCGCGAACGCGGCGATGTTCACGCCGTACTTTTCGCTAACAGCCCTGTTGTAGTAAGTGCCTTGCACGCCGCAGACGGTCTTCCCCTTCAGATCGGTCCAACTCTTGAATCCCGAGCCTTTATGCGCGATGAAGCCAGTCCCACCGGCATAGTAGAACGGCTGGATGAAGTCGACGACGTTGGCCCGCTCCTGGTTGTACGTCAGACTCGCCAGAATGACGTCAATGCGTCCCTGCTGCAGAAACTGAATGCGGTTGGCCGGTTGAACCGGCACCATCTCCACCTTCACGCCCAGCCGCTTGCCAATGTCGCGGGCCAGGTCGGGTTCGATTCCGACGATTTGACCCGTTTGGTCGCGCATGCCGAACGGCTTGTAGTCCGTATTCACGCCGATTTTGATGACTCCCGCGCTCTTGATCTGATTTAACGAATCTGCACCGGCATGCACCTGCATGCTGAAAGCAGCGGCGCAAAGCGACAGGGCAATTCCAAACAGCGACTTCTTCACGATGGACTCCTCAAGGGTTCGGCTCGCGCCAGTTTTGTATGACCTGTAGATCGGACAGAACGATGTGCGCCCGAACAATCCCAGCCTATGCATTCAAATATTGGGTTTCAAATAGTCACGGCACCGTATTAGCAAGACTGGTACTAACTATTAGTATTGTTGATAGTCTGGGCGTAGCATTTGATCGTCTACTGAACAGCGCCTAGTCTGCCTACCAGAGGGACCACTCATGCCCGCCGCCAAATTTTTGGATATGCAAACCCTTCAGGTCTTCGTGACTACCGCTGAGGAGCGAAACATGTCGAACGCCGCGAAGCGGCTCGGCCTGACTCAATCCGCAGTCTCGCAGAGCATTCGGCAACTCGAGGAGCAGTTCGGGGTCGTCCTGTTCAATCGTGAGCGGCGCCCGCTGACTCTCACTGCCGCGGGATTGGCGCTGCGAAATCGCGGCATGACGCTGCTCGAAGATATGGGTCGTCTCAAGGCTCACGTCATCGATGCGAGCAAAGGCATCAAGCCGGATGTACGCGTTGGCCTCGTCGATTCGTTTGCCGGGACGTGCGGACCTGCATTCATCAAGGCCATGTTGAACGAATCCACCACGCTTTCGGTTCGCACGGGCCTCACGCCGTATCACAGCGAAGCGCTCGTCGGGCGCGACCTGGATATCGTCATTTCGACGGATCCGTTGGCGGACCTTGATGGCATCGAGCGCCGGCGGCTGCTATCCGAACAGTTCGTGGTGATTACACCGAAGCAGCATACGGCAGTCGTCCGTAGTACTGCGGACCTGCGCGAGTTGGGGGAGGCATTGCCGATCGTCCGCTTCAACCGGCAATCGCACATTGGTGCTCAAATCGAGCGCTACCTGCGCCGGATCGACGTTCGGATTGCTCGTCGCCTGGAAGTCGATACGGCCGACACCCTCACGTCGATGGTCGCGGGTGACATCGGCTGGGCGATCACCACCCCCATGTGTCTGCTTCAAGCAGGGGAATATGCACGAAAGGTCAAGCTGCACTTCTTGAGCGCATCGCCTACGGGCCGCTCGCTTTATCTCATCGCGCGCCGCGACGAATACAGTCATCTATTCGACGACGTCTACACGATCGCTCATTCGATTGTCTCGACGTCGCTGTTGCAACGGCTTGCACAGATCCATGCCGGCCTTCCCAAACTCATCGACATTGAAACGGAGACTGAACATGAGCAGTAAAACCGAAGCTTTGACGCGAACGGAAAGTGACCATTGGGGCGACGTCAGCATTCCGAGCCATGAGCTGTATGGCGTGAACTCCGTGCGCGGCGTGGAAAATCTGCGTGTGTCGAAGCGGACGATCGCGGATGTACCAGAGTTCATCAAAGCATTCTCACGATGCAAGTGGGCGGCGGCGCTGGCGAATCGCGATCTGGGCGTGCTCACGGACGAGCAGTGCGAGGCGATCGTGGCCGCATGCCGCGAGATCGTCGACGGCGAGCACGCTAGCTCTTTTGTCGTGGATTTGCTGGAAGGGTCGGGCGGTACGTCGACCAACATGAATTTCAATGAAGTGATTGCCAATCGTGCACAACAGCTTCTCGGCGGCGAGCCTGGCCGTTACGACTTCGTGCATCCGAACAATCATGTCAATCGCTCGCAATCGACGAACGACGTCTATCCGGCTGCGATGAAAATGGCGGTCTATGAGTTGCTTGCGCCGCTCATCGACGAGTTGTCGCAACTCGCGGTGGCCTTTGAAGTCAAGTCCAGCGAATTCGATGGCGTACTGCATCTGGGCCGAACGTGTCTGCAGGACGCGCAGCCAATGCGATTGGGGCAGGTCTTTGGCGGTTATGCATCGCTGACGAAGCGCATTGTCAATGAACTGCAGTCTGTCCGTGAGAAGCTGCTTGCTCTGCCGCTGGGCGGTACAGCGATCGGCACGGGGTTCGGCTCCCCAGCAGGCTATCGGAGCGCGGTATTTGCGCACCTGGCAGCGATCACGGGCGTTTCCTTTTGCGCGCCGGGCGATGCCTTCGATGCGATGCAAAACCTCGACGTGTTCTCGCGCATCTCCGCCGAGTTGCGCGTATGCGGTACGTCGCTCGCGAAAGTCGCATCGGACTTGATTCTGCTTTCATCCGGGCCTGTCGGTGGCCTCGCGGAACTCACGATGCCGGCGGTGCAGGCAGGTTCGTCGATCATGCCCGGCAAGGTCAACCCGGTGGTGCCCATGTCGATTGTGCAGTTGGGCTTCGCGGTTGTCGGTAACGACAACTGTGTTGCGCAGGCTGTGCAGTGTGGCCAATTGGAGATCAATCACTTCGAACCGGTGGTGGCCGATCGCGTATTCGAATCGCTGGAATTATTGAAAAATGGCATTCGTCTGTTCCGCGAGAAGTGCATTCAGGGAATCAAAGCTAACGTTGAAGTCAATGAACAGCATCTTTTCGAATCGATGGCCGTGGCCACCGCGCTCGTACCTACCCTCGGATACGCGAAGGTCAGCGAGTTGGCACGCCAGTCCGTGCACGAGGGTCAGCCGCTGATCAAGATCCTCGAGGAGACAGGGGTGTTGAGCGCGGCCGAGGCCCGCCGTCATATCGAGGAGTCGACCCGACCGGCTTTTTAACGCTGCGAGGAATAAATAGACGTGGAGACCGGAGGCAGCGCCGCGCTGGAGACGATGCAGGCGAACGGGCGGTGCCCTTGTGAGGAGCATTGACATGATGCATGCCGCTGGATTCTTTCAGTGGTTGGACGTGCACTATGGCGTCAACTTTTCGGTGTTCTATGACGCGTTCGAATGGCACACGTTCGTGAGTGGCATTGCCATGACGTTCGTGCTT
>DATEJU010000419.1:0-2402 GCA_035277805.1 Paraburkholderia sp. | reverse complement strand
TCCGTACTATCGGCTCCAAATTCCCGCCATTAGCAAGTAGACGTTCATGCGATTTATCCTAAGCGCGCTGCTGGTTCTCATGCTCGCCGCCTGTGCGAGCGGGGGGCCGACTGCGAATTCTGCCAACTCGCTCTCCCCAGCTGATCCCCAGGCGCGCGCAGACGCCATCCGCAAAACCTCCGCAGCGAAAGAAACGATCAACGTCGACAAAGGCTCGGTCGACCAGCTCACGAGCCCCGACGCCGATCTCTGGGCGCGCATCCGTCGCGGCTTCCAGATGCCCGACCTGCAAAGCGACCTCGTCGACATGAACGCCCAGTGGTATGCGCAGCGTCCCGACTACGTCGCGCGCATGACCGAGCGTTCGCAGAAATATCTGTATCACATCGTCGAGGAACTCGAGGCGCGGCATATGCCGACCGAGCTTGCGCTGCTGCCGTTCATCGAGTCCGCGTACAACCCGCAGGCGCTGTCCGTCGCGAAGGCTGCGGGCATGTGGCAGTTCGTGCCGGGCACCGGTCGCACCTACAACCTCAAGCAGAACATGTGGCAGGACGAGCGTCGTGATGTGCTCGCCTCCACCAGCGCGGCGCTCGACTATCTGTCGCGCCTGCATGACATGTTCGGCGACTGGTATCTTGCGCTCGCCGCCTACAACTGGGGCGAGGGCAACGTGCAGCGCGCCATCGCGCGCAACCAGGCGGCCGGTCTGCCGACCGACTATCAGAGCCTGCGCATGCCCAGCGAGACGCGCAACTACGTGCCCAAGCTGCAGGCGGTCAAGAACATCGTGATGAACCCGCAGCAATACGGGCTCACGCTGCCGTCCATTCCGAATCACCCGTATTTCGTCACGGTCACCACCTCGCACGACATCGACGTGGACGTCGCGGCCAAGCTCGCGAACATGACGCCCGACGAGTTCCGTTCGCTCAACCCGTCGTTCAAGAAGCCGGTCATTCTCGGCGCGACCGATCCGCAGATCCTGCTGCCGTTCGACAACGCCAGCGCCTTCGAGCGCAACCTCAAGTCGTATTCGGGCCAGCTGTCTTCGTGGACCACCTACACGACCGACTCGCGCGCCACGCCGGCGGCCATCGCGCAGAAGATCGGCGTGGACGCGGACACGCTCATGTCGGTCAACAAGATCCCTGCGGGCATGCGCCTGAAGGCGGGCTCGACGCTCGTGGTGCCGCGCACCGACGATGGCGACGACGAGGACATCAGCGCCGACGTGGCCGAAAGCGCGGTGCTGGCCATGGAGCCGGACGTGCCCGACACGCGCAAGATGCTGATCCGCGTGCGTCGCAAGCAGTCGATGGAAACGGTGGCGGGGCGCTATGGCGTTTCGGTTGGCCAGCTCAAGGCCTGGAACAAGACGCACCGCGATCTCGTGACGCCGGGGCAGGTGCTTGTGCTGCACGTGCCGGTCGGCAAGGCGATGCCGAGCGAGCCGGGGCCGGAGCGTCTGGCAACGAACGTTTCGGGCGGTGGCGTGCAACGCATCGGGACCCGGATTGCAGACACGGGTTCCAAGTCGCGCTACGATAAGAAACACGGTCGCGCGCGAACTGAAGTCGTCAAAGTTTCCGAGCCGGTCAAGGCCAAGGCTTCGGCGTCGGGCAGGGAAAAGGCTTCCAGCGCCGCGCCCAGCAAGGCGTCGAAGGGTGCGGCAAGCCGCCCGAAGGCCGAAACCCACACGCAGAAGCGCAAATCCAGATAGCGGCCGGCGAAGGGTGCTCAAGTCGTGCGCTGCGGGGGCAGTGCGCGATGTTTCGCTCCGATCACTTTTGCCATTGTTTCTCACGCCGTCACCCCGCCAGGTGGCGGCGTTTTCATTGGCGAGCCCCAAAAGGGGGCGACCGTCGGGCGAGCGCGCCCGGAGCGAAGGTCGCTGCGCTTGTCGGACGCCTTTCGGTGCCTATAGTGGAAAGGGCGCTATCCCGGCTTGCATCGGCGCATCGCCTGATCGGCGCCATCCCGAAATTTGAAAGAAAGGGCATTTTCGCGCTATAATTTCAAGGTTTGAGCTTATCAACCCGCACCCTAGCGCCTACCTCCCCCATCCGTTCATCCGCCGCCCGCGCTTTCCGTTTCTACTGGCTGGCTGCCGCCCGATCGAGCGTCACAAACGCACTTTCGTGGCCCGGCGCCCGACACACGGTCAAACACGGACAAGTCGCGTAACGAGCAGACTGTGGAGCGCGCCGCGCGCGCGTCCTGATCGCAACGACAGGATGCCGACGCCGCAGCCGCTCCCAGGTCGCAAGACACGCAACGTCGGATAACAGGTCGGCACAGGGTGCTCCCCCAAGGAGTCTCCCGTGTTGCCGTCTTTCTCTCCCGCTCTGCTCGCGCTCGCCGACGGCACGGTCTTTCGTGGTTACTCGATCGGCGCGCCG
>DATEJU010000418.1:0-8408 GCA_035277805.1 Paraburkholderia sp. | reverse complement strand
GCGGCCTGAATATGGCCTGATTGCAGGCTGATGGCGGGCTGACCGCGCCGGAGCCCGACCTCCCCCTCTCCAGCGACCCCGCGCCACACTGTCCGACACGCCCGCCGCCGCTGCGGTAAGGTTGCAAAAGATGGTGCCGGCCGCGCACACCCTGCGCTGCGGCGCCTCGTCCCGCAACCGCCGCCACGCCATCGCACCCTTCATCTCCGTCAAGCGAGACGCGGCGCCCCGAGAGGCCCCGGCCATGGCTGAAAACACGCCCCCGCTCCCGTTCCCCGCCCAGCCCTTCTCGCTCGACGTGATGCTCGAAAAGTACGCCAAGGGCGACGAGCAGACCGCCGACGACATCTATCGCCGCGTCGCCCATGGCGTCGCGCAGGCCGAGCCGCCCGAGCTGCGCGCCGAAGTGGAGGCGCGCTTCGTCGACAACCTGCGCCATGGCGCACTGGGCGCGGGCCGCATCATGAGCGCCGCGGGCGCCGGCATCGAGGCCACGCTCATCAACTGCTTCGTGCAGCCGGTGGGCGACAGCATCCAGGGCGTGGACGACGAAGGCCGCCCCGGCATCTACGTCGCGCTGCTGCAGGCCGCCGAGACCATGCGGCGCGGCGGCGGCGTCGGCTACAACTTTTCGGCGATCCGCCCGCGCGGCGCGCACGTGAAATCGACGGAATCGAGCGCCTCCGGGCCGTGCAGCTACATCGACGTATTCGACGCCTCGTGCCGCACCGTGGAAAGCGCGGGCTCGCGGCGCGGCGCGCAGATGGCCGTGCTCGACTGCGATCACCCCGACCTGCCCGAGTTCATCGAGGCCAAGCATTCGAAGGGGCGCTGGAACAACTTCAACGTCTCGGTGGCAGTGACCGATGCGTTCATGCGCGCCGTCGAAAACGACGAAATCTGGCCGCTCGTGCATCGTGCCGAACCCTCGCCCGCGCTGCGCGCGGCGGGCGACCTCAAGCAGCGCGACGACGGCCTGTGGGTCTACGCCGAAAAACGCGCCCGCGCGCTGTGGGACGCCATCATGCGCTCGACCTACGACATGGCCGAGCCCGGCGTGGTGTTCATCTCGCGCATGAACGAGGACAACAACCTGCGCGCGCTGGAAAGCATCCGCGCGACCAATCCGTGCGGCGAGCAGCCGCTGCCCGCCTACGGCTGCTGCAATCTCGGCCCGCTCGATCTCACGCGCTTCGTGCGCGAGCCGTTCGCGCAGCTGCGCGGCGGCAAGCCCTCGTTCGACTGGGACGAGCTCGCCGCGCGCACCGCGACCCAGGTGCGCTTTCTCGACGACGTGCTCGACGTCACGCTCTGGCCGCTGCCCGAACAGCAGGCGGAAGCCGCAGCCAAGCGGCGCATCGGCGTGGGCTTCACGGGGCTCGGCGACACGCTCGTGATGCTCGGCATCCGCTACAACTCGGAGGCGGGCTGCGCGTTCGGCGCGCAAGTGGGCCGCACGATGCGCGACGCGGCGTACCGCGCGTCGGTGGCGCTCGCGCGCGAGCGCGGCGCGTTCCCGCTCTTCGAGGCGAACGCCTATCTTGCGGCCGGCACCTTCGCCTCGCGTCTGCCCGACGATCTGCAGGCCGAGATCCGCGCGCACGGCATCCGCAACAGCCATTTGCTCTCGATCGCGCCCACCGGCACGGTGAGCCTCGCGTTCGCCGACAACGCCTCGAACGGCATCGAGCCCGCGTTCTCGTGGACCTATCAGCGCACGCGCCGCATGGCCGACGGCAGCAACGAAACCTTCATGGTCGAAGACCACGCGTGGCGCGTCTATCGCGAACTGGGCGGCGACGTGAACGCGCTGCCCGACTATTTCGTGAGCGCGCTGCAACTGAGCGCGCAGGAGCACGTAGCGATGATGGCGGCCGTGCAGCCGTTCGTGGACACCTCGATTTCGAAGACCGTGAACGTGCCCGCCGACTATCCGTTCGACGCCTTCGAGGATCTCTATCTCGACGCATGGCGGCGCGGGCTCAAGGGCCTCGCCACCTATCGGCCCAACGAGACGCTCGGCGCCGTGCTGCAGACGCTGCCCGCCGCCGGCGACGCGCTCGACGACGCCCAGAGCGACGCCCTGCTCGACCCGCTGCGCGTGGCGATCGACCATCGACCCAAGGGCGAGCTGCCGGCCGTGATCGAGAAAATCGAGTACCTCACGCAGACGGGCAAGGTCTCGCTCTACGTGGCCGTTTCGTTCCTCGAGGTGACGGGCCAGGTGGGCGGCGAACCGGTGACGATCGAGCGGCCCATCGAGTTCTTCATTCCCGTGGGGCAGCGCGACGAGTCGCAGCAATGGATCACGGCGACGATGCGCTCGCTCTCGCTCGCCGCGCGCGGCGGCTTCGTCGCGCGCAATCTGCAGGACTTGCGCAAGGTGTCGTGGGACCGCGGCCAGGTGCGCTACGGCGAGACGCAGCGGCTCGACGGCAAGCGCACGCCGCTGTGGCACGACTCCGAGGTGGCGGCCATCGCCTATGCGATCCAGCAGATCCTGCACCGGCGCGGCTTTCTGGACGCCGAAGGGCGTCAGGTGCCGTCGCGGCTGCTCGCGCAGCGGCGCGCCGAAAGCGTGGCGCGCACTGGCGCACTGGCAATCGACGAAGCCGATGCCGCAGCGCGCGCGGGCGACCGGGTGCTGGACGGCCCCAACGCCCTGCCCGCCGACGCGGCGCTCGCGGCGCCCCACGCCATGCTCGGACGCAAATGCGGCTCGTGCGGCGCGAACGCGGTGATCCGGCGCGACGGCTGCGACTTCTGCACCGCGTGCGGGGAGATCGGGACCTGCGGCTGATGGGGAGCTTCTGCGATTGCGCATTTCCCAAATCACTATGCATTGCTAACCATCCCGCTCACTCCTTCCAATTCGAAATGATGGCGCCGGGGGCTCCGATTCCCCGCCGAACCCTCGGCGCTACCTTCGCGGCAACGAGGCACGCCGCCCGAGCGCGCCCCCATTTTTTGACTGCTCGCGCGTTCATCCGATCTGGTCTACTCTCTCGCTAAATCATATGAACTGATTCAGGAGACCTCGTGCTCACGTCTGCCCAAGGCGACAGAGCCTGGACTACCGGCCTTGTGCGGCGCATTTACGTGCTCAGGGCCCTTGGTTACGCGCTGGGCACGCTACCCGTGCTGTCCCTGCTGCACTTGCAGCATAAGCCGGCGTGGCTCCTCGTCGGCGTTCTTGCCGTCTGCCTCATCTGGCCGCATGTCGCCTACCGGCTCGTTTGCCCCTCCATCGCCAATGCGCCCCGCAAAGAGCAATGGAATATGCTCTTCGATTCGACATTCGGCGGCTGGCTCGTCGCTGCGGTTCATTTCGAGCCCGTCGCGACGGTCGTCATCCTGTTGATGTTTGCGCTCGACAACATGGCGATCGGTGGCTGGCCGCTGTTCGTCGCCGGGCTGGGCGCCAGTGCGGCAGGCCTCATGGTCGGGGCGGCAACCTTTGGCATTGCCTTCGATCCCCTGAACACGCAAATCGCGCCGGTCTGGCTGCCCATCATCTTCGTCTATCCGCTCCTCTTCGCCAAAACGACTCATGACGTCTCGGTGAAGCTGCTCGATCGCTCACGCCGCATGCGCGAACTGAGCGAATGCGACAGCCTGACCGGGCTCGCGAATCGCGCGGCGGTCAGCGCGAAATTGCAGGCCCTGCTCGCTGCCCCCGGCCGCAACGGCAGATCCGTCCATGTCGTTTTCGTCGACCTCGATGCCTTCAAGACCGTCAACGATGCGCTCGGGCATAGTGTCGGCGATCTGCTGCTCGTCGAAGTCGCCGCACGTCTGCGAGCCTGCACCCGCCCCGGCGACATTGTCGGTCGCTATGGTGGCGACGAGTTCATCGTCGTGGCGCCTGGAGGGCGGGACGGCACGGCACGCTTCGACCTGCCCGATGCCGTGCTCGCGGCGATGGCGAAGCCCCTGCTCGTCGACGGGCACGAGCTCGTCGTCAGTGCGAGCGTCGGCGTGAGCGTGTTTCCAGCGGATGCCGACGATGCGCAAACGCTGATCCCTTGCGCGGACATGGCGATGTACGCGGCCAAGAATCGCGGCCGCAACTGCTGGGAACGCTATCGGCCCGAAATGCGCGCGGACGCCGACGCGAAGCTCATCCTTTCGGCGCGTCTCAGAAGGGCGATCGAAGACGGTACGCTGCGACTGCATTACCAGCCGCAGGTCGACATGCGCAACGGTTGCGTGCTCGGCGTCGAAGCGCTCGTGCGTTGGTACGACGAGATTTACGGCGAGATCGCCCCAGCGGAATTCGTGCCGATTGCGGAGAAGTCGGGATTCGTCGCGAAACTCGGCGAGTGGGTGCTGCACGAGGCTTGCCGTCAATCGGCGCGTTGGCGGCACATGGGTATTGCGCCCGTGCGCATCTCGATCAATTTGTCGCCGCTGCAATTGCAGCGCCCGAATATCGTCGAGACGTTCCAGGCCATCTTGCGCGAGACGGGTGCCGATCCGACGAAGCTCGAACTCGAGGTCACCGAGACCGCGCTGATGCAGCAACCCGAGATCGCCGTGCGCCGCCTTCACGAGTTTCGCTGCGCCGGCATCGGCGTGGCGGTCGACGATTTCGGCATGGGCTACTCGAGCCTCAGTCAATTGCGCGCGCTGCCGGTCGATCGCATCAAGATCGACCGGGCGTTCGTGCATAGCATCGAGGAAAGCGACACTGGTGCGATCGTGAAGGCGATCGTCACGCTTGCGAAAGCGCTCGGCTTATCCGTCATCGCCGAAGGCGTCGAAACGCTCGCACAGCAGGAGTTCCTGCTGGCGCTCGGCTGTGTCGAAGCGCAGGGGTATCGTTTCAGCAAGCCGCTCGATGCCGAGGGCATCACGCGCGTGCTCGCCGACGGCGGCCCGCTGCCGCGGCCGTCGCTCGCCACGCGCGGCGATCAGGTCATCGTCTGAGGCGTCAGCTAACCTCAGCCACTATGGGGCAACGCGCCCCCGCACCGCCAGATACCCCGCAAACCCCCGCACAATGGCGTTCGTCTCCCCTGTGCGCGCCAGCTTGAGCACCTGCGATTCATAAGGATTGCTTGAGAGTGGCCGGAACACCGCACGCTCGCCGGCCATGTTGCCGAGCGCGGCGGGCACGAGCGCGATGCCCATGCCAAACTCCACCATCGTCACCACGGTCTGCCATAGCCGGGCCTCGTGGCGGATTTGCGGGCTGAAGCCGGCCTCCACGCAAGTCGCAATGATCTGATCGTGATAATGCGGCGACACCGAGCGCGGAAACAGAATGAACGGCTCGCGCGCGAGCGTGGCGAGCTCGATACGCCTGCGCCGCGCGAGGCGGTGCCCCGCCGGCAGGCAGCAAAGAAACGGCTCGGAAAAAAGCGGCTCGGACTGCACCTCGGCCGGAAAGCGCCCCCAATGCGCGAAGCCCAGATCGATCTGCAAGCGCTGCAGCGCCTGCACCTGCTCGATGGTGTTCATCTCGCGCAGCACGACTTCCACGGCGGGATGATCGGCCTCGAAGCGCCGGACCGCCTCGGGCAACCCGCGATAGAGCATCGAGTTCACGAAGCCGATGCGCAGCCGTCCCGCAAGCCCATGTGCCGAGCGCGCCGCGATGCGCCGCACTTCGTCGGCCTGCGAGAGGAGCCGCCGCGCCTCTTCGAGCAGCACGTAGCCTGCGTTCGTGAGCGCGACCGCCTTGTTGCTGCGCTCGAGCAACTGCACGCCCAGTTGCTCTTCGAACTTGCGGATATCGAAGCTCAGCGCGGGCTGCGAGATGAAGAGCCGTCGTGCCGCACGGCCGAAGTGCAGCTCCTCGGCCACGGCCACGAAATAGCGCAATTGCTTGAGTTCCATTGCGGTGTCTCCGTACTGATCGTTCCGGTGCCGTTATCGATAGATGCTGCTTATCGTACAGGACATCGTTTGTATTGGACCGTTATCGTCGCGCTGCCTAAGCTGGGTCCCATCGCGGCGCTGTGTGCGCGCCGATCCCAATAAGCCCCTGGAGACACCCCGATGAGCGATCTTCCCGCCGCCGCCGCGCAGGCCGACGGCTCGGCCAATATTCCCGACAGCCGCGGCATCAACTTCTTCACGAGCGACCCCGGTCTGGCCCCGCTACTGCGCAGCTATCTCGGCGGTGCAGCCTATGCCGCCATCGAGCCCCAACTCGTCACGCTCGGCCAGCGCGCCTCGGACGAGCTCGACGCGCTGGCGCTCGTCGCCGACCACAATCCGCCCGCATTGAAACAACGCACGCGCCGCGGGGAGCCGCTCCAGAGCATCGAGAAACACCCTGACTACGTCGCGCTCGAACGCGTCGCTTACGCGGAGCTCGGCCTCGCGGCGATGAGCCATCGCGAGAACGCCCCCGCGCCGCTCGTCAAATATGCGCTCACGTACCTCTTCGTGCAGGCGGAATTCGGCCTGTGCTGCCCCGTGAGCATGACCGACTCGCTCACGCGCACGCTGCGCCGCTTCGGCACGCCCGAGCTCATTGCGCGCTATCTGCCGATGCTCGCATCGCAAGACTTCGACACGCTCTATCAGGGCGCGATGTTCATGACCGAGCAGGCCGCGGGCTCGGACGTCGCGCGCATCGCCACGCGCGCGCTCAGGGAGCGCGGCGCGAACGGCGAAGACGTCTGGCGCCTCCATGGCGACAAGTGGTTCTGCTCGAACGCCGACGCCGATCTCGCGATGGTGCTCGCGCGCCCCGACGACGCCCCCCCGGGCATCAAGGGCCTCGCGCTCTTCCTGTTGCCGAAGACGCTGCCCGACGGCACGCGCAACAGCTATCGCATCGTGCGCCTGAAGGACAAGCTCGGCAGCCGCTCGATGGCCAGCGGCGAGATCGTGCTCGAAGGGGCGCAGGCGTATTTGATCGGCGAAGTGGGCCGCGGCTTTCATCAGATGGCGGACATGATCAACATGTCGCGTCTGTCGAACGGCGTGCGCGCGGCGGGCCTCATGCGCCGCGCGCTCACCGAAGCGCTGCATGTGGCGCGCCATCGCGAAGCGTTCGGCCGCAAGCTGATCGAGATGCCGCTGATGCAGCGTCAACTGCTCAAGATGATGCTGTCCGCCGAACAGGCTCGCACGATGTTCATGCAGATCGCCACGCTGCTCGCGCGCGCCGATCGCGGCGACGAGCTGGCCGCCAAATGCGTGCGGATCCTCACGCCGCTCATCAAGTTCCGCGCGTGCCGCGACGCGCGCCGCGTGACCGGCGACGCGATGGAAGTGCGCGGCGGCGTGGGCTATATCGAGGAATGGAGCGACCCGCGCCTCGTGCGCGATGCGCATCTGGGCTCGATCTGGGAAGGCACCAGCAACATCGTCGCGCTCGACGTCGCGCGCGCGGCCAAGCGCGAGGGCGCACTCGATGCGCTCGCGCGCTACGTGCGCGCGCAGCTCGCGGAAAGCGGCCTGCCCGAGGCGAGCGCGGCGCTCTTGCGCGCCGCCTTCGAGCGCGCGGGCGCCGCGCTGGAGAGCGTGGCCGAGTGCGGCCGCGACGAATCGGTGCGCCAGGCCGCGAGCGCGCTCTATCACGCGACCACGGCCGCCCTCATGGCGTGCGAGGCCGCGCAAGTCTCGCGCGATGCGCAGGATTACCGGCGTCTCGCGCTCGCGCATCTGATCGTGCGCCACAAGCTGCTGCCGCACGACCCGCTTGCGCTCGACGAACGCGACGCCAGCGCCGCGCAACTGCGCGCACTCGTCGACGAACAACCGCTGCCGCTCGCGGATGCAATGCAGTTGCTGCCCGCACAGTGAGGCGCGAACGATGACAATTCATCAGACATCCGAAACATCCGCATCGGGCAAGGTGAACGGCGCGCTGCACGGCTTGCGCGTGATCGACCTGAGCCGCGTGCTGGGCGGCCCGTACTGCACCCAGGCGCTCGCCGACCACGGCGCCGAGGTCATCAAGCTCGAGCCGCCCGACGGCGACGAAACGCGCGGCTGGGGCCCGCCCTTTCTCGGCGAGACCGCCTGGTACTACGTGGGCGTGAATCGCAACAAGCAGGGCATTGCCGTGGATCTTTCGCGCGACGAAGGCCGCGCGATTCTCTGGCAACTGCTCGAAGGCGCCGACGTCCTCGTCGAGAATTTCAAGCCCGGCACGCTCGCGCGCTGGGGCATGGATTACGAGCGCGATCTCAAGCCGCGCTTTCCTCGCCTGATCCATTGCGCGATCTCGGGCTTCGGCCCGGACGGCCCGCTCGGCGGTCTGCCCGGCTACGACGCCGTGATCCAGGCGATGGCCGGCCTCATGAGCGTGAACGGCGAAAGCGACGGACCCGCGCTGCGCATCGGCTTGCCCATCGTCGACATGGTGACGGGCCTGAACGCGCTCGCCGGCATCCTGCTCGCGCTCGCAGAGCGCGAGAAAAGCGGCCAGGGCCAGTCGGTCGACA
>DATEJU010000417.1:0-5848 GCA_035277805.1 Paraburkholderia sp. | reverse complement strand
TGATCTCGGTGAAATCTTCCGTATCGTGCCGCGCCGCGGCGCGCCGCAATGTCGCGCCTGCTGGATGCCTGCCAATTGCCGGCCGGGCAGCGCGCACGCGCGCGTCTGCCCGGCGCACCTGCGTTCATCCGTAAGCCGCTTCCGCCATGCCACACGCCCTGATTGTCGAAGACGATCCCAACAGCCTGTCCGGCCTTTCGGCCATCCTGGCTGCCGACGGTTTTTCCGTCGATACGGCCGCCACGCTGGCCGACGCGCGCGCCGCACTCACGCGCTTCATTCCTGACGTCGTGCTCGTCGACCTGAACCTGCCCGACGGCGGCGGCCTGGAGCTGCTGCCCCATCTGCCCGCCCAGCCGCCCGGCGGCGCACTGCCCGTGATCGTGATGACCGGCAATGCGACCGTCGAGAGCGCGATCGAGGGCTTGCGCCACGGCATCTGGGACTACCTGCTCAAGCCCGTCAACATTCCGCGCCTGCGCAGCCTGCTCGCGCGCATTCCACGGCCTTACGAGCTCACCGAGGAAGTCCGCACGCTGCGCGCGACGCTGCGCGAACTCGGCCGCTTCGGCCCGATGGTCGGCCGCAGCAGCGCGATCCAGCACATCTACGACGCACTGGAGCAGCTCGCTCCCACCGAATCGGCGATCCTTGTGCACGGCGAGGCCGGCACCGGCAAGGAAGTGACGGCGCGCACGCTGCATCAGCTGAGCCGCCGCCGCAAGGGGCCGTTCGTGGTCTGCGACGTGCGCGCGCTCACGGCCGAAGCCGGTGAGCGGCCCATCGCGAGCCTGCTCTTCGGCCACGAGCGCGGTGCGTTCAATGGCGCGGAGCAGCGCGAGCCCGGCCTCGTCGATCAGGCGAGCGGCGGCACGCTCTTCGTCGACGAGCTCACCGATCTACCGCGCGCCCAACAGGAAGCGCTCCTGCGTGCGCTCGATTCGCAGACCTTCATGCGCGTGGGCGGCAACAGCGAAGTGGGCACCGATTTCCGCCTCATCGCGGCCACGCGCGCGGTGCCGCGCGACGCCGTCCGCCAGGGCTTGCTGCACGAGGATCTGTGGATGCGGCTCGATGCTGCGTCGATCCAGCTGCCGCCGCTGCGCGATCGCGAAGAAGACGCCGCACTGCTCGCCGCGGCGCGCGTCGACGAGCTCAATCTCGAAGCGCATGCGCGCGGCCTCACCGGCACGACGCGGCTTGTCTCGCCCTCGTTCGTGCGCGAATGCCTCGCCTACGACTGGCCCGGCAACGTACGAGAGTTGCAGGAGCGCGTGGAGCGCGCGTGGCACGCGTCCGGCGACATCCTCGAGACCCTGCAGGCCGAAGAAGCCAGCGGCGGCGCGCCGCGCGAAGTCAACGGCGGCCGCGTGCAGGTCGCGGTCGGCACGCCGCTCGCCGATGTCGAAGAGATGTTGATCCGCGCCACGCTCGACGCCGTGGGCGGCACGCGCCACCGCGCGGCATCGCTTCTCGGCATCAGCCCGAAGACGCTCTACAACAAGCTCCAGCGCATGCGGCTGAACTGACGCCCGTCACGTTTCGTGCACACGAAAAAACGGCGGCCCTTCGAATTCGAAGGGCCGCCGTTCCGGTTTTCCGGGCTGTGTTCGCGCGGAACGTAACGTAACGCGTAACGCCTGAGCGGCGCTCAGGGCAGCACGGTACGCAGCAACGCCTGCGCGGAAAGATATGCGGGATCGGCCACGAGCTTGTCCCAGCGCAGCGCCTTGCTGCGCGGGCGCAGCCGCTTGATGCGCTTCGCCGATGCCTGCGCGGCGCGCGTGGGCTCGGCCGTGCGCAGCGCGTCGAGCACCTTCTCCGCCTCGTGCGGCTGGTTGCAGATCAACACCATGTCGCAACCGGCTTCGAGCGCCGCGCGCGCACCCTCGGTCAACGTGCCGCCCTGGCGCGCGGCCTCCATCGAAAGATCGTCGCTGAAGATCGCGCCCGTGAAGCGCAGCCGCTCGCGCAGAATCTCCTGCACCCAGATGCGCGAGAAGCCGGCCGGCTTCGAGTCGACCTTCGGATAGATCACGTGGCCCGGCATGGCCGCCGCGAGCGAGAGGCCGAGCCAGTCATAAGGCTGCGCGTCCTCGCCGAGTATCGATTCGAGCGGACGCTCGTCCACCGGCACCGCGACGTGCGAGTCGGCGCTCGCAAAGCCGTGTCCCGGGAAATGCTTGCCGCAGTTCGCCATGCCCGCGAGCGCGAGGCCATGGTTCAGGCTCTTGGCGAGCAGCGTGACGACGCGCGGGTCGCGATGGAACGCACGGTCGCCCACCACCTTCGACTGGCCGTAGCCCAGATCGAGCACGGGCGTGAAGCTCAAGTCGATGCCGCAAGCGCGCAGCTCGCTCGCGAGGATATAGCCAACCGAGGTGGCCAGCTTGGTGGCGAGCAGCACGTCCTTGTCCCACAGCGCGCCGATGCGGCCCATCGCAGGGAGCACCGTGAAGCCGTCGGTGCGAAAGCGTTGCACGCGGCCACCCTCATGGTCGACGGAGATCAGCAGGTCTTCGCGCACGGCGCGGATGGCGTCCGTGAGCGCGACGAGCTGCGCGCGGTTCTCATAGTGGCGCGCGAACAGGATCACGCCGCCGGTTGAAGGATGCGCGAGGCGGCGCACGTCGTCGTGGTTGAGCGTCGTGCCGACCACGTCGAGCATGACCGGTCCGGGAATTCTCTTCATCGATCTGGCGTTGAATTGGCGTAATGGCCGCGGGCAGCGTGCCGCGCGCGGCGGGATTGAAGATTGAAATCAGCGTGCGTGCAGGTTGGTTTCGGCGACCACGAACGAGACCGCGTAGTCCTGCTCGTCGGTGATCGACACTTGCGTGGTGATGCCGCGCGCCTCGAGCCATTGCGCGAGCTCGCCCGAAGCGACCATGTACGGCTTGCCGCCGGGCGCGTTGAGCGTCTGCACGCCGCGCCAGGTCATCGGCATGTGAATGCCGAGGCCGATGGCCTTCGAGAACGCTTCCTTCGCGGAAAAGCGCGTGCACAGATAGGCAAGCCCGCGCTTCTCGGAGCGCGCCTTGCGCGCTTCGTAGACCGCGAGTTCGTCGGGGCCGAGCACGCGCGGCGCAAAGCGCCCGCCGGTGCGCTCCATGACTGCCGCGACGCGGCTCACCTGGATGATGTCGGTGCCGATGCCGTAGATCGCCATGCATTCCTCGTCGCTAAGTGGTCGCCAGGTGGTCGATGAGTGGGCCGTCGGGTGCGCGAGCGCTCGCGAAAAACGTGCAATGCGCGCGCGTCACGCGCGCGTGGCAGCCAGACGCGCCGCGACCATGATCGCCTTCATCTCGCGCACCGCATTCTCCCAGCCCGCGAAGATCGCATGCGCGACGATCGCGTGGCCGATGTTGAGCTCGTGAATGCCGTCGATCGCGGCAATCTGCTGCACGTTCGTGTAGTGCAGCCCGTGGCCCGCGTTCACCTTCAGCCCGAGGCCGATGCCGCAGTTCACGCCCAGCACCACGCGCTCGAACTCGCGCTGCTGCTCGGCGGCCTCGTGCGCTTCGGCATAGCGGCCCGTATGCAGCTCGATCACGGGCGCGCCGGTTTCGTGCGCCGCGCGGATCTGCGTCTCGTCAGGGTCGATGAAGAGCGACACGCGGATGCCCGCATCGGCAAGCTGCCGGCAAGCAGCCGCGACGGCGTCGAACTGCCCTGCCACGTCGAGGCCGCCTTCGGTCGTCAGCTCCGCGCGCTTCTCGGGCACGAGGCAAACGTCCTGCGGCTTGATCTCGCACGCGATGTCGAGCATCTCGGCCGTGACCGCGCACTCGAGGTTCATGCGCGTCTTGAGCAGCGGACGCAGCTTGCGCACGTCGGCGTCGACGATATGACGGCGATCCTCGCGCAGATGCAGCGTGATGGCATCGGCGCCCGCTTCTTCTGCGAGCAGCGCCGCGCGGATCGGATCGGGATAGGCCGTGCCGCGCGCGTTGCGCAGCGTGGCGACGTGGTCGATGTTGACGCCGAGGTCGATCACGTTAGGCGAAGTGAGGAAGAAGCTCATAGGCTCTGCAGGTCGATCAGTATCTGGCGCGTCGCGAGCGGCGTGCCGCCAAGGTAAGTGTGCAACAGGAAACGCATCAGCGCCTTGCTCTGCGCGACGGTCTGGGGTCGATGGTAATCGTCCTCTTCCATGTCGAGCAACGTCTGGCCGGAAAGCACGGGCCATTGCGCGGGCCATTCGTCGGAGGCCTCGCGCACGCCGCGCTCGGGATCGAACACGTAGCGCCCTTCGGGCACCACCGTCTTGCGGTTCACCGTGCGGTTGAGCGAGAGCGCGTAGCCGGTCTCGCGCAGCAGCACGCGCTCGAACGAGCGCAGCACCTGCACGGGCGGCTCGTCGTGCGCGAGGCGCGTCATCGTCACGACATAGTGGTGAAACAACGGGGGATGCGGGTCTTCGCGCGCACAGAACTTCACGAGCAGCTCGTTCACGTAGAAACCGCACAGCAGCGCGTCTCCGACGAGCGGCAGCATGCCGCCTACCCATTCGGCGCCGGTGAGCGTGCGCACTTCGCCCTTGCCGGTCCATGAGAGCGTGAGCGGCTGGAACGTCTGCAGCACGCCGCGCAGCGCCGAGTGCGGGCGCTTGGCGCCCTTCGCGACGAGCGCGACGCGGCCGTGATCGCGCGTGAGCACGTCGATGACGAGGCTGGTCTCGCGCCAGGGGTAGCTGTGCAACACGAACGCGGGCTGCTCGGCGACGCGATAGTCGGGCGTCGCGCTGCGCGGCGCGCGCGGCAAGGTCGAGCGGGCGCTGGTCTTGCGCGGTGCGCGCGAGGTCGAGGCGCGCTCGAGCGTGGCGTCTGCGCCTTCGGCCAGGTCGCTGCTTGCCGCGGACGACTTTGCACGCCGACTGCGCGATGGCGTAGCCGCGGCGCGCGCGCGGCCGCCGGCGGGCGACTCGAAGTCGGCGTCGTCGGCATTCATGCCCGCGTCGGGCGCGGGCCAGTCGTCGTTCAGGGTTCCGGCTGCGCCGTCACTCATCCTGGCACCCGCTCCTGGCACTCGCAACAGGTCACTCGTAACCGTAAGCGCGCAGACCAGCCTCGTTGTCGGCCCAACCGCTCTTCACCTTCACGAAGGTTTCGAGATAAACCGGACCGTCGAACAGCTTTTCCATGTCGAGGCGCGCTTCGGTGCTGATCTGCTTGAGCTTGGCGCCTTTCTGGCCGATCACCATGGCCTTCTGGCTATCGCGCTCGACGAGGATCGTCGCGAAGATACGGCGCAAGCGCCCTTCCTGCTCGAACTTGTCGATCAGCACGGTGCTCGTGTACGGCAGCTCGTCGCCGGTCCAGCGGAACACTTTTTCGCGCAGAATCTCGGCAGCGAGAAAGCGCTCGCTGCGATCGGTCAGGTCGTCTTCGCCATAGATCGGCTCGCCTTCGGGCAGATACGGCTTGAGCGTTTCGAGCAGACGCTTGATGTCGTCGGGATTCTTGGCCGAGAGCGGAACGATCTCGCGGAACTCGCGCAGCTTCTCCACTTCCTGGATGAACGGATAGAGCGTGGCCTTGTCGCTCACGCGGTCGATCTTATTCGCGATCAGGATCGTGGGCGCCTTCGGCGGGATCAGGTCGAGCACCTTCTGGTCGTCGGGGCCAAACTTGCCGGCTTCGATCACGAACAGCACGGCATCGACGGAGCTGAGCGTCGAGGTGACGGCGCGGTTCAGCGAGCGGTTGAGCGCGGTGCTGTGGCGCGTCTGGAAGCCGGGCGTGTCGACGAAGATGTACTGCGCGTCATCGACCGTGTTGATGCCGGTGATGCGATGGCGCGTGGTCTGCGCCTTGCGCGACGTGATGCTGATCTTCTGGCCGAC
>DATEJU010000416.1:0-19225 GCA_035277805.1 Paraburkholderia sp. | reverse complement strand
ATCGCCATGTGCTGGCCGTAGTTGCCGTTGAGCAGGATCGCGCGCGTGGTGTCGGGCCGCGCGCGGAACTGCTCGGCGAGCATCGCGGCCGAGCGGTCGCGGCTGCCGTCGTTGATGAAGATGATTTCGTACGAGGTGCCGAGCGCGTCGAGCGCCGGGTACAGGCGCGCGAACAGCGCGGCCAGTCCTTCTTCCTCGTTGTAGACCGGAATGATGACCGAGACTTCCGGCGTTTCCGGGGTCAAGGTGCGTTGTTCCGTTTGGGTCATGAGTGCGTCTTTTCCGTTCTGGTAATGCGTGTAATTGGCGTCGATCTTGCCGCTCTCAAGCGAGTGCAAAGCGGGTGCGCCCCCCTGGGCTGCCGCACCCGCATGCGCCTGAATCCACGTGTGAAGCTGTGGGTCAGGCCGCGGCCTCGACTGCGTACTGCTTGCAGATCTCGTCGACGGCGCGGCACACACGGGCCACGTCGGCGACGCTCATCTGCGTGAAGAGCGGCAGCGTGACCGTGGTCGCGCCGAACCGCTCGGCGTGCGGGAACATGCCCGCACGGAAACCGCGCTCGCGATAGAGCGTGAAGAGGTGAATGGCCGGGTAGTGCACGCCCGAGCCGATACCGCGCTCCTTGAGCTGCTCCATGAAGCCCGCACGGTCGAGCGTGAGCTTCTCGAGCGGCAGCGTGATCTGAAACATGTGCCAATTGCTGTTGGCGAAGTCGGCCACCGGCAGACCCACGCCGAGCTTCACCGCGGCGCTGCCCTCGAAGCCCGTGAAATAGGCGTGCGCGAGCTTGCGGCGCTGCTCGGTGAAGCGCTCGATGTGCTTCAGCTGACCGAGGCCCACGCGCGCCGCCACGTCCGTGAGATTGTACTTGCCACCGAGCACGTCGCAGTCCATGCCGTCGAAGCCCGTGCGCGTGATGCCCTGCAGGCGGTACTTGCGGGCGAGTTCGGCTTCGTCCTCATTGTTGAGCACGAGCGCGCCGCCTTCGATCGACGTGAGGTTCTTGTTGGGGTGGAAGCTGAACGAGACGATGTCGCCGATCGCGCCGATGCGCTTGCCGTTCCACGTCGAGCCGAACGCTTGCGCGGCGTCTTCGATCACGCGCAGCTCGTGCTGGCGGGCGATGGCGTAGAGACGGTCCATGTCGACGGGCAAGCCGGCGAGGTAGACGGGGATGATCGCCCTGGTGCGCGGCGTGATGGCGGCCTCGAGCTTGTCGAGATCGATGTTGCGCGTGACGGGGTCGATGTCGGCGAACACCGGCGTCGCGCCCACTTCGTAGACCACGTTGCTCGTGGCGACCCACGAAGCGGGCGTGGTGATGACCTCGTCGCCGGGGCCCACGCCCGCGATGCGCAGGCCGATTTCGAGCGTCGCGGTGCCCGAGTTGAAGGTGCGCACCGGGCGGCCGCCGCAGTATTCGGAGAGCGCGGCCTCGAAGGCCTGGTTCTGCGGACCGGTCGTGATCCAGCCCGAGCGCAGCACGTCGGCGACGCCCGCGATGGTTTCTTCGTCGATTTCGGGCTTGACGAACGGCAGGAACGGAACGGAGGACTGCGCGGATGACTGGGTCATGAGTGCTTTGCTCGTGAGAACGTCAGAAAAGATCGGAATTCGGCTGCGGTGCAAGAATGCCAGAGGCGCGCAAGCGCGCCTCGATGCGTGCACGAGTTGCTCAAGCGCGCTTGCGCGACTTAGCTGCGCGCGAGCACGAACACCCCGATCAGAATGATGCCGATGCCGACGAGGCGCTGCACGCTCAGGACCTCGCCGAACAGATACCACGCCGCGAACGCGTTGACCACGTAGCCGAGTGAGAGCATCGGGTAGGCGATCGAGACGTCCACGCGCGAGAGCCCCACGATCCACACGACCACGCTGAACACGTAGCAGGTGAGCCCGCCGATGATCGGCAGTTGCGTCGCGAGCTTCCAGCCGATGGGCAGGATATTCGCACGGGTGAATTCGAAGTGTCCAACGGCATTGACACCAGCTTTCAGCAACAGTTGCGCGCAGGCATTCAGGCCGACGCCGGCGAGGATGCAGAAGAGGGAAATCGGATTCATCGTGTCGGATGGCGAATAATCTGGCCCAAGTGAATTTGGGGTGGGATTGCGGCGCGCGCCCGGAGGTTCGCGGAGCCGGCGCTCGGCTGGCGGCTCGCCCCGGCTGGCAGGGCGGCGCGGACGCTTTGTCCGCGCGGCGCGCTCCTGACCGGGTACCGGTTCCCGGCGCGCTCGCAGGGACTGGGGCGCGGCGGCGCCCAGCATTATCGCTCATGCGCAGGGCATGGCCGCCGCCAGCCCGGGGTCGTCAGGATTGCGGCTTCTCGACGATCACGCGGCGCGAATCGCGCGCGATCACCTGCATCGGGAAACCCTGCGCGGCCAGTTCGTCGTAGCGCTGCACCGGCATCAGCGCGAGTGCGTAACGTTCTTGCTTCCAGCGCTGCTCCCAGTCGGCAATGGTCGGTACCCATTTTTGCGGTTCTTCGGAGATGCCGAATTTCAGCTCGTCGGTGACCTCCACCATCGTCATCGTGTGGCGCACGTAGAACGGCATCGTGTGGTCGAGCACGCCCACCGAATAGAACGGCGTGTCGGGCGGCAGCTTGGCGATGGCCGCGCGTACCGCGGGCGCGAGCGGCGCGCCCGAGCTGAGCGTGCCGAATACATCGTGCCCCGTGCCCGCGATGGTCGCGAGCAGCAGCCACGCGGCACCGAGCGCCACGGCCGGCGTGCTCGCACCCGTTTCGGGCGTGCGCTTCGCGCGGGTGAGGCGCAGTCCGACCATGGTGACGATGAAGGCGACCGCGGCGGCGGCGAATACCCAGACCTGGAATTCGCGATACAGCGCGTTAGGGTTGCGTGCGTCGCCGAGGCGCGTGAGCACGAAGGAGCCGGCCATCAGCGCGACGGCGAGGAGGGCGTAGCCCGCCAGATGGCGGTTCCACTGCTTGCGCGTCATGAGCGGCAGATACAGGCCGATGATGAGCGCGAGCGGCGGCGCGATCGGCAGCGTGTACGAGATCAGCTTCGAGTGCGATGCGCTGAAGAACAGGAAGATGAAGACGCTCCAGACGAGCATCAGCGTGACGGGGGCGAAGCCGTTGGGCTGGTCCGGCGCGCGCAGCGCATGGCGCACGCTCTGCACGCTCACCGAGAGCCACGGCAGGAAGCCCACGAGCATCACGGGGATGAAGTACCAGAACGCGCCGGGCCGGTTCTGCTCTGGCGTCAGATAGCGCCGGAACTGCTGGACGATGAAAAAGAAGTTGAAGAATTCCGGATTGCGTTCCTGCACCAGCACGAACCACGGCGAGACGATCGCGAAGAAGACGATCAGGCCGCTCACGAGGTAGAGGCGCTTCCAGATCGCCCAGTCGCGCGCGATCACGGTGTAGAGCACCAGCACGGCGCCCGGCAGGATCAGGCCGATCAGGCCCTTTGACAGCACGGCGAGCGCCATCGAGCCCCAGCAGACCCACATCCACAGTCGCGCCGTGCGCGTGGGCAGGTTGGGGCGCTGGGCGAGCAGCAGCGCGCAGAGTGTGAGCTCCATCCAGAACGACAGGGCCATGTCGAGCGTGTTGAAGTGGCCCATCAGGTTCCAGTACGGCGCGCAGGCAAGCACGACCGCGGCGAAAAAGCCCGTGGCGGCGTTGAAGACGCGCGCGCCGGTGAAGCCGATCAGCAGCACGCCGGCGAAGCCCGTGAGGGCCGTATAGAGGCGCGCCTGCCATTCGCCAAGGCCGAACCAGGCGAACGTGAGTGCGTTCATCCAGGTTTGCAGCGGCGGCTTCTCGAAATACTTGTAGCCGTTGTAGCGCGGCGTGATCCAGTCGCCGCTGGCGAGCATTTCGCGCGCCATTTCGGCATAGCGACCTTCGTCGCTCGGCAGCAGATGCCGCCAGCCAAGCGGCACGAACCAGATCACGGCAAGAGCGACGATCAGGAGCAGGATCGCGCTGCGGTTGAGCGGCAGCCTCGAGGGCGTATCGTTCATGGGTTCCAGCCTGTTCTTGTTGATGTTGCGGTCGGTCAGGCAGCGTGGCGCCGCCCACGCGTGTTGCGGGAAGCGCGCAACGCCTGCGCGGCGCGCAAGTGTACTACGGCGCGCCGGGCTTACCTGAAGGCGGGCTTAAGGCGACTCAAAGCGGGTCAGTTTTCGATCAGGAGCGCGGCAGCCACGCGCCGGCCTTCGGCCATCAGGATGTTGTAGGTGCGGCAGGCGGCCTTGAAGTCCATCGCCTCGACGCCGATGCGCTTCGCGCTGAGCGCCGCAGTCAGGCGCGGATGCGGAAAGCGCAGGCGCTCGCCGCTGCCGAATACCACGACCTCGGGATTCAGTGGCAGCAGCATTTCGAAGAGTTCGGGGGTCAAGGCGTCGAACGCGCTGACGGGCCAAGGCACGACGGGCGAGCCAGGCATCACGATGATGCTGCCGGTGTGGCGTTCGAGGTTGATTTCGACGTAGTCGGCGCCGTAACCGGTGACGGTGTTCAGGGCGCCGCTGGAGTCCTGGTGTAGTTTCAAAACTTCAGTTCCGGAAGGTCTCGGTTCGGGAGGCGCAGCCAGCGTGCCGCGCACATCCAGGCCGTGCGGCCGGACAACCCTGTGCGCATCGAATCGGACTCGCGGCGGTCGCGCCCCAATTTTGCTTCGTCCACGGCGGGACGGGCCCGCGTGGCTGATTGCGCATTGCGGAAGTCGGCCAAAATCCGCTAAATTATAGCTTTTTAGCGGCTGCGACGACGGACCCCGCTCAAAAGTGCCCGAAGGTGCGCCCAAAGGCGCAGCCAACACCGGCCCCGGCAGTGAGCACCGTGTGCACCTGCAGCATCCGCATCACGCCATCCGCCCGCATCATCCATCGAGGGGCGAACGCAGTCACAAGCTGCAGGCAGATTGCCAAAATCAGGGCAAACCGCGAGTGCAAACCGTGGGCGTAATCCGTGCCGCCCCTGCACGGCTCGCAGCTCCGCGCGCCGTTCTACATCGATCAACCCCGTTGCAGTGCGATCCAGGCTTTTAGACCGCTCTTAGACTTAGACCTGCTTTTGGACCAACCGCCCGCCGTGAAACCGATCCTCAAATCCAACAAGCTGCTGAACGTTTGCTACGACATCCGGGGGCCGGTGCTCGAGCATGCCAAGCGCCTCGAAGAAGAAGGCCACCGCATCATCAAGCTGAACATCGGCAACCTCGCGCCGTTCGGCTTCGATGCGCCCGACGAAGTCGTCCAGGACATGATCCTGAACCTGCCGAATTCGTCAGGCTATTCGGACTCGAAGGGCGTGTTCGCCGCGCGCAAGGCGATCATGCATTACGCGCAGCAAAAGGGCGTCAAGGGCGTCGAGCTGGACGACATCTACATCGGCAACGGTGCGTCCGAGCTGATCGTGATGGCAATGCAGGCGCTCCTGAACGACGAGGACGAGGTGCTGCTGCCGGCGCCCGACTATCCGCTCTGGACGGCGGCAGTGAGCCTTTCGGGCGGCACGCCGGTCCATTACATCTGCGACGAGTCGAACGCCTGGATGCCCGATCTGGACGACATCCGCGCGAAGATCACGCCGAACACGCGTGCGATCGTGGTCATCAACCCGAACAACCCCACGGGAGCGCTGTACTCGGACGAACTGCTGCGCGGCATCGTGGCGATCGCGCGCGAGCACGGCCTGATCATTTTCGCCGATGAGGTCTACGACAAGATCATCTACGACGGCAAGAGCCACACGGCGCTCGGCTCGCTCTCCGAAGACGTCATTACGGTCACGCTCAACAGCCTCTCGAAGAGCTATCGCGCGTGCGGCTACCGCGCGGGCTGGATGTTCCTCTCGGGCATGACGGGCGAGAACCGGCGCCGCGCGAAGGACTACACCGAGGGCCTGGGCATTCTGGCCTCGATGCGCCTGTGCGCGAACGTGCCCGGCCAGTACGCGATCCAGACGGCGCTGGGCGGCTACCAGAGCATCAACGAGCTGATCCAGCCGGGCGGGCGCCTGTATCGCCAGCGCGAGCTCGCCTACAACATGCTCACGGCCATTCCGGGCGTGACCTGCGTGAAGCCCGAGGCGGCGCTCTACATGTTCCCGCGCCTTGACCCGAAGCTTTATCCGATTCAGGACGACCAGCAGTTCATTCTCGACCTGCTGCTCGCGGAGCGCGTGCTGCTGGTGCAGGGCACGGGCTTCAACTGGAAGCAGCCGGACCACTTCCGCGTGGTGTTCCTGCCGAACGTCGACGACCTGACCGATTCGATCAACCGCGTCGCGCGCTTCCTCGACGGTTATCGCCAGCGGCACGGCACCTGAGCGACCCCGGGGCACACGACATGCGCGCCGCCCGGTTGGCTTTCAGGCGCGGCGCGACCGCTTTCCCTTTTTAAACATTTAGACGAACACACGCTGCATGGAACCGATCAAAGTAGGTCTCTTGGGCTTCGGCACGGTGGGCAGCGGCACCTTCACGGTACTGCGCCGCAACCAGGAAGAAATCAAACGTCGCGCGGGCCGCGGCATCGAAGTTGCGCGCATCGCCGTGCGCAATCCCGCCAAAGCCACGGCGGCGCTCGGCACCGAAGCCGGCAGCGTCGAGTTGACGAGCGATTTCAACGCGGTCGTCGACGACCCGTCTATTGCGATCGTCGCCGAAATGATCGGCGGCACGAGCATCGCGAAGGACCTCGTGCTGCGCGCCATCGCCAACGGCAAGCACGTGGTCACCGCGAACAAGGCACTGCTGGCGGTGCACGGCACCGAGATCTTCGAAGCGGCGCGCGCCAAGGGCGTGATGGTCGCGTTCGAGGCGGCGGTTGCGGGCGGCATCCCCATCATCAAGGCGCTGCGCGAAGGCCTCACGGCCAACCGCATCGAGTACATCGCCGGCATCATCAACGGCACCACGAACTACATCCTTTCGGAAATGCGCGAGCGCGGCCTCGACTTCGCGACCGCCCTGAAGGGCGCGCAGGAGCTGGGCTACGCCGAAGCCGATCCCACCTTCGACATCGAAGGCGTGGACGCCGCGCACAAGGCCACGATCATGAGCGCGATCGCGTTCGGCGTGCCCGTGCAGTTCGACAAGGCGTACGTGGAAGGCATCAGCAAGCTCGACGCCATCGACATCAAGTACGCGGAAGAGCTCGGCTATCGCATCAAGCTGCTCGGCATCGCGCGCCGCACCGAGAAGGGCATCGAGCTGCGCACGCATCCGACACTGATCCCGGCCAAGCGGCTGCTCGCGAACGTGGAAGGCGCGATGAACGCCGTGGTCGTGCACGGCGACGCCGTGGGCACGACGCTCTACTACGGCAAGGGCGCGGGCGCGGAGCCGACGGCCTCGGCCGTGGTGGCCGATCTCGTGGACGTCACGCGCCTGCACACAGCCGACCCCGAGCACCGCGTGCCGCATCTGGCATTCCAGCCGGACAGCCTCTCGAACACGCCGATCCTGCCGATCGACGAAGTCACGAGCGGCTACTACCTGCGCCTGCGCGTGGCCGACCAGACCGGCGTGATGGCCGCCATCACGCGCATCCTCGCGGATAGCGGTATTTCGATCGACGCGCTGCTGCAAAAGGAGTCGGAGCAGATCGACGCGCAGGGCAAGGCGGAAACCGACATCATCCTGATCACGCACGAGACGATCGAGAAGAGCGTCAACGCGGCGATCGCGCAGATCGAGAAGCTGGCGACGGTGAAGTCGTCGGTGACGAAGCTGCGCATGGAAGGACTGAACTGAAGGGCTGAATAAGGCAAAGGCAACGCAATGAATTACGTATCGACGCGCGGCGCGGGCGCCGGCGAGCATCACTCGTTTTCCGACATCCTGCTGGGCGGCCTCGCGCGCGATGGCGGCCTCTATCTGCCGGCCGAGTATCCGCGGATCAGCAAGGAGGAGCTCGCGCGCTGGCGCGGCCTCTCGTACGCGGACCTCGCGTTCGAGATTCTCTCGAAGTTCAGCGACGACATTCCCGCCGAGGATCTGCGCGACCTGACGCGCCGCACCTATACCGCCGCCACGTACTGCAACGTGCGTCATGGCGAGGACGCGAGCAAGATCACGCCGCTCACGACGCTCGGCGAGGAGAACGGCGCGCAGCTCTCGCTGCTCGAACTCTCGAACGGGCCGACGTTGGCGTTCAAGGACATGGCGATGCAGCTGCTCGGCAACCTGTTCGAGTACGCGCTCGCGAAGGCCGGGCAGCAGCTGAACATTCTCGGCGCGACGTCCGGCGACACCGGCAGCGCCGCCGAATACGCGATGCGCGGCAAGAAGGGCGTGCGCGTGTTCATGCTCTCGCCGCACAAGAAGATGAGCCCGTTCCAGACGGCGCAGATGTTCAGCCTGCAGGACCCGAACATCTTCAATCTGGCCGTGGAAGGCGTGTTCGACGACTGCCAGGACATCGTGAAGGCCGTCTCGAACGATCATGCGTACAAGGCGCAGCAGAAGATCGGCACCGTCAATTCGATCAACTGGGCGCGCGTCGTCGCGCAGGTGGTGTACTATTTCGCGGGCTACTTCGCCGCGACGAAGAGCAACGACGAGCGCGTCTCGTTCACGGTGCCTTCGGGCAACTTCGGCAACGTCTGCGCGGGCCATATCGCGCGCATGATGGGCCTGCCGATCGAGAAGCTCGTGGTCGCCACGAACGAGAACGACGTGCTCGACGAGTTCTTCCGCACGGGCATCTATCGCGTGCGCGGCTCGGCCGAGACGTATCACACGACGAGCCCGAGCATGGACATCTCGAAGGCGTCGAATTTCGAGCGCTTCGTCTACGACCTGCTCGGCCGCGATCCGGGGCGTGTGACGCAGCTGTTCCGCGACGTCGAGGAAAAGGGCGGCTTCGATCTCGCGGCCAGCGGCGACTTCGTGCGCGTGCAGCAATTCGGCTTCGTGTCGGGCCGCAGCAGCCACGAGGACCGCATCGCCACGATTCGCGACGTCTACTCGCGCTACCAGACCATGATCGACACCCACACGGCCGATGGCGTGAAGGTCGCGCGCGAGCACCTGCAGCCGGGCGTGCCGATGATCGTGCTCGAAACCGCTCAGCCGGTGAAGTTCGGCGAGACGATCCGCGAGGCGCTCGAGCGCGAGCCGGAGCGTCCGGCCGCGTTCGACGGCCTGGAAGCTCTGCCGCAGCGCTTCGAAGTCGTGCCGGCCGATGCGCAGCGCGTGAAGGGCTACATCGCCGCTCATACGGGGCTTTGATGGGCCTTTGATGGCCGCTCGAGCGTTGTTTGAACCCCTGCCGCGGGCATCGCACGCTCGCGGCAGGGGCGCTGCAAATCCACTGCGCGGGGGTTCCTGGCGTCGCAGCGCGGTTGCAGCGAATGCGCGAGATAAAGCGCAGCGGCGCAACGCCGCGTCCCCGCCGCTACAATAACGACAGACCACTACTGTCGAAGGCGCCGCAAGCAGCGTCCAGTCAAGCCCAACCGTCCCGCCAATGTCCACGCCTCATTCCCCATCCTCCGCTGCCGCAGCGCCCGCGCCGCGCGCGCCGATGCTTTCGACCACCGATGCGCTCGCCACGCTGCTTGCCGCCGCGAAGCCGCTGACCGACGCCACAGGCGGCAACGCAACCGAGACCCTTTCGACCTTCGACGCGCTCAATCGCGTGCTGGCGGTCGAGGTCGTCTCGCCGCTCGACGTGCCGCCGATGCACACGAGCGCGATGGACGGCTACGCCGTGCGCGTGGCCGATCTCGCGCAAGGCAGCCGCCGGCTGCCGGTCTCGCAGCGCATTCCTGCCGGACACGCGCCGCAGCCGCTCGCGGCGGGCACGGCGGCGCGCATCTTCACGGGCGCGACGGTGCCGCCGGGCGCCGACGCCGTGGTGATGCAGGAGCAGACCGAAACCGCGGACGGCGACGTGACGATCCTGCACACGCCCAAGGCGGGCGAGTGGATCACGGCACAGGGCGCCGACATCAAGAAGGGTTCGGTGATCCTGCCCGTGGGCACGCGGCTTTCGCCGGCGGCGCTCGGGCTGGCGGCGTCAGTGGGTTGCGCGACGCTCACGGTCGCGCGCCGCGTGAAAGTGGCGGTGTTCTTCACCGGTGACGAACTCACCATGCCGGGCGAGCCGCTCAAGCCGGGTGCGATCTACAACTCGAATCGCTTCACCTTGACGGGCTTGTTGCGCAATCTGGGCTGCGAGGTAACCGACTATGGCATCGTGCCGGACCGGCTCGACGTGACCCGCGCGACGCTGCGCGAGGCTGCCGCAAAGCACGACCTGATCCTGACCTCGGGCGGCGTTTCCGTGGGCGAGGAAGATCACGTGAGGCCAGCGGTTCAGGCCGAAGGGCGTATCAACATGTGGCAGATCGCGATGAAGCCGGGCAAGCCGCTCGCGTTCGGCGCGGTGCGCCGTTCGCAAGACGGGGCGCAGGCTGCGGCAGGGAAGGACACCGGCAAGGACGCCGATGAGGCGTTCTTCATCGGCCTGCCGGGCAATCCGGTGTCGAGCTTCGTCACCTTCTTGCTGTTCGTGCGGCCATTCCTGCTGCGCCTCGCCGGGGCGACGCACGTGAGCCCGCGCGCGCTGTCGCTGCGCGCCGATTTCACCCAGTCCAAGGCCGACCGTCGCAACGAATTCCTGCGTGCGCGCGTGAACCCGGCTGGCGGCCTCGAGCTGTTTGCGAACCAGAGCTCGGCGGTGCTGACCTCGACCGTATGGGGCGACGGCCTTATCGACAATCCGCCGAATCATGCGATCAGCGCGGGCGAGACCGTGCGTTTCATCCCTTTCACAGAACTGCTGTATTGAGCGCGTCATCCGATGAAGATCCAGTTGAAATTTTTTGCGAGCGTGCGCGAGGCGCTGGGCGTGGCCGACGAAACAGTCACGCTGCCCGAGGGCATCGTCACGGTGGGCGACGTGCGCGGCTGGCTGCGCGCGCGCGGCGGCGTCTGGGCGGAAACGCTGGCGGAGGGCCGCGCGCTGCGCATGGCCTGCAACCATGTGATGACCGATCCGGCCACGCGCATCACCGAGGGCTGCGAAGTCGCGTTCTTCCCGCCCGTCACGGGCGGCTGAGCGATCAGGACGACCCGACCAGAGACGAGGAGAGCGGCCATGACAGTGCGTGTCCAGACTGGCGATTTCGACCTGACGACGGAAGTCGCGCAACTGCGCGCGAACAATCCGGCGGTCGGCGCGGTGGCGTGCTTTGTCGGAACCGTGCGCGACCTCAACGACGGCAGCACGGTCGCGGGCATGGAGCTCGAGCACTATCCCGGCATGACGGAGAAGGCGCTGGAGGGCATTGTGGCCGAAGCGCAGCGGCGCTGGCCTGGCATCGAAGTGCTGATCATTCATCGGGTGGGCAAGCTCGCGCCGCTCGACCAGATCGTGCTGGTCGCGACCACGTCAAAGCATCGCGGCGATGCGTTTGCGTCGTGCGAGTTCGTTATGGACTACCTGAAATCCGAAGCGCCGTTCTGGAAGAAGGAAGAGACCGAGCACGGGGCGCGCTGGGTGGATGCACGCGAGAGCGATGACGCGGCGCTTGCCCGCTGGGGCGTGACATCGACAAATGCGGTGAAAGAGACCTGAGCGGGCCGCTTCCCGTAGAATAGTTCCGATATTACGGAATTATAGGGCTAGCTCTCAAACAAATTCGTATAGTTCCGGTATTTAAGGTTTTATTGACCTCCTGCCTGATTTTGAGTCATAATTCCGATATAGGCGGAATTATGATGGCAAATGGGCCACCAGCCGCCATTATTCCTGAGATATCGGAACTATGGCTCGCGTACTGCCGAAACCAGTCGAACTGACTCCGGGCGCGCCTGACATGGCCGCACTCGGCCGGCTCGTGCGCAACAGGCGCGCTCAGAGCGCGTTGCGTATCGACGATGCGGCTGACCAGATCGGCGTGTCGAAAGACGTCCTCTCCCGGCTGGAGAACGGGCGCCCAATCGGCCTCGACAAACTGTTCCTGATTCTTGACGGTCTGGGCTTGAGCCTGCTCGTGCTGCCTCGCGTTGAGGCGTCGGAAGTGCTGCGTACGCTGGACGAGACGCGGCAGAACGAGTCCGGGATTCCTGAGGCGGGGCAAAAGCCGTCTCTCGCGGAGCGCCGCTGATGCGCCATGCCCTGAATGTTTCGACGAATGGCGAACCGGTCGGCTCGCTCGGCTTCGACCCCCGTGAAGATCGCTACGATTTTCGTTATGAAGACGGCTGGCTAGCGCGGCGCGATGCTTTTCCGCTATCGCCGCATATCGGGCTGGACGGCGCCAGCCCACGGACGGGGACGCTTGCCCGCTTCATCGGCAATCTGCTGCCGGAAGGGCGGGCGCTCGAAGTGGCTTCGATCGTCTATCAGATCTCGAAAGACAATATCTACGGTCTGATTCGCATGCTCGGCAAGGAGCCAGTCGGGGCGCTGAGCTTTCTTGCCTCGGGAGAGGACGCGCAGCCGCTGGCGGCTGCAACCCCGAAGATGGACGGCCAGTTGGCCCGGGAAGAGCGCCGGATTGTCGGGGAGGAGGAACTGGCGGAGCGTATCCGCGACCGCGACACGATTCCTTTCCCCGTATGGGACAAGCGCGTGCGTCTGTCCATCGCCGGTTATCAGGACAAGCTGCAGGTGCTGGTGGAGGGTAGCCAGCTTTCGCTCGTCGACGGCAGCCCGCTCAGTTCGACGCACATCCTCAAGCCCGAATCGCGCAGTCCGGGCACGCCGTTCATGGTCGCCAACGAGCACTTCTGCATGACGCTCGCGGCGCGCATGGGTTTGCCGGCCGCACCGGTGACGATCCGCCGGATTCCGGAGCCGATCCTGCTCATCGAACGCTTCGATCGTCTCGTCGCGCATGAGGCGGGCGACTCCGGGCGCGTGGCGGCGGTCAGGCGCCTGCATGTGATCGACGGCTGCCAGGCGCTGGATTTGCCCGTGTCGTTCAAGTACGAGCGCAACTTCGGCAATACGGCGGACGTGCGGGCGATTCGCGAAGGCGTGAGCTTTGAAAGGCTCTTCGCGTTGACGCCGCACTTCGTCACGCCGGCCGCAGCCCGCACGTTCCTGACGCGCTGGGCGGTGTTCCAGCTGCTCATCGGCAATAGCGATGCGCACGGCAAGAATCTCTCGTTCTTCATGCAGCGCGGCGGCCTGGTTCCGGCGCCGCTTTACGACCTCGTGTCGGTGAACGCGTACGGCGAAATGGTCGAGCAGGAAATGGCAATGGGTTACGGCGATGCCTTTCGCCTCGGCGAAGTCACCCCTTTCGAGCTGGCGTGCTTTGCGCAGCGCACAGGCGTGCAGCCGCGCTACCTCGCGCGCGAGCTGGTTCGCATGGCGCAGGCGGCACGCAGTCTGGCGCCGGAGTTGGCGCAGAACGCGCTTTATGTTGGCGAAGAGCGCGGGCTGCTGCAGACCGTCTCGCGCTTCATCGTCGAGCAGGCCGAACGTTTGTCGAAGATGGCGCCCGAGGTGCCGAAAGTCGATCGCAAGCTGCTTTGAGTGCGACCTCGAAGGATGCTGGCCTGGTTCGGCAACCTTATGCGCATAAAATGGGGCCGGCTGCCGATTGAAATGCAACTAACAGCCATTAAGCCCCGACGCTCGCGAGGCTGGTGCCTCAGCGAGAGCTAGCGGCTTCGTCCTCGTCCATCGAGCGTCCGATGAATTTGGCCGGAAACGGTTCGCCAGTCGCGCGAGTGGGAAGATCATGGCCGTGACCCGCAGGGCGCCGCCGCGGCGCAACCGAGTCGAGCAACGCCTGCTGTTCAGGCGGAATCGTGTAATCCCAGCCGAAGCGGCTCAATTGCAGGCTTTGCGCGATGCGCAGCGCAGGCTCCATGAACTGTACCGCCGCTGCCGGCTCGTAGCGCGCCTGAACCGTGTCGAGAAAGAGATATAGCCAGTGGCTAAAATGCTTTGGCTCGACGCCCGGCACCGGATCGTGCGCCTGCTGCACGTTGCCGCGGTAAGTTTTCGTGCCGAGCACGAGACTCGACCAGAAGCGGCACATCTTCGGCAGATGCTCGTCCCACCGGCCGGCCAGCACGCCATCGAAAACAGGGCCGAGCAGGGCGTCTTCGCGCACGCGGTCGTAGAACGCGTAGACGAGCTCGCGGATGTTGTCTTCGGTGGGGGACGTGTGCCGTACGGGGGCGGCGCTGGCGTCGGGATGAATCATGTCGGAAGCCTGGGATGATGCGCTGAGCCGCCGGGCGGCGGCTCACGGGTCATGCAAATAGCAGCAAACTGCGCTGCAGAATTACTGCGAAGTGCTAATCGAAGCACCCATAATACCTAAGCGATCAAAAACTTGCATGCGACTTGCATGTTATTGTATGGACTCTTGCGCCTGTGCGCCCACCCACTGCCTGACATCATGAGACTGACCGACTACACCGACTATTCGCTGCGCGTGATGCTTTATCTCGCGCTGCGTCGCGACGGGCTCTCGACGATCCAGGAGATCTCGGACGCCTACGGTATCTCGAAGAACCATCTGATGAAGGTGGTGCAGCGTCTGGGCGAGCTGGGCTGGGTCGATACCATTCGCGGGCGCAACGGCGGTCTGCGGCTCGGGCCGAACTCGCTCGAATTGAGCGTCGGGGCGGTGGTGCGGCAGACCGAGAGCGATTTCGCACTCGTCGGATGCTTCCCCGACGAGCACGGCGAGCGCCGGAGCTGCGTCATTGAACCGCAATGCCGGCTCAAACATGCGCTGGCAGCGGCGCGCGAGGCGTTCCTGGCCGAACTCGACCGGCACACCATCGGCGAGCTGGCGCAGCCCGCTGGCGAGCTCACCGGCTTGCTTGGGCTGGCCCCCATTATGCTCGTGCCGCGTGCGCGAGCCGTGCGCCACGCGCCATCTGGCGAGCACTGAAGCGCGGCGCACCTGGCGCCCGTCCATTCTGTCTCCCGTCGTACCGTCTATCCTCGCAGAGGCGCTTTGGTGCGCCTGTCCGGAGCGCCGTCTTGTGGCGGGCCGGCGTGGCCGTTCGCTCCAACCCGTTCGCGCTCGCGGGCGGCCATTCGTGCATCGAGCGCGAAAATCGGAAAAAATGACGCAGTGCACGCTTGAAACCGGCGCAATACCCCTCAGATCTGGTGACAGTCAAGATACTGGAGGTCTCGTTTTAAATGAGAATCGACAAACTCACCACCAAGTTCCAGGAAGCACTCGCCGACGCGCAAAGCCTTGCTGCTGGCCACGACAATCAATATATCGAACCGGTCCACCTGCTGGCGGCGCTCGTCGCACAACAGGACGGCTCGGCGCGCTCGCTCATGTCTCGCGCAGGTGTGCAGGTTCAGGCGCTGCAAAACGCCCTGAACGACGCCATCAACCGCTTGCCGCAGGTACAGGGCACCGACGGCAATGTGCAGGTCGGCCGCGAGCTCACGGGTCTTTTGAATCAGGCCGACAAGGAAGCGCAGAAGCTCAACGACACCTACATCGCGAGCGAGATGTTCCTGCTGGCGGTTGCCGACGATAAAGGCGAGGCGGGTCAAATCGCGCGCAAGAACGGCTTGACGCGCAAGGCGCTCGAAGCCGCGATCGTCGCCGTGCGCGGCGGCGCGCAGATCCATAGCCAGGACGCCGAGAGCCAGCGCGAAGCGCTCAAGAAGTACACCGTCGACCTGACCGGGCGCGCGCGCTCGGGCAAGCTCGATCCCGTGATCGGCCGCGACGACGAAATCCGCCGCTCGATCCAGATCCTGCAGCGCCGCACCAAGAACAACCCGGTGCTGATCGGCGAGCCGGGCGTGGGCAAGACGGCCATCGTCGAAGGCCTCGCGCAGCGCATCGTCAACGGCGAAGTGCCGGAGACGCTCAAGGGCAAGCGTGTGCTCTCGCTCGATATGGCAGCGCTGCTCGCGGGCGCGAAGTATCGCGGCGAGTTCGAGGAGCGCTTGAAGGCCGTGCTCAACGACATCGCGAAGGACGAAGGTCAGACGATCGTTTTCATCGACGAGATACATACGATGGTGGGCGCCGGCAAGGCCGAAGGCGCGATGGATGCGGGCAACATGCTCAAGCCGGCGCTCTCGCGCGGTGAGCTGCACTGCATCGGCGCGACCACGCTCGACGAATATCGCAAGTACATCGAAAAGGATGCCGCGCTCGAGCGCCGCTTCCAGAAGGTGCTCGTCGATGAGCCGTCGGTCGAGGCGACCATCGCGATCCTGCGTGGGCTGCAGGAGAAGTACGAGCTGCACCACGGCGTGGAGATTACCGACCCGGCGATCGTCGCGGCGGCGGAGCTCTCGCATCGCTATATCACCGACCGCTTCTTGCCGGACAAGGCCATCGACCTGATCGACGAAGCGGCTTCGAAGATCAAGATGGAAATCGACTCGAAGCCCGAGGAGATGGACAAGCTCGACCGTCGTTTGATCCAGTTGAAGATCGAGCGCGAAGCCGTCAAGAAGGAAAAGGACGAAGCGTCGCAAAAGCGCCTGCAGCTGATCGAGGAAGAGATCGACCGCCTGAGCCTCGAATATAAGGACCTCGAGGAGATCTGGACCGCCGAGAAAGCGGCGGTGCAGGGCAGCGCGCAGATCAAGGAAGAGATCGACCGCGTGCGCGCCGAGATCACGAAGTTCCAGCGCGAAGGCAAGCTCGAGAAGGTGGCCGAGTTGCAGTACGGCAAGCTGCCGCAACTCGAGGCGCAACTGAAGCAGGTTACGCAGGCCGAGGCGAACGAGCAGAACAACCCGTCGCGTCCGCGTTTGCTGCGTACCCAGGTGGGCGCCGAGGAAATCGCGGAAGTCGTCTCGCGTTCGACCGGCATTCCGGTCTCGCGCATGATGCAGGGCGAGCGCGAAAAGCTGCTGCTCATCGAAGACAAGCTGCACGAGCGCGTGGTGGGCCAGGACGAGGCGATCAACGCCGTGGCCGATGCGATCCGCCGCTCGCGCGCCGGTCTCGCGGACCCGAACAAGCCCTACGGCTCGTTTCTGTTCCTCGGGCCGACGGGCGTGGGCAAGACCGAGCTCTGCAAGGCGCTCGCGGGTTTCCTGTTCGATTCGGAGGATCATCTCATCCGCATCGACATGAGCGAGTTCATGGAGAAGCACAGCGTCGCGCGGTTGATCGGCGCGCCGCCGGGATACGTCGGCTACGAGGAGGGCGGCTATCTGACCGAAGCGGTGCGCCGCAAGCCGTATAGCGTGATCCTGCTCGACGAAGTCGAGAAGGCGCATCCGGACGTGTTCAACGTGCTGCTGCAAGTGCTCGACGACGGCCGCATGACCGATGGCCAGGGACGCACCGTCGACTTCAAGAACACGGTGATCGTAATGACGTCGAACCTCGGCTCGCACCTCATCCAGGCGATGGCGGGCGAGCCGCAGGAAGTGGTGAAGGAGGCTGTCTGGAACGAAGTGAAGCAGCAGTTCCGGCCTGAGTTCCTCAACCGGATCGACGAAGTCGTGGTGTTCCATGCGCTCGACCGCTCGAACATCGAGTCGATCGCGAAGATCCAGCTGCAGCGTCTGCGCGAGCGTCTGGAGAAGCTCGACATGGAGTTGATGGTGTCGGACGAAGCGCTTGGCCAGATCGCCAAGGTGGGCTACGACCCGCTGTTCGGTGCGCGGCCGCTCAAGCGCGCGATCCAGCAGGAGATCGAGAATCCGGTCGCCAAGCTGATCCTCGCGGGCAAGTTCGGGCCGAAGGATGTGATTCCGGTCGGCATCCACGACGGCAAGTTCGTGTTCGAACGCGTCATGCACTGAAAGTGCACTAAGCCGCGATGCCGGTGCGTGCCACCAGGCGCGCGTCGTCAATGAAAAGGGCAACGGAATTGATTCGTTGCCCTTTTTTATACGTAACTGCCATACGTCTCGTCATAGATATCGAGAAGGAGCTTACCTTCGCAGGTCCAATTTGGTCCTGGCGCCACACTGTATTCCAGGGCTTGATCCTTACGGGTTGCAGCAGTCAGTGACATTTCCTCGCCGCCAAATCGCACCGTGCGGTTGCTAGCCACTATAGCGATAGCGTCGGTATGCACCGATTGCAGCTCAGCGCCTAACGGAATCCCCATTTCCTCGAAATTCAAGGCCGCAGCTAGCGAGAAGCTCGCAAGCGTCGGCTTGACGGTCTCGGATGCCGTGCGGATCCTGCTTACCCGCGTTGTCCGGGACGGAGGCTTGCCGGCTGGGCTCACGATGGACGAGGAGGCCTATGACGCCTGGCTCAGGGGCAAGGTTCAGGAGGCGCTTGATGACCCGCGCCCACGTGTGAGTAACGAAGACGTCAAGGCGCATTTCGCGGCTCGACGTGAAGCGCTTCGAAAATGGACTGGGGCCAAAACTTGAAGATCGTGTGGAATCAGCATGCACTGGACGATCGCGATGGGAACCTGGAATACGTCGGGAAAGACAGCCCCGCCGCCATCGAGTTGGACGATGAAATCGAACAGCAGGTCGATGCCCTGAGCGACTCCCCCAGGATTGGTCGCACCGGTCGGGTACAGGGTACCCATGAGCTGGTGATTTTGCGGACTCCGTATATCGCCGTCTCCCAGATCGACGAACACGAGCAATGTGTAGAGATCCTGCGTATGCTAACCCACTGGCAGCAGTGGCCGTGAATGTCCGCTAATGTCCTGCGACGGCAACGGGTCGGTCCAAGCGAATCGCTGTTTTCCAGCGTCTTCGGCATACTTCTTCAACGAATCTCTAACCCGCGACACTAGTTCGTCGATCAGACCAAGGGCAACGGAGTTTTTCCGTTGCCCCTTTTTCATACGTGCGCGCGCAACGCGCCGCAACTTATGCCTGCTTGTTGCCGCCGCCGAGCAGCGAGGCGAGGCCGCCCAGCGTCCCCAACACGCTCTCCGAATTGATCTGGCCACCAGTGGGCACTTCGCCGTTCGGCGTGCCGGCGTTGATCACGTGCGGCAGCACCTGGGCAAGCAAGCCGCTCACCTGCTCGGGCTGCATGCCGACCTTCTGTGCGAGACCCGACACCACGTCGGAGCCCAGCACGTTGTGGAGCTGATCCGGGGAGACCGCCTGGTTCTCGCCGTTGCCGACCCACGACTGCACGACATCGCCCAGGCCGCCTTGCTGGAACTTCTGGATGAGGCCATTCAGGCCGCCCGGCTGGTTGTTGATGAATTCCATCGCGACGGCGAGGAGTTGGGCTTGGCCGCCGCCTTGTTGCTGCGACGAGGAACCGAGCAGGGAACCGAGGGTATCTAGCAGGCTCATGACAATCTCTCTGAATGAT
>DATEJU010000415.1:0-4221 GCA_035277805.1 Paraburkholderia sp. | reverse complement strand
CTCGGACACCTGGAACACGCCTTCGATCATCGAAAGCGAATCGGCGTCGATCAGATTGCGCGCGTGCGCGTCCTGGAGGATTTCGAGAAGCTCGCTGCGCGAGTCGGGCTCGGGCGAGATGAAGTCGGTCAGCCGCTCGAGAAGGGAGCGCTTTTCCTGCGGTTTGTCGGTTTGTCGTCGACTGGGATAAGAGTCGTTCATGGTGGTGCGCCCTGGGCCTCTTGATGGCCGGGCGCGCTGTTGCGGATAGGAAAGGATACAACATGCGTGTGGCGCGCCCGTGTAGGGCATGCCCGCAGATCAATCCTAACGCAGATGCGGGGCACCGGGGCGATGGAACAAACCCGCGGCCCGGTGCTCCTGCGGCATCGGCTCACGCGCAGCGCGCGAGCAGCCGCTCCAGCGTCCGGTCGGGCATGCCGCTTTCGCGCAAGGCTTCCACGGTGCGCCGCACGTAGTCGAGCGTCGTGCCGTAGCGGCCCGTGGCGCAGCCGAACACCGTGCGCACCGTGCTTTCGTCGAGCTTGCCGGTATAGGTGGGCACGTCGCGCCGCATCACGAAGGCGAGCGCCGCAACGCGCCGGCCGTCGGCGAGCGCGCAGGGCAGCCAGGCGGGGCGATATGAACCCATCGGCATTTCGCGGCGCCAGAGCGCTTCCAGATGCGGCATCACGCCATCGGCGGCCAGGCGAAAGGCCACGCCCGCGCACGAGCCGCCACGGTCGAGCGCGAGCACGAGGCCCGGCTGCTCGGGCGTGCCGCGATTCACGCGCGACCAGAGATACAGCCCGCGATGGTAGCCGTGCACGCGCGAGCGCACGTTTTCGACGGTCGGCAGGCCCGGGTTCCAGATCAGCGAGCCATAGCCGAACAGCCAGATGTCGCTCGTGCCGTCCCACTGCTGGAGCGTGCAGTCGAGCGATGCGCGCAGTTCGTCTTCGGTGAGCAGGCGCGACTTGCCAAGCGACGGCGGATAGTCGGGGCAAGGCAGTGCTGTGCTGCTGGAGGGCGCTTCGCCGGGGGACATTCCGTTTTCCACCAGCGGCCCTGCAACAACACCGGAATCGTTCGCGCGCTTGTCGTTCATATCGGACGGGCTCGGGCGGGAAGGGTGAGGCGTCGACTTACTTGTACGGATCGGGAAAGCCGAGCGAATTGAGGACTTCGGTCTCGATGCCTTCCATTTCTTCGGCTTCGGCGTCGTCCTCGTGATCGTAGCCTTGCGCGTGCAGCGTGCCGTGCACGAGCAGGTGCGCATAGTGCGACGAAAGCGGCTTGCCTTGCTCGGCCGCTTCCTTTTCCACCACCGGGCAGCAGAGGATCAGGTCGCCCGTCACGGGGTCGTCCTCGCTTTCGGCGTAAGCGAAGGTGAGGACGTTGGTTGCGTAGTCCTTGCCGCGCCAGGTGCGGTTGAGCGTGCGGCCTTCCTCGGCGTCGACGAAGCGTACGGTCAGTTCGGCGTCGGCAAAGAGGGCGGCTTTCACCCACGCCGCCACGGTCGCCCGTGGCAGCGCGGCCTTGTGCTCGGGAAACGCCTTCGCGGCGGGGAACTGCAGGTTCAGTTTGAGTTTCGGTGCGCGGGACATGGTGCGTCGTTGTTTCATCGAGCTCGCGCCTTTAGCGCGCGTCGCCGTCGACTTCATCCTTCTTCGAGTGCGCGTCGTAAGCCTCGACGATACGCGCGACGAGCGGATGGCGCACGACGTCCGCGCTCGTGAAGCGCGTGAGCGCGATGCCGCGCACGTTGGCGAGCACCTGCTGCGCCTCGATCAGGCCGCTCTTGTGGCCGCGCGGCAAGTCGATCTGAGTGGTGTCGCCGGTTACGACGGCCTTCGAGCCGAAGCCGATCCGCGTCAGGAACATCTTCATCTGCTCGGGCGTGGTGTTCTGCGCCTCGTCGAGGATGATGAACGCGTGGTTGAGCGTGCGGCCGCGCATGTACGCGAGCGGCGCGATCTCGATCATCTGGCGCTCGAACATTTTCGCGGTCTTGTCGAAGCCGAGCAGATCGTAGAGCGCGTCGTACAAAGGACGCAGATACGGATCCACCTTCTGCGCGAGATCGCCCGGCAGGAAGCCGAGGCGCTCGCCCGCTTCCACGGCCGGACGCGTGAGGACGATGCGCTTGACCTGATCGCGCTCGAGCGCGTCCACGGCGCAGGCCACCGCGAGATAGGTCTTGCCCGTGCCCGCCGGCCCGACGCCGAAGGTCACGTCGTGCGAGATGATCTGCTTGAGGTACTCGCGCTGCGCGGGCGTGCGTCCGCGCAGATCGGCGCGGCGCGTGTAGAGCTTCGGACCGAGCTCCTCGACGTCGACGCCTTCGCTTGCGGGCTCGTCGAACGGATGATCGGGGTCGCCGCGGAATCGTACGTCACGCGAGTCGATCTCCGTGGCGTCGGCGCCATTGTTAGCGCGCACGCCGCCGTTGCCATTGCCGCGCGGGTCATTGGCCGGGTTGCCGGGATGCCGCGCTTCGACCAGCGCAAGCTGGATGTCGTCGACGGAAAGCGGGTCGCGCGCCTGGTTGTAGAAGTTTTCGAGTGCGGCCAGCGCGAGTTTCGCGCCGCGACCGCGGATCGTGATGCGATGGCCGCGTCGCGCGAGGGTCACGTCGAGCGCTTGCTCGATCTGCCGCAGGTTTTCGTCGAGCGGGCCGCAGAGATTCGCGAGCCGCGCATTGTCCTCGCGCGGCGCGGTGAATTCCAGATGCTGCTGATTGGGCTTCAAGGTGTCAGTGAACTCCGTTCAGGCGCGGCTTTAGTGCGGGAGCGCCAATGTGTTCTCATCGTCGTGTGCGGGCACGAGCTCGCCGCGCAGCGAGTGCGGGTAGGCGTGGTTGATCTTCACGTCGATCATCTGGCCGATCAGGCGCGCGTGCGAAGCGAGCGGCGCCGGGAAGTTCACGACGCGGTTGTTCTCGGTGCGGCCCGAGAGCTCGCCCGGGTCCTTGCGCGACGGACCTTCCACCAGAATGCGCTCGACCTTGCCGACCATCGACTGGCTGATGCGCTGCACGTTCTCTTCGATCGTGGCCTGCAGATGCTGCAGGCGCTTCAACTTGACTTCGCGCGGCGTGTCGTCGTGCAGATTCGCAGCGGGCGTGCCCGGACGCGGGCTGTAGATGAACGAGAAGCTCGTGTCGTACTTCATCTCCTCGACGAGCGCCATGGTCTTCTCGAAGTCCTCTTTGGTCTCGCCGGGGAAGCCCACGATGATGTCCGTGGAGAGCGACAAGTCCGGACGAATCGCGCGCAGCTTGCGGATCACCGACTTGTATTCGAGCACGGTGTAGCCGCGCTTCATCGCCATGAGCACGCGGTCCGAGCCGTGCTGCACCGGCAGATGCAGATGGCTCACGAGCTTGGGCACCTTCGCGTAGGCGTCGATGAGGCGCTGCGTGAACTCCTTCGGATGCGAGGTGGTGTAGCGGATGCGCTCGATGCCGGGGATGTCGGCGACGTATTCGATCAGCGTGGCGAAGTCGGCGATGTCGTGCGCGCCTTGCGTCAGCGCACCGCGATAAGCGTTCACGTTCTGGCCGAGCAGCGTGACTTCGCGCACGCCCTGGTCGGCGAGGCCGGCGATTTCGGTGAGCACGTCGTCGAGCGGGCGCGAGACTTCCTCGCCGCGCGTGTACGGCACGACGCAGTAGCTGCAGTACTTCGAGCAGCCTTCCATGATCGAGACGAACGCGCTCGGGCCTTCCACGCGCGCGGGCGGCAGATGGTCGAACTTCTCGATTTCGGGGAAGGTGATGTCGACCTGCGCGCGGCCCGAGGCGCGGCGCGCGTCGATCATCTGCGGCAGGCGGTGCAGGGTTTGCGGGCCGAACACGAGGTCCACGTAGGGCGCGCGCTGCACGATGGCCGCGCCTTCCTGGCTCGCCACGCAGCCGCCCACGCCGATCAGCAGGTTCGGATTCGCTTCTTTCAGCTCGCGCACGCGGCCGAGGTCGGAGAACACTTTCTCCTGGGCCTTTTCGCGCACCGAGCAGGTGTTGAAGAGAATCACGTCCGCGTCTTCGGGCGTATCGGTCTTCACGAGGCCTTCGGCGGCGCCGAGCACGTCGACCATCTTGTCGGAGTCGTACTCGTTCATCTGGCAGCCAAAGGTCTTTACATAAACTTTCTTGGTCATCGGGGTCGCCGTTCGCAGTGGTTTACCTGGGGGCGTCGTCCGGTTGATGCACTCATGCACTTCGGGACTACGGTGATAAAG
>DATEJU010000414.1:0-3787 GCA_035277805.1 Paraburkholderia sp. | reverse complement strand
GATCGGCGCGGGCCGCGTGAAGGTGATTCACGATCCGTCCGAAATGGAACGCGTGCAGCCGGGCGACGTGCTGGTCGCCGACATGACCGACCCGAACTGGGAGCCGGTGATGAAGCGCGCTTCGGCCATCGTCACGAACCGCGGTGGCCGTACCTGCCACGCGGCGATCATCGCGCGTGAGCTGGGCGTGCCGGCAGTCGTGGGCTGCGGCGATGCGACCGACGTGCTGAAGGACGGCTCGCTCGTGACCGTGTCGTGCGCGGAAGGCGACGAAGGCCGCATCTACGACGGTCTGCTCGAAACCGAAGTCAGCGAGGTGCAGCGCGGCGAGCTGCCGGCGATTCCGGTCAAGATCATGATGAACGTCGGCAACCCGCAGCTCGCGTTCGACTTCTCGCAGCTGCCGAACGCCGGTGTGGGCCTCGCGCGTCTCGAGTTCATCATCAACAACAACATCGGCGTGCACCCGAAGGCGATCCTCGAGTACCCGAACGTCGATGCGGACCTGAAGAAGGCGGTCGAGAGCGTGGCGCGCGGCCATGCGTCGCCGCGCGCGTTCTACGTCGACAAGCTCACGGAAGGCATCGCCACGATCGCGGCGGCGTTCTATCCGAAGCCCGTCATCGTGCGTATGTCGGACTTCAAGTCGAACGAGTACAAGAAGCTGATCGGCGGTTCGCGCTACGAGCCGGACGAGGAAAACCCGATGCTGGGTTTCCGCGGCGCCTCGCGCTATATCGCCGACGACTTCGCACAGGCGTTCGAGATGGAGTGCCTCGCACTCAAGCGCGTGCGTGAAGAGATGGGCCTCTCGAACGTCGAGATCATGGTGCCGTTCGTGCGCACGCTCAAGCAGGCGGAGCGTGTGGTCGGCCTGCTCGCGAAGTACGGCCTGAAGCGCGGCGAAAACGGCCTGCGCCTCATCATGATGTGCGAAGTGCCGTCGAACGCGATCCTGGCCGAAGAGTTCCTCCAGTACTTCGACGGCTTCTCGATCGGCTCGAACGACCTCACGCAGCTCACGCTCGGCCTCGACCGGGACTCGGGCATGGAACTGCTCGCCGTCGATTTCGACGAACGCGATCCGGCCGTGAAGTTCATGTTGAAACGCGCGATCGAAACGTGCCTGCGCCTGAACAAGTACGTCGGTATCTGCGGCCAGGGCCCGTCCGATCATCCGGACTTCGCCCAGTGGCTCGCCGACGAAGGCATCGCGTCGATCTCGCTGAACCCCGACACGGTCGTCGAGACGTGGCAGGCGCTCGCGAAGTCGCATGCGAAGTAATGGGCGTCCGCTGATGCCACACTGAGCGCCAGCGCACCCGCCGCACGCGGGAGTTGAGGTGGGTTGCACCTCGCTTTCGCACGCTGCGGAAAACAGTGTCAGCTTCGTGCTATAACACCCCGGTCAAGCCGGGGTGTTTTACTTTGGGAGGTCGACGTGGGTCCGCATGGTTTGTTCTGGTGGATCGGCGCGGGCGTGCTGATCGTGGCCGAGTTGACGACCGGCACGTTCTACTTGCTGATGATCGCGCTCGGGTTTCTCGCGGGCGTGCTCTCGTATGAACTGGGCGCGCCGCTCGACGTGCAACTGGTGGTCGCGGCGCTCGTGGCGCTGGTGGCCGTGATCGCGCTGCGGCGCTCGCGGTTCGGGCGGCGCCGGCGCATGGTCGACGCGTCGACCGATCCGGGCGTGAATCTCGACATCGGCTCGACCGTCCCGGTTGCCGCGTGGCACGAGGGACGCGCACGCACGATGTACCGCGGCGCCGAGTGGGACGTCGAGCTCGCGCCCGGCGAGCCCGAGGACGCCCATCTCTACGAAATCAAGGCGGTGCGGGGCAGTTGCCTCGTCGTCGCGGCGAGGCGTGCCAGCGGTGCGGCCGCGGGCGCACACGGGGCTCATGAAGACACGCGCCACGCCTGAAAATAGCTGCCGCCGGGCGTCTGGCCGGCGGGCCTCGCGAGGCCGGCGCTGCATCGAAGAAGCGAAATCGAAGTCAAATCGAAGCAAAGGGAGAAGCGTATGCAAGTGCCTATCGTCGGGTTGATCCTGCTCCTGATCGTCATCGTGCTGGTCTCGAAGACCGTCAAGATCGTCCCGCAGCAGCACGCATGGGTGCTCGAGCGGCTGGGCCGCTACCACGCCACGCTCACGCCGGGCCTCACGATCGTGCTGCCGTTCGTCGACCGCGTGGCCTACAAGCATGTGCTCAAGGAAATTCCGCTCGACGTGCCGAGCCAGATCTGCATCACGCGCGACAACACGCAGCTTCAGGTGGACGGCGTGCTGTACTTCCAGGTCACCGACCCGATGAAGGCCTCGTACGGCTCGAGCAACTTCGTGTTCGCCATCACGCAGCTCTCACAGACCACGCTGCGCTCGGTGATCGGCAAGCTCGAACTCGACAAGACTTTCGAGGAGCGCGATTTCATCAATCACAGCGTCGTTTCGGCGCTCGACGAGGCCGCTGCGAACTGGGGCGTCAAGGTACTGCGCTACGAGATCAAGGATCTCACGCCGCCGAAGGAAATTTTGCACGCCATGCAGGCGCAGATCACGGCGGAGCGTGAAAAGCGCGCGCTGATCGCGGCCTCGGAAGGGCGCAAGCAGGAGCAGATCAACCTCGCGGCCGGCGCGCGTGAAGCGGCGATCCAGAAGTCGGAAGGCGAGAAGCAGGCCGCCATCAATCAGGCGCAGGGTCAGGCGGCCGCTATTCTGGCGGTGGCCGAAGCGAATGCGCAGGCCATCCAGAAGATCGGCAACTCGATCCAGGCCCAGGGCGGCATGGACGCCGTCAATCTGAAGGTTGCGGAACAGTACGTCACGGCATTCGGCAATCTCGCGAAGCAGGGCAATACGCTGATCGTGCCCGGCAACATGAGCGATCTGAGCTCGATGATCGCCTCGGCGCTCACCATCGTGAACCGCACGGGCATGAAGGAGACGCAAATGAGCCGCGATACGGCAAAGGGCGCCTGAGCGGGAAGAGGGGCGGTAACGGCCATAAAAAGGGCGGCTCGGGCCGCCCTTTGTCATTTTTGCCACTTTTGCCGAGTCTTGAGTGCGCGAATCGAAGGCGTGACGTATCGTCGCGCCACGATCAGGTCGGCGAGCGCATCAGGCGTGCCTTTTCACGCTGCCAGTCGCGCTGCTTCTCAGTCTCGCGCTTGTCGTGCAGCTTCTTGCCCTTGGCGAGGCCGATCTCGCACTTCACGCGGCCGCCCTTGTAGTGGAAGTTCAGCGGCACGAGCGTGAAGCCGCGTTGTTCGACCTTGCCGATCAGCTTGTCGATCTCTTCGCGGTGGAGCAGCAGCTTGCGCGTGCGCGTGGGATCGGGGTGGATGTGCGTCGAGGCTTCGGGCAGCGGGCTGATGTGCGTGCCGATCAGGTACAGTTCGCCGTCCTTGATCACGACGTAGCTTTCCTTGATGTTGGCCCGCCCGGCGCGCATCGCCTTGACCTCCCATCCTTCGAGCACGAGCCCCGCCTCGTGGCGCTCTTCGATGAAGTAATCGAAGAAGGCTTTTCTGTTGTCAATGATGCTCATAGGAAAATGGGAAACGCCCAACTCGTTTAAAATTACGATTTTAGCAAAGCGGGCAACCGAAAGCCCGCTGCGCCTTCACCCTTGCCTCGCATTGCGCAATTTATGGCGGATGTCCAGAAAACCGTGTTGATTCGCCATTCGGCGGAGCAGATGTTCGACCTCGTGACCGACGTCGACGACTATCCCAACTTCCTGCCGTGGTGCGGCGGCGTCGAGGTTCGCCGCAAGGACGAGGA
>DATEJU010000413.1:0-11663 GCA_035277805.1 Paraburkholderia sp. | reverse complement strand
CAACCACTACCCGGGCTGCGCATGCGATGTGCAATCGCACGTGTACTCGTTCTCGTTCGCGCCCAATCCGCGCTGGACGCGCATGTTCGCGCCGCAGCCCGAGATTCGCGCGTATCTGAACCGCTGCGTCGAGCAGTTCCGTCTCTCGCCGTGGCTCAACTTCGATCACGAGTTGACCAGCGCCCAATGGGACGAGACCGCGCATTGCTGGCGTCTTGCGTTCGCCAACGGAAAGCGCCTCGCCGCCCGCGTGCTGATCTCCGGCATGGGTGGCCTCTCGCGGCCCGCGCTGCCCGCGATTCCCGGCGTGGAAACCTTCGAGGGCAAGGCCTTTCATTCGCAGCAGTGGGACCACGGCTATGCGCTCGAAGGCAAGCGCGTGGCCGTGATCGGCACGGGCGCGAGCGCGATCCAGTTCGTGCCGCAGATCGCGCCGAAGGTGGCCAATCTTGCGCTCTTTCAGCGCACGCCGCCCTGGATCATGCCCAAGCCCGACCGCCCGCTCTCCCGCTTCGAACAGTGGATGTTCCGCACGCTGCCGCTCACGCAGAAAATCGCGCGCACGGGCCTCTACTGGATGCTGGAGTCGCGCGTGCTGGGCTTCGCAATCCACCCCGCGCTCATGAAAAACGTGCAGAAGCTCGCGCTGCGCCATATCCGTCATCAGGTCCGGGACCCCGGGCTGCGCGAAGTGGTAACGCCCGACTACACGATCGGCTGCAAGCGCGTGCTGATCTCGAACGACTACTATCCGGCGCTCACGCGGGCCAACGTGAAGGTCGTTACGGACGCGATCGAGCGCATCGACGCCACCGGCGTGATCACCGCTGACGGCAAGCATCACGAGGTGGATTGCCTGATCTACGGCACGGGCTTCCAGGTGGCCGATCCGTTCCCGCCGGGCGCGGTCATCGGGCGCGGCGGCGTGGATATCGTCGATACGTGGCGCCACGGCGCGCATGCCTACCTCGGCACGACTTTGCCTGGTTATCCGAACTTTTTCATGATCACGGGCCCGAATACCGGGTTAGGTCATAACTCGATGGTTTTCATGATCGAGTCGCAGATCGAGTACATCCTCGGCGCGCTCGACGCCATGAAGCAGGACCGCGCCGATGCGATCGAGGTGCGAGCACAGGTGGAGACACGCTACAACGCAGGTATCCAGCAAAAGCTCGACCGCGCGATCTGGTCGGTAGGCGGCTGCAAGAGCTGGTACCTCGATCCGCGCAATGGCAAGAACACCACGCTCTGGCCGGGCTTCACATGGCGTTTTCGCCAGGCCACAGCGCATTTCTCGATGGCCGACTATCAGGTATTTCGTGCGCCGATTCATAAGGATGTCGAAGCACATCTCATCGTCGCCGCACAGACCACGGAAGCCGCCTGAAGCGCAACGCCACGCATCGTCAGGGAGACACAACGCTCATGAAGCACTTCGACAACAAGGTCGCCGCGATCACCGGCGCGGGCTCCGGCATGGGCCGCTCGCTCGCCGTGCAGCTCGCCGGCGCCGGCTGCCATCTCGCGCTCGCCGACAAGAACGCGCTTGGTCTCGCCGAGACCGAGCGCATCGCGCGCGCGCTCGCCCCCGGGGTGCGTGTGACGACGCGCGTGCTCGACGTGGGCGAGCGCGAAGCCGTGTTCGCGTGGGCCGATGAAACCGCGCTCGCACACGGCCGCGTGAATCTGGTGTTCAACAACGCAGGCGTCGCGCTTTCCAGCACGATCGACGGCATGTCGTACAGCGACCTCGAATGGATCGTGAACATCAACTTCTGGGGCGTCGTGCACGGCACCAAGGCCTTCCTGCCGTATCTGAAGGCGTCGGGCGACGGGCATATCGTCAACACGTCGAGCGTGTTCGGCCTGTTCGCGCAGCCCGGCATGAGCGGCTACAACGCAACCAAGTACGCGGTGCGCGGCTTCACCGAATCGCTGCGCCAGGAACTCGACATGATGAAGTGCGGCGTCTCCGCCACCTGCGTGCATCCGGGCGGCATCCGCACGAATATCGCGCAGTCGAGCCGCGTGGCATCGAACATGGTCGGCTTCATGGTGGCGAGCGAGCAGCACGGCAAGGACGAATTCGAGAAGTTCTTCATCACCACTGCCGACGATGCCGCGCGCACGATTCTCAACGGTGTGCGCCGCAACGCGCGGCGCGTGCTGATCGGCCGCGACGCCCGTGCCGCCGACTGGCTCGCACGCGTGCTGCCCGCGGCCTATCAGAAGCTCGTCGTGCTGAGCGCGCGGCGCGAGGCCGCGAAGGCGCGCAAGCGCGAGCGCCTCGGGTTGGCGAATGGGCCAACGAATGGACGGCCCGACGGCAGCGCCGCCGCACGCGAGCATGCAAGGAACAACAACGCAGGCAACAGCAATCAGGGAGAAACAGCATGATGCCGATCCGGCGCGACATCCGCTTCGCGTTACCGCCCGACAGGGCTTGCGACTGGCACGTCGAGGGCGTGCCGGTCACCCACTTCTTCAACGCGCTGTCGCTGCTCTTTCCGGCCGGCGAGCGCTTCTTCATGGACGCCGTGCGCCATTACCGCGACCGCATCGAAGACCCCGAACTCAAGAAGCAGGTCATGGGCTTCATCGGCCAGGAAGCGATGCACACGCGCGAGCACGTCGAATACAACGACCTGCTGCAGGCGGCGGGCTTGCCCGCGCACAAGCTCGACAAGCGTCTGTGGGCCATCCTGAACCTCGCGCGCAAGGTACTGCCGCCCTCGCTGCAGCTCGCGCAGACGGTGGCGCTCGAGCACTACACCGCCATGCTCGCCGACCTGCTGCTCGCGGACACGGGCACGCGCATCGAAGGCTCGGTGGACGGCTACAAGCAGATGTGGCTGTGGCATGCGCTCGAGGAAACCGAGCACAAGTCCGTTTCATACGACGTCTGGAATCTCGTCATCAAGCCCGGGCCGAAGCGCTATTTGATGCGCACCGGCACGATGCTCGCGACGACCGTGCTGTTCTGGCTGATCGTATTCGACTATCACCTCGCGCTGATGCGCCGGCACAAGCGACGCATCGGCAAGTTCGGCGGCCGCTGGCAGCTCATCAAGTTTCTCTACGGCCCGCGTCACGGCGTGTTCCCCAGCATCGCACTCGAATGGCTGCGCTTTTTCAAGCCGAGCTTCCATCCGTGGGACCACAACAATCGTAAGCACCTCGAACGGATCGACGGCCTCGTTGCGCAGATCGACGCAACCAACGCGCAATACGCCTCGAAAGCCGCGCCGCGGCGCGTGCCGCTGCATCCGGCGGGAACGCGGCGCGCCGCCTGACACATCATGCGCGCCATGAACGAAGCGCCGCGCGGCGGTCCGCGCGAGCACGATGCGCCTTCGGCACCCGAACGGCTCGACGTCATCTCGGACGGGGTGCGCCTCGCCGTGTACGCGAGCGGGCCGCCCGACGCGCCACCGCTGATCCTCGTGCACGGCTATCCGGACTCGGCGCGCGTGTGGGAGGCGCTGCGCCGCGAGCTGGATGAGCGCTTTCGCGTGATTGCGTATGACGTGCGCGGCATGGGCGCCTCGGCTGCGCCGCGGCGGCGCGCGGACTACCGGCTCGCGCAGCTCGCCCGCGATCTGTGCGCCGTGGCCGATGCCACCTGCGGCGCGCGGCCGTTTCATCTCGTCGCGCACGACTGGGGCTCGATCCAGTGCTGGGAGGCCGTTACCGATCCGGCCAACGCGGCGCGCATCGCCACCTATACGTCGATCTCGGGGCCGTGCCTCGATCACGTGTTTCGCGCGCGCATAAGCCTCGCACAGTCACTGAAGTCCTGGTACATCGCGTTCTTCCATCTGCCGCTCGTGCCGCAACTCGTGTGGCGCTTGGGCGGCGCGGCGCTGTGGCCGTGGTGGCTGCGCAAGACCGAAGGTGTGCGTGCGAAGCGCGACCCCGATCAGTTGCGCAACGCCATCAACGGGCTGCAGCTTTATCGCGCCAATTTCATCGCTCGCGCATGGCGGCCGCGCGAGCGGCGCACCCAGGTGCCCGTGCAGTTCATCGTGCCTCGCTTCGACCGCTATGTGACGCCGGCGCTGTCCGAGGGCGTCGCGCAATGGCTGGGCCGCTACCGGCGCGAGGTCATCGACGCTCCGCACTGGACCGTCCTGTGCGACGCGCCGCTCATTGCCGCTCGCATCGAACGCTTCATCGCGTTGACAGGGCACGCTCCGCAGCCGGCGGCAACGCACCCGCCATGCACGAGCGATACCGATGCATGCAGTGCCGTACCGGAACGCTGCCTGCCCGAGCGCACCTGAAGCGCACGCAGTCGTACGGATAACGAATAACATCGAATGCTTCATTTTCTTTCAATCTCGCCAGCGGAGGATCGCGTGAACGCCATCGCCTTGCCCCTCGTAACGGGAATCGTCGTGATAGTCCTGGCCTGCATCGCGTTCATGTCGTTCACGCGGCGCGCGGCGCGCCGCATCGAACAGGCCGTGCCGATGGACGGCCGCCATATCGATATCGAAGGAGAGCGCATCCATTACGCCGAGTACGGCAACGGCGGCGGCGATGGGCCGCCTATCGTCTTCGTGCACGGCCTGTGCGGGCAAATGCGCAATTTCGCGTACCTGCCGCTCGAAGCGCTCGCGCGCAAGCATCGCGTGATTCTCATCGACCGTCCCGGCTCCGGGTACTCCACGCGCGGCGCGCACACTCCCGCCAACATTCGCACGCAGGCGAACACGGTCGCGCGCCTCGTCGCCGCGCTCGGCCTCGAGGCGCCCGTGCTCGTGGGGCATTCGCTCGGTGGCGCGATCGCGCTGGCCGTCGCACTCGATCACCCCGAGTCGGTCGCGCGGCTCGCGCTCATCGCCCCGCTCACCCATGTGCAGACCGACGTGCCCAAGGCCTTCCGCGCGCTCGTCGTGCGCTCGGCACGCGTGCGCCGCTTCATGGCGCGCACGCTGGCCACGCCCTTCGGGCTCGCCACAAGCACCCCAACGCTCAAGGCCGTATTTGCGCCCGAGGCGGTGCCCGCGGATTTCCGCACGCGTGGCGGCGCGCTCCTCAGCGTGCGGCCGCAGGGGTTCTACAACGCATCCATGGATCTCGTCGCCATCGAAGACTCGGACGATCTCGAACAGATGGAGCGACGTTATGCAAACCTGACGGTTCCCGTCGACGTGCTGTTCGGCCGCGACGATATCGTCCTCGACTGGATGCGCCACGGCGATGCGCTGCGCCGCCGCTCGAAGCGCGTGACGCTCAAGCTCATCCACGGCGGCCACATGCTGCCGGTCACCGCGCCTGCGACGACCTGCGACTGGCTGCTCGCGTCGATCGCGGGCACAACAATGCAGGCGAATGGCGAAGCCCCGATCGCCGTCGACCGGCACGACGGCGCACAGTCGCCTGCTGCTGCGGCCCCGCTGCGCAGCCACGCGGCGACGCAGGCAAGCCGCCAGATGGGCTATTCGACAGGAATGCAAACTAACCCTGTGCGGTGCGACGGGAAAATCGAGAAGCAGCGCTCGGCGTAGCCGTTACCATCGCACTTTTTCGCCACGCCGTTTGCCGTTCTATCTAACGCTTCGTTCAAGAGAGTAGCGCCACAGGGAGCCGAACCATGAATACCGAACCATTGCATTCGATGCCGCACGGCATTCAGCCAGCTCGCGCGCCAGCGTGGCGCGCGCGAAGCCTCGTTGCGCCGCTCGTCTGCGCGGCGCTCGCTTTCGTTTGCACAACGGCCTTCGCGCAAAACGACGCGCCGGGCAACGCGGGTCCACAGCAGGGCGCGCAACAAGACGCCACGCCAGCCGCGGCGAGCCCATCGGGCAACGCCACCGCCGAAGTGAGCAAGCTTTCCGTCGAGCAGCAGGTGCGCTGGCTTCAGCGCGCGCAAAAGAGCGGTGTGCTCGTGAAGATGAGCGACGCGCAGCTCACGGCGCTTTTCCAGGGGTTCGATCCGCTCGTCGTGCCCGCGCTCATCAAGCTCGGGCCGTCGGGGTATCCGTCGTACGAGTTCGTGCTCTCGCGTTGGGAGCGTCTGAACGGCAAGTGGCCCAGCAAGCCCGCGCACATGCTCGTCAAACTCGATCACGATCCCCTGCGCATCTACGCGAAGTGGCTGCCCGACGGCGAACATTCGGGTGAAGAGGTGATCTACGACGCCTCCAAACGCACCGACCAGATGTATGGGCATCTGGGCGGCCTGCTCGGCGTGATGCCGATGTGGACGGCGCTCGACGGCTCGCTCGCACGCTCGCAGTCGAATCACAAGATCACGGACCTCGGCACGGAGCTCATCGTGAGCCAGTTCATGACGGACGCGAAGAAGTATGTCGAAGTGGGCGCGCCGTACAAGCCGCAAGTGGAGGTCAAGACGTATGACGGCGTGCGCGTGGTGGCGCTCACTTATGTCTCGCCGGCCGGCAAGCCGCAGTTCTATGCGAAGAAGCAGACGCTCGGACTCGACCTGCGCCACCCGTATTTCCGCACCGTCGAAGCTTACGACAACGACGGCCAGATCTTCGAAAAGATCGTGATCGAAAGCATCACGCCAAAGAGCTTCGACGCCGAAGCCTTCGATCCGAAGAATCCCGACTACAAGTTCTAGTACGCGTTTGCGGCGCGCTGCGCCGAACAAAGGTGAGGTTTTTCGGGGGCCGCCCGACTCCTGGAATTCCTCACCATTGCCGCGCCGGTGAGAATGCCGCGCGTTATACGCCTCACCATGAGCCTGCTCTCCTGGAACAGCTCACCTCAGCGCTGCAATGCGCGGAACGACACACTCAACGATAACGCTGCAATTCAAGATCCTTGATCGGCTGCTCGGGCAAATTGAGCATGCCTGGCAGCAGGCTGAGTTTGGGCAAGCCGTCGACATCGGCCCAGCGGCCGCCCGAACCCTGATAAATGATCGTGGGCGTGCCCTGAAAACCCAGCGCCTGGAACAGCTTCATGTTGCTGTCGAGCTGCGCCCGCGCGGCCGGCGGGATGCTCGCGAGCGGCGCGATGCCGCCCGACTCGTCCTTCTCGGAGTAATGCGTTTCCAGGTCCCTCAGGAGTGCCGCACTGTTCTTCGACTGCAGCAGGGCCGCTGCCTTGCCCGCCGAATCGGGCTTGAGAAAACCCATAGGAATCCAGTGGACCTGGAGCCCGACCGCCTCATACGGTTGCAGCGCTTTCCACACCAGGTGGCAGAAAATACAGTTGGGGTCCATGAAGACATAAAGCGTCGACTTGACGTTCGCACCGCTCGCACCTTCGACAATCGCGCTCGCGCTCTGGAATCGCGTGGCGGCGGTGGCCGGCAGCCACGCGGGCTCGTCGGCGGCCATGCTCGATGCCGGGGCGCCCAATGCGCTCAAGGCACTCGCTGCGATCAGTGTCGTAATCCACTTCTTCATTGTTCACCTTTGGGCATGCTGCGCGTGCAGTCAGGCTCCGTTTGTCATATCAATCGGCTCGAGGACCGGTTCTGGCACGAAGCTCCGTATCTTATGGCGCGGGTGTGGCGCGCTCCTGACGCGATTATGGCAAGACCGTCAGGTAAAGCGCAAAGGTGAGTGTTTGCGGGAGACACATGCCTGCTGCGCCCGAGCAGCGCGAGCACGTGTGCATGAACACGCACGACGGCACCGCGAATCGGATCGCGCCATCTCCTGGAATTCCTCACCTTATCGAACGCGACGAAGATGAGATGCCTGAACGGCGCTCCCGTGCGTCTGCGTCCGTTGTGTTGAACACCGCACATATCGGCATCAATAGCGATGGCGCCCGTTATCGCCCGTGAGCTATAAGATTACCAATTACTTTCATTTTGCTATCGGCATGAGAGCAAATGTAAGTATTTGGTTGCCAACGATGAGCAGCGCAACAGGCGGCAAACAAGCGAATGGATCCGGGCGGACGGGTGCGAGCAGCAACGCTGCGCGAGACCGCGCCAGCCGAAACGTATCAGACAAGCGCTCAAAGCAGCGCACGCAGCGCTGCGCGAGCACGCGCTCGCTGACTACGGGGGTAAAGCGGTGAAGGACATCACGATCGTCATATGCAGCTACAACTACGAGCGGTTGTTGCGCGAAGCGATCGATTCTGCACTCGCGCAGGAACCGCATCGCACGCAGGTCGTCGTGATCGACGACGGCTCGACCGACGATTCGCGCGCCATCATCGCGAGCTACGGCACGCGCGTAACACCGGTCCTGAAGGCCAATGGCGGCCAGGCGAGTTCGTACAACCTCGGCCTGGAACTGGTCGATACCGAGTACATCCTGTATCTCGACTCCGACGATGTCCTGTACGAAGGCGCGGTTGCCCGCGTTCTCGACACGTTCGAGCGCGGCGGCTATGCAAAAGTGCAATTCACGCTGGACGTGATCGACGGTGAAAGCCGATCCATCGGCGTTTGCGTGCCGCATTCGCAACCGCCCGCCGAATGCGCAGGATTGCTTCGCAATGGCTGGCTCTATCCGTCGCCGCCGGCGTCTGGCAACGCATATCGCGTCAGCGCGCTCAAACGCGTTTTGCCGTTGCCTAAAACCATGCGCCGCGGCGTTGCCGCCGACTTCTTTGCCATTTACGGCGTGGCCCTGGTGGGGCAGGTGGGCGTCATCGAGACGCCACTAGGCGGCTATCGCGTGCATCGCGCGGCCAGCGAAAGCGGAGCGGCTGCCATGCAGCGCGCTGCGCTCTCGATTGCGAATAGCCAGGACGTTAGCGAAGTCGTGCAAGACTTTCCGCGCCTCTGGGGCGCGCTGCGCGAGCTCGCGCGCGAGCGCCTCGGCGAGCAGTTGCCCGAGCAAGCCATGGACTTCTCGTACGAGAAAGCGCATCTGTGCCTGCGGGTGTACGACGCACCGTTGTGGCGGCGCTGGCATTGGGTCGTTTTCGACTCGCGGCGCTATTTTCGCTCGATCCTCTCCAATCCGTTCTGGACGACCCGCAAGAAGTTCGCGGCGGTCGCATTGACGATGCTCTGCCTGCTGCCGCTGCGCAGCATCAGCGATCACGCCATTCGCTATCTCGCCAATCCGCTCGCGCGGGGCACCCAGACCCATCGCTCCTGATCCCGCGGTGGTTTGCTCATTCAATGCCATTCACCCGACCAATCAATTCGTCATCCTTATCAATTTAAAGAAAAAGCCATTCGATCCGGAAATGATCGATGGACACGCTCACGGGAACCAACATCATGATGAACGACACGAAAGCCGCAGTAGTGCCGGTCACCCAACCCTTTTTGCCGCCCCTCGGGGAATTCCTGCCCTACCTGGAGCAGATCTGGTCGAACCGCTGGGTGACGAACGACGGACCGCTCCATCATCAACTGGAACAGGCGCTGTGCGAGCACCTCGGCGTGGAGCATATCAGTCTGTTCTCGAACGGCACGCTCGCGCTGATCACCGCCCTGCAGGCCCTGGAGATCACCGGCGAAGTCATCACCACGCCGTTCTCCTTCGTCGCGACGACGCACGCGATCCACTGGAACGGCATCAAGCCGGTTTTCGCCGACATCGACCCCGTGAGCATGAATCTCGACCCGGCGTGTATCGAAGCGGCCATTACGCCCGCGACGCGCGCCATCATGCCGGTGCACGTCTACGGCAACCCCTGCGAGGTCGAGGCGATCGAGCGCATCGCGAATCGCCACGGATTGAAGGTGATCTACGACGCCGCGCACGCGTTTGGCGTGCGCCACAACGGCCGCCCGGTCCTGAGCTTCGGCGACATGTCCGTGCTGAGCTTTCATGGCACCAAGATCTTCCACACCTTCGAAGGCGGCGCGATTGTCTGCCGCGATGCGCAGATGAAGCGGCGCATCGACCGCCTCAAGAACTTCGGCATTCAGGACGAGGTGACCGTGGTCGGTCACGGCATCAACGGCAAGATGAACGAGGTTCAAGCGGCGTTCGGTCTCGTGCAGTTGCAGCATGTGAGCTGGACCCACGCGGCGCGCGCGCGAATCGACGCGCATTATCGCGAGCGCCTCGGTCAAGTGAAAGGGCTGCGCCTGCATCGGATCGGCTCAGGAAGCATACCTAATTATGCGTATTTCCCGGTGCTCGTGACGCCGGATTTTCCGCTCAGCCGCGATGCGCTCTACGCGGAACTGCGTGCGCGCCAGATCGCCGTGCGGCGCTACTTCTACCCGCTCATCAGCGAATTCCCGGCGTATAGCGGCCTCGCTTCGGCGGCCTCCGGAAATCTGCCGGTGGCGCAGACGATTGCGCAGCAGGTGCTGTGTCTGCCCGTCTTCCCCATGCTGGAGCGCGAGGTGCAGGACCGCATCATCGACATCGTGCTGGCCGCGGCAGCCACCCCGGCCGCCACGGCGCAATGAGCACGCCGGCCACAGCGCGCGAGGCGCGCCGAACGCGCCGGCGGGTGCCGCGCGTGCTGCTCTCGCCGTTCACCAATACGACGAACCCCTACATCGATTTGCAGAAGCAACTGCTGCGCGACATCGGCTACGACGTTCGGCCGCTGTCGTTGCGGTACCTGCTGCGCGGCGGATTCGCCGATCTGTTCAGACGCTCGACGGTGCTGATGCTGCACTGGATCGAACTGCGCGCCTTCATCGACACGGGGCGAGGGGTCGTGCCGCGGCCGCGCGGCTTGCCGGTGGTGCTGCTCTATTGCGCATTGATGGCGCTCGGCCGCGCCCGGGTCGTGTGCTTCGTGCACGACCACGCGGTTCACAATGCGCGCGGCGCGGTGCGCGTGCTCTCCGTCGCCTTGATGTCGCTCGTGCGCTGGCTCGCCGATGTCCGCATCGTGCACGATCCCCACTACGCCGGGCATTTTCGTGCGCGCTATCTGCCGCATCCGCTCTATTGGGACGTGCCGGGCCGCACAGTTCAGGCCGCGCGCGGCGGCACGCGCGTGCCGTCGTTTGCGATTCTCGGCACCGTCGAGCCCTACAAGGGCATTGCCGAGGTGCTCGCCGCCTGGCCGGCCGGCCATACGCTGCTGATTGCCGGGCGCGCTCAGGCGGCCTATGTCGAGGCGCTGCGCGCGATCCTGAGCGAACGGCACCTCTCGTCGTGCGTCACGCTCGACGCCCGCTTTCTGAGCGATGCCGAATTCGACGAGCGAATCGGCGCCGCCGGCGTTCTGATCCTGCCGCACGTGGCCGATTCGATGCTGGTGAGCGGCGCGTTCTTCGAGGCGATCGGGCGTGTGCCGGTGGTGATCGGCCGCTCCATCCCGTTCATGCGCTGGGTTGCGGAACAGTTCGACAATGTGCTGCTGTTCGAGCGCGAAGAGGACCTGCCGGAAGTGGTCTGTTTCGTCACGGCAAACTGGCCGCGCTTCTCGGCGGCGGAGGCGGTGGCGGCCAGGCGCCGGCAGGCCATCGACATGTTCGGGTGGGAGACTTGCCGGCAGCGGTATCGACAATGCTTCGACGCGTTGACGCAAGACCCGCAGTCGTGTCGATGCACAAATAAGTCGCGACTTCGACATCCTTATTTCACAAGGCTTCCAGCTCCTTGAGTGCATCATGCTCAATCGATTGAGTTTCGATTTTTCGGCGTTTATTGGACCAATTGAAGAGAAAAACGCACACGGAGTTTCGACTTTCCTTATCAGACAAGGCAGAGCGCCTCACTTTTGACGAGGGCCACATCAAGATTCGCCATGTCGAACCGGCAGTTCGTTTTGCCCGTATTTGGAAGACA
>DATEJU010000412.1:0-8738 GCA_035277805.1 Paraburkholderia sp. | reverse complement strand
CGTGCAGCCGCCGCTGCTCGCGGCGCAGCCCTATCTCGACGGCGGCGCGCTCGTCGAAGTGCTGCCGCAATGGAAGCCGCTGCCCACGCCGGTCTCGGTCGCGTTCGTGAAGTCGCGCCAGGTCTCGCCGCGCGTGCGCGTGTTCGTCGACTGGCTCGCGGCACTGTTCGAGGACGCGGGCACGATCAATCGCGATCTGTCTCGCGTGCGGCAGTTGCTGGGAGGGTTGCAGCCGGCTTGATCGGTCGGCTCGATGTGGACGGCGGCACGGCGGGCGACGCGTTGCCCGCCGTGCGTCGTACCCGCCCGCCTTCAGGCAGGCGAGCTCAAGCGCGCGGCGCTCACGCCACCCGCGTCAGCGCCATCCCCCGCCGCGCATGAAAGCGCGCGACGGTTTCATAGGGCAGCCACGCATCGGCCTGATACGGCGCGACGCCCGACGGATTGTGGAACCACACGCCGCCATTGCTACGCCCGTGCAGCAGGATCAGATGGCCGCCCTGATGCGCGTTCGCCCGCTCGGGATAGCGGATCTCCGGGCTCACGGAGACGATCGCGAGCGTGTCAGCATTCAGGCGCGCGGCGCTCGTCTCGATGTCCTCGTCGGTCATCACCTCCACGCGCACGCCGAACGCCGCCTCGGCCCATGCCGCGAACGGCCGGTAGATCAGCCCGTCCACACCGCCGTCCTCGCGCATGCGGTAGACGCCGTGGCGCAGCGCATCTTCGAGCAGTCCGGCGCGCGGCGCATGGGCGATGCCCCAGTAGTCGAGCGCCGATTCGAAGCAGGTCAGCCCGCACAGCCGCTTCGCCCAGAAGCGGTAGTCGCCAGGCAATGCGAAGCCGCTCGCGCGCCAGCCCGGGTCGTCGCAAGGGTCCGCGGCCGCTTCGACGATACGCGCCACCCAGTCCGGGCTCCCCCATTGGCTGTAGTACGGCACGCCGCGATGGCGGATTTCGTGCGCGAACGCGTCGCGCCCGCCACCGGTTACCGGCTCGCCCACGGGCTTTTCCGCCGGCTCTTCCGCTGATTGCTCCGCGGGCTTGTTCGTGAATGCACTCAATCTTTCCTCATGGCACCGGCGCGCTGCCGACATCGTCCCGACAAATGGACAGGCCCGCGGCCCGCAGCGGGGAACTCGCGTAAAGCGAGCATTGTCGCAAATACGGGAACACGCGCGCGCTCCCTGACACTTTCGCCGGCCCGGGAACGGCCGTTGCATCCCGATATCGGGCCATCATCGAATGTTGTCAAACAAAGCTTGCGCAACTGTAAAATTATGCGTTTAGAATATTGTGCGCCCACGCCTGCCGGATTTATTTCTTCCTGCAGCAGCGCTGCGGCACGAGATAATTAGCCCAAAACCGACTCTCGATCATTCCCCATTTGCAGTATGTCGAACGTTGAACATTCAACCGACTCGGCCGCGGTCGCGGAACGCGTACGCGAGCTGATGAGCCGTCATGGCATCGGCAAACGTCAGCAAACGACGGAGCTGTGCCGGATCCTCGACCTGAGCTTTTCGCAGGGACACCGCAAGCTGCGCGGCAACAGTCCGTGGACGCTCGCGCAAATCAAGAAAGTGGCCGAAGCGTTCGGCGAGCCGGCCGGACAGCTGTTCGGCGCGCAGTTGCTCGACCCCGGCATGGTGGGCGCGAGCGCGCAAGATGCGCTCTTGTGCGTGAGCGCCGTGGAGCTCGCCTGCACGGCCTGGATCGGCGCGCCCGTGGAGCCTGGCAGCCGCCCCGACTTCGTCGCCTACGAGAAGCAGGGCCAGTGGCGCGTGGTGCGTCCCGACGGCGCGCTCTACCACAACGCGCATGAAGTTCACAAGATCGAGATCTACCCGCGCCGCGCCGAGTCGGACAAGCCGCTCATCGCCGTGGTGGACGACGACCAGGCTTCCGCCGACAACCTGCGCGACTATCTCGAGCACTGCGGCTACGCGGCGCACGCGCTCTATGGCCTCGCCGCGTTCAACCAGGCGCTGGAGAACAACGTGTTCGACGGCGTGGTGATCGACTGGCTGTTCGGCACCCAGACTTCCGCCGAGGCGATCCGCAAGGTGCGCGCTTCCGAGAACCCCGACGCGCCCATCTTCGTGCTCACGGGCGAGCTGCTGACGGGCAAGGCGAGCGAGTCGGAGATCAGCCAGGTGGTGCGCCACTACAACGTGGCGTGCTACGAAAAACCCGCGCGCATGGCGATCCTCGTCGCCGATCTGTCCAAGCGCCTCAATCGCGGCTGACGCCAGCCGCGCACAACCAGGCAATGCCTGGCCGTGCCTGGCATTGCCAGGCACGGCCAGTCCGGCGCGCCCGAGGGTGCGCCGCCGGTAACGCCCCCTTTCCTCAGACCGTTTCTGGCCGCTCAGGTCCCAAGCTTCTCGCGCGCCTGCCCGGACGCGTCCTGCGTTGGCGGCGCGTGCGGCACATCGAGCGCGCGCAGCAGCGACGCGCGCAGCACCTCGTAGTGCACAGGCTTGGGCAGCAAGTCGAAGAACGGATTCTCGCTGTCGGCCGCGGCGGCCGCGAGCGCGGCCACGTCAGCGCTCACGGCGATCACGCGTGGACGCTCGCCGATCCCCGCGCCCTCGCGCGCCTCCAGCCCCGCCACGAACGCGTAGCCGTCGCGGCCCGGCATATGCAGGTCGAGCAGCACGACATCGCACTGCGTCTCGTCGAGGCGGGCCAGCGCGCTGTCCGCGTCGGCGGCGGCGAGCGCCGCGTAGCCCATATGCGCGACCATTTCGCAGAGCGAGTCGCGCACCAGCGGGTTGTCGTCGACCACCAGCACCTGCTGCTGCAGCGCCTCGTCGTGGGCGATCGGCGCGCGCACCTCGGCGACCGGCGCCACGACCGTCATGACGGGAATCGTCACCGTGAAGGTCGTGCCCCGGCCCACGCGGCTGTCGGTTTCGATCGTGCCGCCGAACAGATCGACGAGCCCGCGCACGATCGCGAGCCCCATGCCGGCGCCCTCGTAGCGGCGCGAACGCGAAGTGTCGAGCTGCGTGAACTCCTTGAAAATGAGCGGGATCTGCGCGGCGGGCACGCCCGGCCCGGTGTCGCTCACGATGATCGCCAACGTTTGCGCGAGCGGCGCGCCGACTTGCGCCGCGGCACCCCACGCGAACTCGATGCGCACCGAGCCGAACTCGGTGTAGCGGATCGCATTGGTCACGAGATTGCTGGCGATCTGGCGGATGCGGTGCGGATCGGCCACGAGCCGCACATGCGCCCCATGGCAGGCGTGCTCGAACGTGAGGCCGCGAGCGCGCGCGGCCTGCTCGTGTTCGTCGACGATCGATTGCAGCAGTTCGCAAGGGGCGAACGCTTCCTGACGCAATTCGAGCTTGCCCGCGCCGAGGCGCGCGTAGTCGGTAAGGTCCTTCATCTGCGCTTCGAGCTGGCGCGCGGCCGTTTCGAGCCGCTGGATCACCTTGCTGTCCGACTCGGAATGCGCGTTGAAGCCGAGCAGCTCGATCGACGACACGATGGCGTGCAACGGCGTGCGCAGTTCGTGGCTGATCATGCCGAGGAACGCATCCTTGGCCATGCTCGCCTCGCGCGCGGCGCGGCTCGCCTGGGCCTCCGCCTCGAGCGCCGCGTGCTGCTGCCGGATGAGGCGCGTGCGCCGGTAGCCGTTCAGCACGAGCAATACCGCCGCCGCCGCGGAAAGCATCAGCAGCACGAGACCCGCCGCGAACAACTCGCGGCGCTTCGCAATGAAGTCGCGCCGGATGCCCTCGCGCTCGGTCACGTCGGCGAAGCGCCGGGAGAGCGCGAGATCGGTCACCTGGGTCCACTGCGTGTCGAGCGCCATCAGCATGGGCACCGCGCGCTCGGGGTTCTCGGCGAGCGTCGCGATCTCGGCATCGAACGGCGCGATGGTGTTATGGATCGCGGCGAGATCGGCCTGCTGGCGCTTCATGAGATCGGGCTTGCCCGCGAGCGTATGCGTCGTGCTCTTCATCACGTTGAGCTTGGACTGCAGGACTTCGTAGCGCAGGCGCACCTTGTCGAGGTCGCGGTCGAGACCGTCGGCATAGATCAGCAACTGGCTCTCGAAGCGCGCGTAGGCGATCTGCATCTGCGCGGCGTCCCAGTAGAGGCCATCGTAGTTGCCAGTCAGACGCTGCACCACGTTGGGATTGAGCAGGTTCGCGTAAAGCAGGTAGCCCACGGCCACCACCGGCGGCGCCAGCGCGGCTACCCAGATCAACACATGCAGCAGGCGCCGCAGCGGACGTCGCATCACCTTCTCACTGCTTGATGGTCATCGAAACGATCTGCCAGGCGAACTTGGTGTCGCCCGCCGCGCCGTCGAGCTCCATCGGGAACTGGTCGCGCGGATAGATCAGGAATAGCGGGCCGAAATTGCTCACTTTCAGGCGCTTGCCGTTCATCTCGTAGGCCAGCACCGCGCCGTAGCGCGCCGCGTCGGAAACCGGCACGGTGCAGGTGTAGTCGTCGATGGTGTGGATTTCGATCTGGCTGCCGTAAGCGCCCACGGTCCTGAGCACGTCCGAGAGCAGCGGCCCCGTGAAGGTGGAGCGCGGCGTCCAGGTGGTGGACGTCACGATCGAATGCGCCGGCAGTTCGAGCAGCGCCGCCTTGCTGAAGTGATACGCCGTGTGCGCGGCGTTATTGGTCACGTGCACTGCGCCGTTCACGTCGAGCTGGAGCGAGCCGTCCGAAGCGGCCAGGGCGGGCTGAGGCACCGGCACGGCCGCCACTGCCAGCAGCCCCGCGAGCGCAGCCGTGAAGCGCCGGCGCTCGCGGCATGCGGGCCGGCCTTCGTGCCGCCCATCTTGCCGGACAACAGGATCCTGCATTGCTCTCGCTCCCCTCGCGCAAAATTCATTGTGTGGCCATGCCGCAGCGCTGCGCGCAGCCCTGTGCGCAAGCGTACGATATGGCCCTTTGCTCGACCCGCACCGTGCCGGTCTGCATGAGCCGGCAAGCATAGGCATAATATCGTCAAACATTAATCCGACAATAGATGTCTCGTTCGCTTACGCACGCATCGGCAGCACTCGGCGGCGTGGCGCAACAGACCGTCATCGCACCGTTATTCCCGCCCCATGAACAAGCCCGTCGTTCCGCTCACCTACGAACAGCTCGACCATTGGGTCGAATCGCTGCAGCCGTTGTTGATCGAAGAGGATTTCGCTGCGGTCGTCGGCATCCTGCGCGGCGGTGCGCCGCTCGCGCTGATGGTCTCGCACGCGACCGGCGCGAACGTCGCGTTCCTGCGCTATTCGCGCGAAACGCGCGAAGTGCGCTGGGACTCCACGCTGCCCATGCCCGAGCCGGGCTCGAAGGTGCTGGTATGCGAGGACATTGCCGGACGCGGCCATACGCTCGTCGACTGCATCGCATTCCTGCGCGAGCACGGCCTCATCGTGCGCACGCTCACGGGCGCCTATGACGACCTGAGCCGCCTGCAGCCCGACTATTCGATCGACGCGAGCGGCTATTTCGCGTTGTTCCCATGGGAGCGTCAGGCCTACACCGACCGCTATCGCGCCGACTGGTCGCGCGAGGGTGCGCGCGAAGGCACGGGCATGGCCGACGATCACGACTACGCGGTCTACGCGATCGACCTCGACGGCATTCTCCTGCCCGACATTCCGCTCTCGCGCTACGACGAGGATCTCGAAGCGGCGCTCGCCGAACGCGATGCGCTACTGCCGCTCGAGCGCATTCCCGACATCGACCTGAAGCACGCGCGCGCGATCATCACCGGCCGCCCGGAAATCGACCGCGAGCGGACTCAAGCCTGGCTCGACCGGCACGGCTTCGGACATCTGGAGCTGATGATGCGCGCGCCGGGCGAGCACGACGACACGACTTCGGGCGCCGCCGCTCACAAGGCCGCCGCGGCAGTGCGCTGCGGCGTGACGCATTTCATCGAGAGCGACCCGGTGCAGGCCATCTACATCGCGCGGCTCGCGCCGCTGTTGCGCGTGATCTGGTGGAATGCCCAGGCGCGCGCGGGCACGCTGATCGGCGCGTCGGCCTGGGGCTGACGCGCACCGCTATCGCGGCTGCGCCTCGCGTCTCACGCCCGACACAACGCTCTCGCCGGCCGCCGCCGGATCGCGCCCCATCGCCCGCACAGCACGCGCCGACGCCACCACGATCAGCTTCATGGTCGCCCGCGTCGCGCCCACGAAGAGCTTGCGCGCGGTGCGCTCGTCGAGCGTCTCGAAGTCGACGTCCGTGAGGATCACGCAGGGCGCCGACTGCCCCTTGAAGCGATAGATCGAGTCGAGCAGCACGTCGCCGTCGCGATACTGCGGATTGCCGAACAGGTCGTATTGCCCCGTGAAACTGCGCAGCCGATGCGGTCCCAGATGGTCCAGCGTCGTGAAGTGCGAGTGCTCGCGGCCCCGGAACGACAGCACCACGATGTCCTGCTTGCGAAAGCCGAGCGAGAGCGCCTGAGTGATCGCGCGCTTGGTCGCCGCGACCACGGCGGGCTCTTGCGCGCCTTCCACTGACCTGCCGCCCGCTCCCCCCACGCCCATTTCGGCGCGCTCGTCCCAGACGGCGAGCGTGACCTCCGAACCGTCGAACGGACTGCCCGCGGCATGCCGGGCGAGCGCCGGCACGGCCTCGCCCGCCGCCTCGCGCAAGAACGCGAGGATGTCGCGCGGGCTGCGGTAGTTGGTGGTCTCGCGCAGCACGGTCCAGCCGGGCAAGGCCACGGGCTCGCGCATATAGAGGTTCTGCAACGGGTCTTCGAGCCACCACCACGCCGCGCCCGGCCGCAGCAGCCGCGTGAGCGCATCGACCCACGCCGGCTGGAAATCCTGCCCTTCGTCGACGATCACCACGTCGAACTGCCAGCGCGCGTCGATGGGCGTCTGCGCGAAACGCCGCTCCAGATCTTCGAAGACATTCGTGCCCTCGAAATCGGGCACGTGGCCGCCGTCGCGCGAGACCCAATCGCATAGCTGATGGTAGTTGGCCACTTTCGCCTCGGGCGGCGCGACCTTCGCGATGTGATCCGCGAGCGGCCGGTTGAAGCACACATAGAGCGTGCGCGCGCCGCGCGCGAGTGCATCGTTCATCACCTGCAGCGCGAGCTGAGTCTTGCCCGAGCCCGCCGTGCCGATCACGCGCAGACGAAACGGCTCGAATTCGAGGCGCCGCGCCCAGCTGGCGAGCCCGCCCGCAAGACGCGTGACGAGCGTGCCCGCCGCGCCCACCAGCGCACTGGCGTCGGGGGTGAGCGAGAGTTCATCGGCGAGAAAATGATGGATCTTCGCGGCGCACGGCAGGCGCGGCTCGTCGGCGGGCAACGCCTCGCGCACGATGGCCGCGAGTCGCGACTTGCGCGTGGCATCGACGATGCGCGAGGGCTGCACGCCCGCGATCGCCGGCTCGCGCACCACGTGGTCGGGACAGTAAAAGAGCGCTTCGAGACCGTAGTGGCCCACGCCGAACGCGGCCGCGAAGCGCCGGTGCAACGCTTCCACCGTACGCGCGAGCCCGACCGCGACATTGCGCTCGGTCTGCAAGTACGCCTTCACAAGGCCGTTTTTCGTTTCGCGCAGAAAACCGGTCTTCTGCTCGACGATGAGCGCGCGCCCGGACGGGCTCACGATCACGAAGTCCGCCTCGCCGAACACGGAGAATCCCTCCGTGAGGCGCGTCCAGTGCACGCCGTGATAGACGGTGTAGCCGGCAGGCAAGCCGCGCTCGAGGAGCGCGAGCGTTTCGCGTTCGCGCGCGGCGGCGCCGGTCGCTTCCAGATGCTGCCAGTCGTCGGGGACAATGCGGGCCATGAGCGGTCCTCGTCGCGAGGTGCTGGGTTCAGCGGAGTTGTGTCACGTTATGCCAGGTCGTGCAGCGGCTATTCTACGTATCTGCAGCGGATCGTCGCGAAACAAAAATCCCGCGCGAATCGTGTATCGTTGCGGTCCTGGCCCCCATCGGAGGGGCCGCGCCGCGCGGCCGCCTGCGCCAGTTCACCCGACGCATCGCGCGCCCATTTTTCGCTGCATAGGAGAGAGTACCGGATGATCAAAATCTGGGGACGCGCCAACTCGGTGAACGTCCAGAAAGTGCTGTGGTGTTGCGACGAACTCGTGCTGCCGTTCGAGCGTATCGACGCGGGCGGCCCGTTCGGCCGCCTCGACGAGCCGTCCTTCCTCGCGATGAATCCGAACGGCAAGATTCCGACCCTCGTGGACGGTAATTTCGTGCTGTGGGAGTCGAACGCGATCCTGCGTTATCTGGCCATGGAGTACGGCCCCTCGAGCCTGCTCTACCCGGCCGACCCGAAGGTGCGCGCCTCGATCGAGCGCTGGCTCGACTGGTCGATCGGCACGCTCGCACCCGCCGAGCGGCCGCTCTTTCTCGCGCTCGTGCGCACGCCGGCCGAGAAGCGCGACCCCGTGAAGATCGAAGCCGATGTGCAAAGCGTGGCCGCGCTGTGGACGCTGCTCGATCACCATCTGCAAGGCCGCTTCTTCCTCGAAAACGAACGCTTCTCGCTCGCCGATATCGTGCTGGGCGCGTTCGCGCGGCGCTGGTTCGGGCTCGAAGGCATCGAGCGGCCCGCGTTGCCGAACCTCGAACGCTGGTATCAGCGCCTCGCGCAACGTCAGGGCTTTCGCAAGTACGTCGACCTGCCGCTGACCTGAATGGACCTCGGTGGACCCGCGCGGCGCGCGCCGCGCGGTGCCCCTCCTTCGGCGCGCCCGCGGCGCCCAGGCGCGCCA
>DATEJU010000411.1:0-2192 GCA_035277805.1 Paraburkholderia sp. | reverse complement strand
GCCTTCCTCGTTGATCGGAATGCGGATCTTGCCGCAGGGCGAAGTCATCGCCTTCGACTTCACGCCCGTCACCTTGCCTTCGATGTCGAAGTAGCGGATTTCGCGGAAGTTGAAGAGGCGTTCGTAGAACTCCGCCCATTCATTCATGCGGCCGCGGTGCACGTTGTGCGTGAGGTGGTCGATGTAGGTGAGGCCGTGGCCGACCGGGTTCTGATCGGCGCCTGGAATCGGCTCGAAGTCGACGTCATAAATGCTGATGTCGCCGATGCTGCCCGGTGCCGCGCCGTTCTTGCCGCGCCAGCGGTCGACGAAATAGATGAGCGAATCGCCAATGCCCTTGATGGCCGGGATGTTCAGCTCCATCGGGCCGGTCTTGTTGTCGAAGCCCCATGCGCCCAGTTCGAGCGCGTGCTTATAGGCCTTGGCGGCGTCCTGCACGCGGAATGCGATCGCGCAGATCGACGGGCCGTGCAAGCGTGCGAAACGCTGTGCGAACGAATCCGGCTCGCCGTTGACGATGAAGTTGATGTCGCCCTGACGATAGAGCGTCACGTCCTTATGACGATGACGCGCCACGGCGGTGAAGCCCATGCTCTCGAACAGCTTGCCGAGTGCCTTCGGGTCCGGCGCGGTGTATTCGATGAACTCGAAGCCGTCGGTGCCGACGGGGTTCTCCCAGGTGGATACGCGCATGATTGTCTCCTGTGTCGACCGGAGTTAGTGCAGAGCGCTTACTCCGGTCCCATGCTTTGCGGTCGATCGCGGAATGCTGATGTCGTGCGGCAAAGTGTAGCTGTCCAGATTGGGTGAAAGCTTGCGAGTTGGGTCGCCTGGATGGCCATTTGCGCTATAAACTGCCTTTAGTGAAATATTGGATGGCAGAAAATGGCGAACATCGAATTGGATGCGATCGACCGGCGAATTCTGGCGATCCTTCAGGAGAATGGCCGGCTCTCGAATCAGGAAATTGCCGAGCGTGTGAATCTCTCGCCAAGCCCGTGCTTGCGGCGCATCCGGCGGCTCGAGGAGATCGGCGTGATACGCGGCTATGTCGCGCTGCTCGACGCGCAGAAGCTAGGGCTCGACCTGCTGGCATATGTGAACGTGCGGCTGGAAAAGCGCGGTCCCACGGCGGCGGGGCGGGAAGGGGTCACGCACGCGGAGCTCTTTCGCGCGGCGGTGCAGACCTGGCCGGAAGTGGTGGCGTGCCACGCGATGACGGGCGACATGGATTTCCTGCTGCGCGTGCAGGTGGAGGACATGGCGCATTTCTCGCGCTTCGTGCAGGACCAGTTGCTGCATCACCCGTCGGTGATCGACGTGAGGTCGAGCTTTTCGCTCCAGACCTTCAAGGAGACGACGGCGCTGCCTATTTTGTGATCCCTGCTTTGCGGCCACTGTTGCGATTCCCACCGTGATCCGACGGGCGACCGCAGCGCTGTCCAGATGTGAAAAAAGCGGCCGAAGCCGCTTTTTTTTCGATTTACTTCACCCAATGGGGCAGGAGTCATGCCGCAACCGCGTGCGGGAGAATTGTCGCCATGAGCCTGGACGCCTGGCGCGCCTGACGCTTGAGCGCGTAGTCGAACACCGCGGCTTGCTCCTGGAGCATCTCCGCGATGATGCTGCTCTGGTCGGCGGGTTCGAGCGAGAGATACGCGTCGGCTTCGCCGTAGGCGTACTCGATCTTCATGCCCGACTTCTTTGCGATGTGCATCATCGTGGAATTGCGCGAGAGGCAGTGCATGTAGAGCGTGGTGACATGCGTGTTGCGGCTGCGGATGGCGGCACGCTCGAACAGCTTCGTGCCGATGCCCTGACCGCGTGCGCTTTCGAGCACGGAGACGCCGAATTCGGCGGTGCGGCCGTTGCCGTCGGCCGGCAGATAGGCCAGATGGCCGACGCCCACGAGCTGCAACTGATGGTCGAACACGCCAAATACGGTGTCGCGCGTGAAGTCCATCGAGCGGACGTAGTTCTCGATCACGTGGTCCGGTGCGGCCTGGCCGAAACGCAGGAGGCGGTCCTCGGTGTCGAGCGCGAGAAAGTGGGTGAGCAGGCGCTCGCGATCGGCGGAGGTGAGGACGCGCACCATGGCAGGCGAATGACCGGACGACAACGAGCGGCCGGACGGCAAGATCGGCTCATTGGCTGGGGTCGAATGCTTGTTCATGATGGGTTCTCCTTAGAAT
>DATEJU010000410.1:0-8939 GCA_035277805.1 Paraburkholderia sp. | reverse complement strand
CAGACGAGCGGCTATCGCGCGCGCCGCGCCGCGATCCGCGAATTCAACGCGAACAACGCGGTGCTCAAGAAGGGCATCGCGCTCACGCCGGTGAAATTCGGCATCGCGTTCAACGTCACGCACTTCAACCAGGCGGGCGCGCTCGTCCACATCTATACCGACGGTTCCGTGCTCGTGAACCACGGCGGCACGGAGATGGGCCAGGGCCTGAACACCAAGGTCGCGCAGGTCGTGGCGCACGAGCTCGGTATCGAGTTCGGCCGCGTGCGCGTGACCGCCACCGACACCAGCAAGGTGGCCAACACCTCGGCCACCGCCGCTTCGACGGGCAGCGACCTCAACGGCAAGGCCGCGCAGGACGCGGCGCGCCAGTTGCGCGAGCGTCTTGCCGCGCTCGCGGCCACCACGTGGGGCGAGGGGCGCGTCAACGCAGCCGACGTGCGCTTCGCCAACGACTGCGTGATCGTCGGCGACGAGATCGTGCCGTTCGAGGCGCTCATCGCGAAGGCCTATCTCGCGCGCGTGCAACTGTGGTCGGACGGCTTTTACGCGACGCCCAAGCTGTACTGGGATCAGAAGACGCTGCGCGGCCGGCCGTTCTACTATTACGCATATGGCGCGGCGGTTTCCGAGGTCGTGATCGACACGCTCACGGGCGAGATGCGCGTGCTGCGCGCCGACGCGCTGTACGACGCGGGCGACTCGCTCAATCCGGCGCTCGACGTGGGGCAGGTGGAAGGCGGCTTCATCCAGGGCATGGGCTGGCTCACGACCGAAGAACTCTGGTGGAAGCCCGACGGCAAGCTCATGACGCACGCACCGTCCACCTACAAGATTCCGACCGTGAACGACACGCCCATCGAGTTCAACGTGAAACTGTTCAAGAACAGCAACGCGGAGGACAGCATTCATCGCTCGAAGGCCGTGGGCGAGCCGCCGCTGCTCTTGCCGTTCTCGGTGTTCTTCGCGTTGCGCGACGCCGTGGCGAGCGTGGCCGACTATCGCTTCAATCCGCCGATGAATGCGCCCGCGACCGCCGAGGAAATCCTGAAGGCCGTGCGTGCGGTGCGGACGATGGCGCGTGCCTGAACATGATTGAGCGTGCAGCTTCGAAGGAGTCTCGTGAGATGATCAGCGGTGCGAATCAACGCGCAAGGCATTGCGAACGGATCGACGCCATGGGGCGCGTCGTGATCGGACGGCGCGGCACGCCGGTGCCGCACTACGGGCCGATGCACGTCGTGCTGTTCGGCGCGGGTCACGTGGGCCACGCGCTCGTGACGCTGCTCGGCATGCTGCCGTGCCTCGTGCAGTGGGTGGACGAGCGCGACGAGCTGTTCCCCGACGAAGTGCCGCCGAACGTGCAGATCGAAGCGACCGACACGCCCGCCGCGATCGTCGACGAGGCGCCGCCGGGCGCGTACTTCATCGTGATGACGCACAATCACGCGCTCGATTTCGAGCTCTCGTTGCGCATCATGCAGCGGCGCGATTTCGCGTGGTTCGGGCTGATCGGCTCGAAGACCAAGCGCGTGAAGTTCGAGCGGCGTCTCATCGAGCGCGGCGTGGCGGCCGAACGCATGAGCGAGATGACTTGCCCGATCGGCGTGACGGGCATCGTCGACAAGGCGCCTTCGTCGATTGCGGTAGCCGTGGCTGCGCAGCTCATGCAGATGCGCCCGCCGCTCGCAGAGGCGAATCACGCGACGAGTGCGCCGATGTTTGCGCGAGTTTGATGTCGAGCGCTCACCGGATGGTGGGCGAGGAAAATCCAGTGTCTGCCGTGAGCTACACCCCAACCGTTGGACCTCGGTCCTGCGCTTGGGGTGCTTTTTTGCCTGGATTCCAGCGGGCTCGAGTCGCGGTTTTTAACGTTTTTATCGAAAGGTGCGCTATTCTTAACGAAATTATTCGCCAATTATCGAAATTAATGGGGCTCTATCGATGGCGGAAGACTGGATCGGATACCGTTGGCTTGCTGAGCGATACACCGCGCGCTCAGTACAGCCGCAACCGCTTGAGAGCGAAATCGGTGCAACGCGGCGCACTACGCGCCATAACGGTACTGTCAGGGAAACATATACCGCAGCGATGAGGCCGGCGGAAACGCTGTCTGCCCATCTGACCTTCGCGCTCAAGCATGAGGGTGTTTTTCTGGAGCAGCTAGCCCGGCTGTTCAGTGTCATTCCCGAGTCGGAAATCCGTGACTGGGTTCTCGCCGAGCGCACTGGGCAGTATGCCCGACGCGCCGGCTTTCTGTACGAGTGGCTCACGGGCCGACAACTCGACGGTGTTCCCGCCGTGACCAACGGTGGCTATGTCGATGCGCTCGACCCGGCCGACTACGTCGTAGCCACTGCCGCTGTTAACAACATGCGCTGGCGCGTGCGCGACAATCTGCCCGGCAGCCGTGAATTCTGCGTCACAGTGCGGCGTACCGATATCGTGCGGGAGGCCGAAACCTACGACTGCGCGGCACAACTCGATGCGCTCCAGGCGGAGTATGGTGCCGACGTCCTGCGGCGCAGTGCGGTCTGGTTGACGCTCAAGGAAAGCCGCGCGAGTTTTCAGATCGAGCACGAGCAGGACAAGACCGACCGGATCAAGCGCTTCGCGTCTGTCATGGAGACGCGCATCGGCGCTTTTGCCGATCCATTGGAGTCCGGCACGCTTACCGGGCTGCAGCGGGAAATCATCGGCGAACTGACGACTCTCAAGCATTTCGGCCTGCGACAGTCACCTGTTTTTGTCGGCGCGACGGACCATTTTCGTGATGTCATCCACTATGTCGCCCCGCGTTGGGAGGATGCAGGCGGGATGCTCGACGGACTCGCTGCGTTCCAGGCACGCACGGCGGGAGCGTCGCCGATCGCGCGCGCGGCCGCAGTGGCGTTCGGCTTCGTCTACATTCATCCGTTGGCAGACGGCAATGGTCGAGTGCATCGTTTCCTGATCAACGATATTCTCCGGCGCGACAACGCAGTCCCGCAGCCTTTCGTCTTGCCGATTTCGGCCGCTATCGCCAGCAAAGCCCAATACCTTGCGGCTTACGATCAAGTGCTCGAGGTCCTGTCCCGACCGCTTATGCAACGTTACGAGCGCTATGCGGGCTTCGGGAGGCATCGCGAGTTCGAAGACGGAGTGAAGTCGAACTTCACATTCGGTGCCTATGACGACGCTGCATTCACATGGCGTTATCCGGATCTCACGGCGCATGTGGAATATCTGGCCGCTTTGATAGATCGCACGATCGGCATGGAGATGCGTCAGGAGGCTGAGCTGATCCGTAATTGGGATCGGGCAAGATTCCTGGTGAAGGAAGTGCTCGATGGACCGAATGCCGATATCGACAGGATCATCCGGTCGGTACGCGACAATTATTGGGGCGTGTCGGGCAAGTTGAGCAAGGAATTCCCGATTATCGAAGCGGCAAACCTCGGTGAAGCCATCGTGCGGGCGGTTCGCGAAGCGTTCGATGCATCGGATGGGCCGCCTGCACTTTCCGATGAGCCTCACTGAGGTTCATAACAGAATCGGGTTGACCCGTTCTTTTGTTGCCAGCACGCCAGCTAGTGCTGCCGGATAGAGCCTGCCGCGCGTGCTGCCTTCTGCGCTGCCGCGCTGGCCTTCTTCGCCGTATCGTCGTCTCCCGCGCGGCTGGTTTGCTCGACACTTGCCTTGCGCGATTTCGACTTGCGCACCGGTTCCGTGAGCGTCGCCGACACCTTGTCGATCAGTTCGCGCAGCCAGTCGATGTCGCTCGGCCGGTCGGGCTGCGGATGCCACATCTGATAGCAGCGAATGCGCGGAAACGAGATCGGCGGCTCGGCCACGGCGATCGGCAGGAGCTGCGCGTAATGCGTCGCGAAACGGCGCGTGGTCGTGAAGATCAGGTCCGACTGCAGCAGCACCTGGGGCGCGAGACCGAAGTAGGGCAGCGTCGCGACGATGCGTCTTTGCGCGCGTGCTTTCGCGAAGCCCAGATCGACGGGGCTCGTATTCGCGCCGGTATAGGGCGTGGGCGCGAGGTGCGCCGCGGCGAGATACGCGTCGCGCGTGAGCGGCGTGCGCGCGAGTGGATGATCGGCGCGCATCATGCAGACGATCTTGTCGGTGAACAGGTCGCTGCGTGCGAAGTGCGGGTCGGGCTTCGGCCAGTTGGCGATCACGATGTCGAGCTCGCCCGCTTCCAGCGCGGCGTGATGATCGAGCGTGGGCGAGAGCGAGAGAATCTCCAGACGCGCCGAGGGCGCCGCTTCGCGAAAGCAGGCGATCAGCGTCGGCATGAAGAAGTCGTTGAGGTAGTCGGGCGCGGCCACGCGGAAGGTGCGCTTCGAGCGTGCCGGGTCGAAGTCGCCGTGGGGCGTGGCCACGAAGTCGACATCGCGCAGCACGCGTTGCGCGTGCTGCAGCAGCGACTCGCCGTATTCGGTCGGCACCATGCCGGCCTTGCCGCGCACGAGGATGGGGTCGCCGAGGACCTCGCGCAACCGCCGCAGCGCCGTGCTGATCGCCGGCTGCGTCTGGTTCAGCCGAAGCGCGGCCTGCGTGACGCTGCGCTCGATCAGCAGCGTGCGCAGCACGCGCACGAGCCAGATATCGAGAGAAAGGGCAGTGTCGTCCATGGCAATGCGTGAAGCTCGGGGGCGGTGCCGCGCGTTTCTTGCACACGGCTTGATTCGTAACGATATTCTGCTGCGCGCGCGGCCGCCATAGGGTGCTGGGTATGACCGGTATCAGCAGGGCCGGCCGGCGCGCAAGCCGGGCGGCGCGGTCCGGTGTGCGCAGCGCCTCCAGGCTTGCCTGCTAGGCCGTTTCCTGTTTCAGGAGCCCCGAAGGCAGAGCACTGATGCGCTTCACCTCGCGCGAGTCGAGCCAGTTCGGCGTGCGTGCGCAGTAGAGCACCATGGGCAGTGCGTCTTCGCCCCAGAAAAGCTGCTTGTTCATCCAGAAGGTGGGCACGCCGAACACACCCATCGTGATGGCGTCGTTGGTGTTGCGGCGCAGTTGCGCGCGTACCGATTCCTGCTCGATCAGCGCTTCGCCGTGGGCGATGCCGACGCGCTCGCACAATTGCTCGAAACCCTCATCGCTCGACGGATCGCGTCCCTCGCGCCAGATGAAACGGAAGATTTCGCGCACGCAGGCAAACTCGCCGCCGGCAGCGATCGCCAGCAGCATCGGCCTGACCGAGTCGAACGGATGCGCGGGCGGCATCTTGAACGGAATGCCAAGCTGCTCCGCGCGAAAGAGCGCGTGCCGGTAGGTGAACATGCGCTTGGCCGGGATCGCACCGCCATACGGCGTGCCCCAGTGGCGGTACAGGTCGCTCAACAGCACCGGCGTGGGCGCGAAGTCGAAGCCCGGCCATTTATCGTATTGCTCCAGCAGCAGGTACGAGAACGGCGACACGAAGTCGTAAAACCAGGCCGGCCGGCTGGCGTCGATGCCGCTGATCATGCTGTCCCTCCGAGATGGACTTCTTGTGGGCCGTATCGGCGGCCCGTTGTTCGAGTATCGATCGTATTCGCTGCTGCGTGCTGCTTTTTTCGCTCACATGCCTGACGGGTTTCGCGTGGGGGCGTCGCCGGCCGGCGTGTCGCGTGGCGTGTCGGTGCGCGCGCTGCCTTGGCTCGCTGCGCCGGTGTCTTCGCGGCTGTCTTCGCCGCTGCCCTCGTGCCTGTTGCCGGCGGCGCTGCTTTCGTCTTGCGCGCTGCCTCCGTCGTCGGCGCTGCCGTTATCGTCGTCGTCTTCCATGGCCGAAAGCCGCTCGCGCACGGCCAGCAGCCGCTCGCGCACGAAGCCGATATGCTCGCGCAGCACGTAGAACTGGCCCGCATAGGCAAGCGGCATTTTCATGCCGTTCACCGCTTCCTCGATCTTGTCGAGCTCGCGCGTGAGCGTGCGCCGCTCGGCCGACGAGTTGTCGGCGTTCGCGGCGCGCTCGAGCGCGATGAGCGAGCCGTACCAGCGGTAGATGCGTGATTTTACCCGCCATGCGTAGAGGCTCGGCACGAGCCGCAGGCCCGGAATCAGCACCACGATGATCGGCACGAGCACCACGATGAGGCGGTCGGCGAGGCTCGCGAGCCAGAACGGCAGCACACGGTACAGGAAGCTCTTGCCCGATTTGTAGTAGCGCGCGGCGTCGTCGCTGATCGGGAAGTCTTGCGCGCGCGGCGCCGGGAATTCGCCCGCGTGCTGCAGCAGTGTCGATCTGCCGTGCACCTGCTTGGCCGCTTCGATCAGCAGGTCGGAGAGCGCGGGATGGAGCGAGTCGCGTGCGACCAGCTCCGCCGTCGGCGCGATGAAGTGCAGCGGCGACGCGGGCAGGTTGCGCCCGAAATCGAACGCGCCCATCGGAATCGTGATGGCCGTGAGGTAGGGGAAGCGCCGCGCGTAGGCGTCGGCCTGGGCGAAGTTGAAGAAGCGCACGCCCGGCATGCGCATCAGGCGTCCCATGACCGGCGGCTGCGCGGAGTCGCCCGCGAGGAAGGCCACGTCGATCTTGCCCGCCACGAGCGCGCGCGCGGCGTCTTCGCCGGAGAGCGGCAGCAGCCTGGTCTTGCCGCCCGGCTCGATGCCGTTGGCCTTGAGCAGCGTGAGCGCGAGCTCGCGCGTGCCGCTGCCCTCGGCGCCGATGGCGATGCGCTCGCCCTCGAACTCGGAAAGCAGCCCCACAGGCGGCCCGTGATAGAACACCACGAGCGGCACATAGGCCACGCTGCCGAGCGAAACGAGGCCTTCGGGCGGCTTGGCCGCGAGTCCGTCCTGAACGAATGCGACGTCCACGTGCGAGGCCGGGTCGGAAAGGCGCTGGAGGTTCTGCGCCGAGCCCTCCGATTCGAGCACGTTCACGGTGATGTTGTTGTGCGCGAGGATGGCCTTGTACTTCTGCGCGGCGTTCCAGAATGTGCTGCCCTTGGGGCCCGCGCTCATCGTGAGCGTGCTGGGCGGCGCGGGCTGGATGAGACGCACGGCCAGCCAGATGGCGGCAGCGCTTATCAGCAGGATGGGGCCGAACGAGACGGCCAGGTCGCGCCACGAAATCGCCACGAAGCGCGCGACGAGACGGGGAGGAGGTTTGCGGCCGGTACGGAACTTCATTGGCGAATGGCGGGCCTCGGGAGGTTCGGGGAAACGTTGCGCGGTGCGTCCGGGATCGTGCCCGGGATCACGCCCGCGCCGGGATGCCCACGCTGGTACGCCCACGCCGGTATGCCCGCCGATGTTACATGAGATTGGCTGTTGCGATGACAAGTCTGCAGCCATGGCGCAACCCGCGCCCCAAAACCTTTGCACTCGCGCCGCACCCAGGCTAAATTGTGGATCGCCATGGCGCTTGCGCCATGCGGTACGCGCCACAAGGTCGTCCAGTCCATAACAAGCTACCAGGCATAATCAGGCAATCGATGCAGACGCGCGCATACCGGCGAGAGCGAGCCGGAACAGGCGATGCGCGCTGCCACTGCCGGCGCGGCGCCCTCGTGTGCGCTCGCGTGCCATACCAAATCCTTGCCTCTCGCAGCAGCGTGTCCGTGCCATGGCAGTGTCCGTGCGCGTGAGCGCGTGCTCGCACGCTGCCCGTGGGTGTCGTAACGAAGCCGTCAGACCGGGTCTGGCGCGGGTCTGGCGGACGGCGAGCCAGTCCGTCCGGCGCCCGGGTGGCGGTCCATCCTCGCAACGAGTGAAGCAACAACGCGAAAGCAACAAGGAGAAAACATGAAATCGGTCGCTTTTCTGAAAACGCTGACTGCAGTGGCCTGCGTGACGGTCGCCTGCAGCGTGTATGCGCAGGGCAACTCGGCGGCGAGCGGCGCGGCCGCCACGACGACGGCAGCGGCCCCGGTCTCGGCCAAGAAGGTCGACCGCAAGCTCGGTTACACGGTGCGCAAGGCACTCTCGAAGGCACAGGGCATCGACGTCAAGAACATCACCGTGCGCTCGCGCAGCGGCGCAATCACGTTGACCGGCACCGTGCCCGACCAGGGTCAGATCGATAAGGCGGCCCAGGTCGCACAGGGCGTGGCTGGCGTAAAGTCTGTGACGAACAAGCTGACGGTCAAGCAGCAGTAAAACGGTGTACTGCCTGCGGTTTGGCGCCCGATGGGTGCGGACTGCGGGCACGAACTGCGCGAACAGGCCCCGGCAACTTGCCGGGGTTTTTTTGCGCGATGGCGGCGCCGATGCCAGATGCCGATGTCAAACGTGCGCCGCAAATGTGGACTGACACACAGCATTCCTGCGATTGGGGGTATACCTTCTAATTGTGCGGCCCAGGCTGGGGCCGCGCATGGCTTCATCGCGGGGAAATGCCATGACTATTCATACCTACACCGACTTGCCTCTCGTCGACCGGGCGGCGTTCGAGCTGGCGTGCGCGCGGCACGGCTTTGCTCCGATTCACTTCGACGTGCATGGAGAAACGGATCCCGACGATCCCGAGCACGGGGAATTCGTGATCGTGCGGCGAGGCGCCTGGGCCCAGGCGTATCGCATCGACGCGCGCGGCCAGTGGCTGCGCCAGTTCGAAACCGATCTGAATGGCCGCTTTTTCAGCCGGGCGCCGCACGCCTGAGCGGCGTTCGTGCCCGGCTGAGCAGCACGGCCTGCGACATACTCGCCGTGCGGGGGTCTTTTTGCGCCCCGCGTAGCGCGCTCACGCAAGGCGGCGCGCGACGGGAAAACGCGCGCTCGTCCCGTATGCGCCGCGTGGCCTGTCAGGCGAGCACGAGGCGCACGCCCACGAGCGTGAGCGTTGCCGCGAGCAAGCCGCGCAGCAGCTTTTCGGGTGCGCGCGCGGAGAGCATGCTGCCGATCGCGATGCCCGGCAGCGAGCCGCAGAGCAGCGAAAGCAGCATCGACCAGTCGATCGAGCCGAGCAGCCAATGCCCCGCGCCCGCGAGCAGCGTGAGCGGCACCGCGTGCGCCACGTCGGA
>DATEJU010000409.1:0-10359 GCA_035277805.1 Paraburkholderia sp. | reverse complement strand
GGCGCGGCCGGCATGGACCGCGCGACCGCCGACTACATGGGCATGCTCGCCACCATGATGAACGCGCTCGCCCTGCAGGACGCCATGCGCCACGCCGGCATCGAGGCGCGCGTGCAGTCGGCGCTGCGCATGGACCAGGTGGTCGAGCCGTACATTCGCCCGCGTGCGATTCGCCAGCTCGAAGAGGGCAAGGTCGTGATCTTTGCGGCCGGCACCGGCAACCCGTTCTTCACCACCGACACCGCCGCTGCGCTGCGCGGCGCGGAAGTGGGCGCGGAAGTCGTGCTCAAGGCCACCAAGGTCGATGGCGTCTACTCGGCGGACCCGAAAAAGGACGCCTCGGCTACACGCTACTCGTCGATTAGCTTCGACGAGGCAATTGGCCGCAACCTGCAGGTGATGGATGCGACGGCATTTGCGCTGTGCCGCGACCAGAAGCTGCCCATCCGGGTTTTTTCCATCGTCAAGCCGGGCGCACTTAAGCGCATCATTCAAGGCGAAGACGAAGGCACGCTCGTCCACGTGTAAACTCTCGTCTCACGCGAGAAACGAACGCGGGCCGCGCCGCCCCTTGAGCGCGCTGGCGGGCCCGTACCGTAATGAAGGTTCGGAGGTATCAAAATGGCTGTGGCTGACATCAAGAAGGGCGCTGAGCAAAAAATGCAGCGCTCGATTGAAGCATTCAAGAGCGACCTGGCGAAGATCCGCACGGGCCGCGCCCATACCGGTCTGCTCGATCACATCCAGGTCGACTACTACGGCTCGCCCGTGCCCATCTCGCAGGTCGCGAACCTCACGCTCGTCGACGCGCGCACGATTGGCGTGCAGCCGTGGGAAAAGAAGATGGTTCAGGTCATCGAAAAGGCGATCCGCGAGTCGGATCTCGGCCTGAACCCGGCTACGCATGGCGATCTGATCCGTGTGCCGATGCCCGCGCTGACCGAAGAGCGTCGCAAGGAACTCACGAAGATCGTCAAGAACGAAGGCGAAACGGCCAAGGTGGCCGTGCGTAATCTGCGTCGCGACGCCAACGAGCAGCTCAAGAAGCTCGTGAAGGACAAGGAAATTTCCGAAGACGACGAGCGCCGTGGCGGCGACGACGTCCAGAAGCTGACGGACCGCTTCGTGGCCGAGATCGACAAGCTCGTCCAGACCAAGGAAGCAGAGATCATGACGGTCTGAGGCCGACAGGCTCTCAGTTCCGCCAGGGTTTCGCTTTCCCTATTGTCCGTATCTGCAGTTTTAGTCTGACGGCCATGACCTATACCAGCTCAACCGTTCGCGTGCCCGACGTGGCGGCCGTGCCGCGCCACATCGCGATCATCATGGACGGCAATGGCCGTTGGGCGACTCAACGCCGCTTGCCGCGCGTCGCGGGCCACACGCGCGGCGTGGACGCCGTGCGCTCTGTCGTCGAAGCCTGCGTCGAGCGCGGCGTCGAATACCTCACGCTGTTCGCCTTCAGTTCGGAGAACTGGCGACGCCCGACCGATGAAGTGTCGTTCCTCATGCGCCTGTTCGTCACCGCGCTCGAGCGCGAAGTGGCGCGCCTGCATGCGAACGGCATTCGCCTGCGGGTGGTCGGCGACCTGTCGATGTTCAACGAGCGCATCCAGGACCTGATCCGCCGCGCGGAAACCAAGACCGCGCGCAACACCCGTCTCACGCTGACCATTGCCGCGAACTACGGTGGCCGCTGGGACATCATGCAGGCCACCCGCAAGCTGGTCGAGGCCGCAGCAGCAGCAGGCGAGGCGGTGCCGGTCACCGAGGACACGATCGGCCAGCATCTGGCCATGAGCTACGCACCGGAACCCGATCTTTTCATTCGCACGGGCGGTGAGCAGCGTGTGAGCAATTTCTTGCTCTGGCAGCTCGCATACGCAGAATTTTATTTCACCGACACGTTCTGGCCGGACTTCAACGCCGAAGCGCTCAATCGCGCCATTGGCTCCTATGCCGAACGTGAGCGCCGCTTTGGCCGCACGAGCGCGCAGCTCGAAAAACAATCCCAGAACGCCGACTCCCTTTCATGCTAAAGACCCGTGTCATCACGGCGATCGTCCTGCTGGCCGTCTTTCTGCCGGTCACGCTGTTCGCGCCGGTGGCCGCCTTTGGCGTGCTGATCCACCTCGTGGTGGTGTTCGCTGCATGGGAGTGGGCACGCCTGCTCAAAGCCGGCACGGTGGGCTCGATCGTCTATGCGGTGCTGGCGGCGCTGGCGGTGTCCGCGAGCACGCGCTTCGAGTCGGCGCATTCGCTTTATCAGGCCGCCGGGATCTTCTGGCTCGTCGCCGGCCCTTACGTGCTTGTGCGCAAGCCGACGCTCGCGGCGGGTGTCTGGCGGGTATTCCTGCTCGCGGCCGGGCTCGTGATCTTCTGCGCCTGCTGGCACGCGCTCGTGGCGGCGCGCACGGTGGGGGTCGCGTTCGTGCTCTCGCTGCTGCTGGTCGTCTGGCTGGCCGATATCGGCGCATACTTTGCTGGTAAGGCATTCGGAAAGCATAAACTCGCGCCTTCGATCAGCCCCGGCAAGACCTGGGAAGGCGCCGTGGGTGGCTGGGTGGCCGTGATGGTGGTGTCCGTCGCCGCGCTCGCGCTGCACGCGTTCGAGCCAACCCTGTATTCCGCGCTGGCGGGCCGTCTGGGCCTTGTCCGGGCGCTCTTCGTGCTTACCGTGCTGGTTGCGTTCAGCGTGATCGGCGATCTGTTCGAGTCGATGACGAAGCGTCAGGCCGGCGTAAAAGATTCGAGCGGCCTGCTGCCAGGCCACGGTGGCGTGCTCGACCGCATCGATGCGTTGCTGCCGGTGCTGCCGCTTGCCATGCTGCTGCTTGGTTAGAGGCGTTTTGCCAGAGGCGCTCGGCTAGAGAAATGGAAATGAAAAAAAGACTCACCTTGCTCGGGTCCACGGGCTCGATCGGAGACAGCACGCTCGACGTGGTCGCGCGTCATCCGCAACGCTTCTCCGTCTACGCGCTCACCGCGCACCGCAACGGCGACAAGCTCGTCGAGCAATGCCTGCGCTTCGCGCCCGAAGTGGCTGTGGTCGGCGACGCCGGCACGGCAGCGGCGGTCGAGCGCAAGCTGCGCGCGGCCGGCTCGAAGACCGTCGTGACGTACGGGCCGCAGGCGCTCGTCGAGGTCGCGAAGAGCGATGGCTGCGACACCGTGGTCGCGGCCATCGTAGGCGCGGCGGGCCTCGTGCCCACGCTTGCGGCGGCGCAGGCCGGCAAGCGCATCCTGCTCGCGAACAAGGAAGCACTCGTGATGTCGGGCGACATCTTCATGGATGCGGTGCGCGAGAACGGCGCGGTGCTGCTGCCGCTGGACAGCGAGCACAACGCGGTGTTCCAGTGCCTGCCATCCGAAGGCACGAAGCATGGCGGCGTGATGAAGATCATCCTGACCGCTTCGGGCGGCCCGTTCCGCACGCGCGAGCCGGCGACGCTCGTGGGCGTGACGCCGGACGAGGCCTGCAAGCATCCGAACTGGTCGATGGGCCGCAAGATCTCAGTCGACTCGGCCACGATGATGAACAAGGGCCTCGAGGTCATCGAGGCACATTACCTGTTCGATCTGCCGGGCGAGCGCATCGATGTGCTGATCCACCCGCAGAGCGTGATCCATTCGATGGTCTCGTACGCGGACGGTTCGGTGCTCGCGCAACTGGGCAACCCGGACATGCGCACGCCGATCGCGCATGCGCTGGCATTCCCGGACCGCGTGGACTCGGGCGTCGCACAGCTCGACCTCGCCCAGGTGGCGACGCTCAATTTCGAGAAGCCGGACTACGCACGTTTCCCGTGTCTCGCGCTGGCCATGAAGGCGCTGGCCGAGGGGGGCGTCGCGAGCGCCACGCTCAACGCGGCCAACGAAATTGCGGTGGAGGCGTTCCTCAACCGCCGGATCGGTTTCACGGCGATCGCGCAGACGGTCGATGCCGTGCTCAATGCGCTGGACAATCGCAGCGCTGCGAGCCTCGATGTCGTGCTCGAAGCCGACGCAGCCGCGCGCCGCGCGGCGCACAAGATCATCGACAGCCTGCCGGTGCCGGCTTGATGCCCCGCTCGGGCTGCTCCTGGACCGCGTCCGGGCCGCCCGGGACAGAGGTCATGAGGGCCTGCTCGCGGGCCCGCCGGCCCGCCAATGAGGCTGGCCCCGCACCGGCGCGCTGCTTCCAGCAGAGGAGGCGGATATGAATCTGCTCACCGAATTGGTGGCTTTTATCGTGGCGATCGGCGTACTCGTCGTCGTGCACGAATATGGGCACTACAGCGTCGCGCGCCTGTGCGGCGTGAAGGTTCTGCGGTTTTCGATCGGCTTCGGCAAGCCGCTCGTGCAATGGGTCAACAAGAAGAGCGGCACCGAATGGACGATCGCGGCGCTGCCGCTCGGCGGCTACGTCAAGATGCTCGACGAGCGCGAGTCGCAGGAGAACATTCCCGCGGATGATTTGCCGCATGCCTTCAACCGGCAGCCGGTGGGCAAGCGCATCGCCATTGTCGCTGCCGGGCCGGTTGCGAATTTCATCCTTGCCATCGTGCTCTTCGCGGCGGTGTTCGCGAGCGGCGTGACCGAGCCGAGCGCGATCGTGGCCGCGCCACCCGCACAAACGGCTGCCGCGCAGGCGGGTTTCCAGGGCGGCGAAACCATTGTTTCCGTGAGCGACGCCAACGGCAACGACACCGAGCCCGTGCGCTCGTGGGCGGATCTGCGCTGGAAGCTGCTGTCGGCGGCCTTCGATCACAATCGCGTGGTGCTCTCGGCGCGTGACGGCGGCGGCACCTACGACTTCCCCCTCGATCTCTCGCGCCTCACCAGCAAGGATCTCGACGACGACTTCATGTCGAAGCTCGGCCTCGAGGCCGGCGGCAGCAAGCTGACGATCGCGGGCGTGGAGGCGGGCAGCGCCGCGCAGCAGGCGGGGCTGGAAAAGGGCGATCGGCTGCTTGCGATCGATGGCCGTCCCGTTGACAGCGCAAGCACTTTCATCGCGTACGTGAAGGCCCATGCGGGCACGCCTGTGCACTTGCGGATCGCGCGCGGCGGCGATGCGCAGAACGGCGCGCCAGGCGGCGCGACTGGCGAGGCGCAGACGGTAATGCTCACCGTCACGCCGGCCGCACAGCGCGACGGCGAAACGGGTGAAGAGGTGGGACGTATCGGCGCGGCGCTCGCGGCGCAGGCGCCCACGGTGGACGTGCGTTACGGGCCGATCGAGAGCGCCCAGCTGGGTGCGCTGCGCACGTGGGATATCGCCATCTACTCGCTGCGGATGTTCGGCCGCATGCTCACGGGCGAGGCGTCGCTGAAGAATCTGTCGGGCCCGGTGACGATTGCTGACTATGCGGGCAAGAGCGCAAGACTCGGGCCATCCGCGTTCCTGTCGTTCCTCGCCCTTGTCAGCATTAGCCTCGGCGTACTCAACCTGCTCCCAATTCCGGTATTGGATGGGGGGCATCTGTTATATTATGCGGCTGAAGCCGTAACGGGCAAAGCCGTCTCGGAGCGCTGGCAGCTCGTGCTGCAGCGCGCGGGACTTGCCTGCATCGTCGCGCTGTCGGCGATCGCGTTGTTCAACGATCTGGCTCGGTTAATCCATTTTTAAAGATGTCCGGCGGCGTCCGAGGGCGGGCCGCCCGATCTGATGCAGCTATACACACTGGGGAAGCACGTTGTTTAGACCTCATCGCTTGGTTCCAAAAACGGTTGCGGCCGCGGCGATCGCCGCACATGGCCTCGTCGCACACGCAGCGACAACGCCTTTCGTGGTACAGGACATCCGCATCGAAGGACTGCAACGCGTCGAGCCGGGCACGGTGTTCGCGTACCTGCCGATCAAACAGGGCGATACGTTCACCGACGACAAGGCCTCCGAGGCCATTCGCGCATTGTATGCGACGGGCTTCTTCAACGACGTGCGCATCGCCACCGAAGGCAACGTCGTCGTCGTGCAGGTGCAGGAGCGTCCGGCGATCGGCACGATCGACTTCGCGGGCATCAAGGAATTCGACAAGGACAACCTCACGAAGGCGCTGCGCGCAGTCGGCCTCTCGCAAGGCCGCTACTACGACAAGGCGCTCGTCGACAAGGCCGAGCAGGAGCTCAAGCGCCAGTACCTGACGCGCGGCTTCTACGCAGCCGAAGTCACGACCACGGTCACGCCAATCGACCGCAATCGCGTCGGTCTCCTGTTCTCGGTGGTCGAAGGTCCGAGCGCGAAGATCCGCCAGATCAACTTCATCGGCAACAAGACGTACAGCACTGGCACGCTGCTCGACGAGATGCAGCTGTCCACGCCGAACTGGTTCTCGTGGTACACGAAGAACGACCTGTATTCGAAGGAAAAGCTCACGGGCGACCTCGAGAACGTGCGTTCGTACTACCTGAATCACGGCTATCTCGAGTTCAACATCGACTCGACGCAGGTTTCGATCTCGCCTGACAAGAAGGACATGTACCTGACGATCGGGATCCACGAGGGCGAGCCGTACAAGATCTCCGGCATCCATCTCGCGGGAAATCTGCTCGACCGCGAGGCCGAGCTCAACAAGCTCATCAAGATCAAGCCGGGCGATCGCTTCTCGGCCGAGAAGCTGCAGGCCACGACCAAGGCCATCGTCGACAAGCTCGGCGAATACGGCTACGCGTTCGCGACCGTCAATGCGTTGCCGCAGATCAATCAGGCCGATCATACGGTCGACCTCACGCTGCAGGTCGACCCGAGCCGCCGCGTGTACGTGCGCCGCATCAACGTGATCGGCAACACGCGCACGCGCGACGAAGTCGTGCGCCGCGAAATGCGCCAGCTCGAAAGCTCGTGGTTCGATTCGAGCCGCCTCGCGCTCTCGAAGGACCGTATCAACCGTCTCGGCTACTTCACCGACGTCGAGGTGACGACGGTGCCGGTGGAAGGCACGTCCGACCAGGTGGACGTGAACGTGAAGGTCACCGAGAAGCCGACCGGCGCGATCACGCTGGGCGCGGGCTTCTCGTCCACGGACAAGGTGGTGCTCTCGGCGGGTGTTTCCCAGGACAACGTGTTCGGCTCGGGTACGAGCCTTTCGGTCAACGTGAATACCGCGAAGACGTACCGCACGCTGGCGGTCACGCAGGTGGATCCGTACTTCACGGTGGACGGCATCAAGCGCATTACCGACGTCTACTACCGCACGTATCAGCCGCTGTACTACTCGACCGATTCGAGCTTCCGCATCATCACGGCGGGCGGCGACCTGAAGTTCGGCATTCCGTTCTCGGAAGTGGACACGGTCTTCTTCGGCGTGGGCTTCGAGCAGGACCGCCTCGACGTCGACCAGTACACGCCGCAAAGCTACATCGACTACGTGAACGAGTTCGGCCGCGTGTCGAACAACGTGCCGCTCACGATCGGCTGGTCGCGCGATGCACGTGACAGCGCGCTGGTGCCGAGCCGCGGCTACTTCCTGCAGGCCAACGCCGAGTACGGTACGCCCATCGGCGCGACGCAGTACGTCAAGACCGACGTGCAGGCGCAGTACTATTACTCGTTTGCGCGCGGCTTCGTGCTGGGCCTGAACTTCCAGGCGGGCTACGGCAAGGGCCTCGCCGGCAAGCCGTATCCGATCTTCAAGAACTACTACGCGGGTGGTATCGGCTCGGTGCGTGGCTATGAGCCGAGCTCGCTCGGCCCGCGCGACGCCACGACAGGCGACCCGATCGGCGGGTCGAAGATGGTGGTGGGCAACATCGAACTCACGTTCCCGCTGCCGGGCACGGGCTACGACCGTACGCTGCGCGTCTTCACCTTCCTTGATGGTGGTAACGTCTGGGGCGACGAGGGCAACACCTCGACTGGCGCGAACGGTCTGCGTTACGCATACGGTGTGGGTCTCGCGTGGATTTCGCCGATCGGGCCGCTCAAGCTGAGCCTTGGCTTCCCGCTCACGAAGCACACGGGCGACCAGTACCAGAAGTTCCAGTTCCAGATTGGTACGGCCTTCTGACGAGGCACGCAGGAACAGGCATTTACAGAAACGAGAGGATAACTTTGCTAACGGGTATGTTTTCCAGACGGACGATCGGGGCCTTGACGCTGTCGCTGGCGATGCTCTCTCTTGGCACGGGCGTGGCCCATGCGCAGGAAGCGAAGATCGCCGCGGTCAATTCCGACCGCATCCTGCGCGAATCCGCCCCCGCGAAGGCCGCGCAAACCAAGCTCGAAGCCGAGTTCGCAAAGCGCGACAAGGACCTGCAGGACATGGCGCAGCGCCTGAAGGCCATGTCGGATGCCCTCGACAAGAACGGGCCGGGCATGTCGCCCAGCGACCGCGCGCAGAAGCAACGCGATCTGTCGCAACTCGACAGCGACTTCCAGCGCAAGCAGCGCGAATTTCGCGAAGACCTGAACCAGCGCCGCAATGAGGAACTCGCGGCAGTGCTGGACCGTGCGAACAAGGTGATCAAGCAGATCGCCGAGCAGCAGCACTACGATCTGATCGTGCAGGAAGCGGTGTACGTGAGTCCGCGCATCGACATCACCGATCAGGTCCTGAAGGCGCTCGCTGCGTCGAGCGGCACTAGCGGCAGCAATTAAGGCAGGAGCAGCACGCGCATGGCTTTTACGCTTGAGGACATCGCCGGGCGGTTCGGCGGCGAAGTGATCGGCGACCCGACGCAACGTGTCGGCTCGCTCGCTCCGCTCGACCAGGCCGGTCCGCAGCAACTGGCGTTCCTCGCCAACCCGAAGTACCTGTCGCAGGTCGAGACGACCCGCGCAGGCGCGGTCCTCATCAGCCAGGACGATCTCGAAAAACTGGCTTCCCGCGAGGGTCGCAACTTCATCGTCACACCCAATCCGTATGCTTATTTCGCGCGCGTTGCGCAGGCGTTCATCGACCTCGCCGCGCCGAAGGCGCAGCCGGGCGTGCACCCGAGCGCGCACGTCGACGCGAAGGCTTCGGTCGCCGCGAGCGCGGTGATCGGTCCGAACGTCACGGTGGAAGCGGGCGCCACGATCGGCGAGCACGTGCGGCTGGACGCCAACGTGTTCATCGGCCGCGGCACCCAGGTGGGCGAGGGCGCGCACTTCTATCCGGGCGTGACGGTCTATCACGGCTGCAAGATCGGTGCGCGCGCCGTCGTGCACGCAGGCGCCGTGATCGGCTCGGACGGCTTTGGCTTTGCACCCGACTTCACGGGCGAGGGCGACGCGCGAACGGGCAACTGGGTAAAGATTCCGCAGGTCGGCGGCGTTTCGATCGGGCCGGACGTCGAGATTGGTGCGAACACCACGATCGACCGTGGCGCAATGGCCGACACGATCATCGAAGAGTGCGTCAAGATCGACAACCTCGTGCAGATCGGCCACAACTGCAAGGTCGGCGCATACACCGTGATCGCGGGCTGCGCGGGCATCGCGGGCAGCACCACGATCGGTCGCCATTGCATGATCGGTGGGGCGGTCGGCATCGCGGGGCACGTCACGCTGGGCGACTACGTGATCGTCACGGCGAAGTCAGGCGTGTCGAAGTCGCTGCCCAAGGCGGGCATCTACACGAGCGCGTTTCCCGCGGTCGATCACGCCGACTGGAACAAGAGCGCCGCGCTGCTACGCAATATCGACAAGCTGCGCGATCGCATCAGGGTGCTCGAAGCCGCCGCCCAGAAGCCACAAGGCGGGGCATAACAACGCAGGTTCGGGGCTCAAGGCGAACGCACCGGAGTCCGGGGCGCATTCGGGTCAGTGTGTCCGGGCTCCGCGCCTCGGTCAGCGAGACCCGGTCAGCGAGACCCGGGCCAATCCGCATGCACGAAGTGCCGCGCGTAGCGCATACTGCGCGTCAGCGCGGGCCGCAGGGGTACCGCCGGAGCCGGGCTTCGGTATGCCAGGCACTTCGGGCATCGCATTCGACAGTCACACGCAATTCCTGCGTGAGCAGAAATACCATGAACATCGAAAAACTCAACTTCGACATCCACAAGATTCTCACGCTGCTCCCGCACCGTTATCCGTTCCTGATGGTGGATCGGGTCATCGAGCTCGAGCCGCACAAGAGCATCAAGGCGTTGAAGAACGTGACCGTCAATGAGCCCTTTTTCACGGGTCATTTTCCGCAACGCCCGGTCATGCCCGGCGTGATGATCCTCGAAGCGCTCGCGCAGACGGCGGCGCTGCTCACGTTCGCGGAAGAGCCGCACGATTTCGAAAACACGCTTTACTACTTCGTCGGCATCGACGGTGCGCGCTTCAAGCGCGTGGTCGAGCCGGGCGATCAGCTCATCCTGAACGTGACGTTCGAGCGCTACATGCGCGGCATCTGGAAGTTCAAGGCACAAGCCGAAGTGGACGGTGCCGTCGCCTGCGAGGCGGAACTC
>DATEJU010000408.1:0-10438 GCA_035277805.1 Paraburkholderia sp. | reverse complement strand
GCGGCACCGCGTTCGCGGTGTTCCCCTGGCCGATGCGCGTGGCCGCCGCGCTGCTCGGCGCCCTGCCGCGCTGGCTCTACGACCGCGTGTTCGAGCGCGCCCCGCGCAAGCCGCGCGCCGCCCAGCATTGATACGCCGCGGCCAGCCCGCCGCCGCTGATCGCGCCCCATATGGGTATGCCGATTATGTTGTTGTCTGCGCAATGGCCCTTCGATAAGCTTGGCCGGCTATAAGTCCCAACCAGGCCCCAACGGAGACCCCAGGAGACCCCATGCGCTTCCTCTCGCCCGCTCCCGTGCTCGCCGCCGCGCTTGGCGCGGCGCTCGCCTGCGCGGCCCTGCCCGCGCTCGCGAAACCGCTCACGGTGTGCACGGAATCGAGCCCGGACGGCTTCGACGTCGTGCAGTTCAACTCGCTCGTGACCACCAACGCGTCCGCCGACGTGATCTTCAACTCGCTCGTCGCCTACGACGAGGCGCAGAAGAAGGTCGTGCCCGCGCTCGCGCAGTCGTGGGACGTGAGCGCCGACGGCCTGACCTACACGTTCCACCTGCGCCCCGACGTGCAGTTCCAGACCACCGACTGGTTCAAGCCCACGCGGCCGCTCTCCGCCGACGACGTCGTCTTCACCTTCGAGCGCATGCTCGACCCCAACAACCCGTGGCACAAGGTGGCGGGCCCGAGCGGCTTCCCGCACGCGCAGTCGATGGGCCTCGCAAAGCTCATCAAGTCGATCACGAAGGTCGACGCGAACACGGTGAAGTTCGAGCTCAACGAGCCGAACGCCACCTTCCTGCCGATCCTCACGATGGGCTTTGCGTCGATCTACTCGTCCGAGTACGCCGACCAGCTGCTCAAGGCCGGCAAGCCGCTCGATATGAACGCGAAGCCCGTGGGCACCGGCCCGTTCGTGCTCAAGAGCTACACGAAAGACGCCGTGATTCGCTACGAGGTCAACCCGACGTACTGGGGGCCCAAGCCCAAAGTGGACCGCCTGATCTACGCGATCACGCCCGACGCCGCCGTGCGCGCGCAAAAGGTGAAGGCCGGCGAATGCCAGATCGCGCTCTCGCCCAAGCCCCAGGACGTGGCCGACGCGAAGACCGACAAGGCGCTCAAGGTCGTGCAGACGCCCGCGTTCATGACCGCCTTTATCGCGCTCAACACGCAGAAGAAGCCGCTCGACAACCCGAAGGTGCGCCAGGCGCTGAACATGGCGTTCGACCGCACGACCTGGATCAAGACGGTGTTCGACAACACCGCCACGCCGGCGACCAACCCGTGGCCGCCCATCACCTGGGGCTACGACAAGTCGATCCAGCCGTATCCGCACGACATCGCGAAAGCGAAGCAGCTGCTCGCCGAGGCGGGCGTGCCCAACGGCTTCGCGACGACGATCTGGGTGCGCCCGAACGGCAGCGTGCTGAATCCGAATCCGCGCGCGGGCGCCGAGCTGCTGCAGGCCGATTTCGCGAAGATCGGCGTGAAGGCCGACATCAAGGTCGTCGAGTGGGGCGAGCTCATCAAGGAGGCGAAGCAGGGCGAGCACGACGCGCTGTTCATGGGCTGGGCCGGCGACAACGGCGACCCGGACAATTACCTCTCGCCGCTCTTTAGCTGCAACGCCGTCAAGTCGGGCATCAACTTCGCGCGCTTTTGCGACCCGCAGCTCGACAAGCTGATCGCCGACGGCAAGGAAACTGCCGACCCGGCAACGCGCACGAAGGACTATGAGGCCGCGCAGAAGATCATCCACGATCAGGCGCTGTGGATTCCGATTGGCTATCCGACCGCCGCGGCCATCACGCGCGCGAACGTGAGCGGCTATCAGGTGAGCCCGTTCGGGCGGCAGAACTTCGGTGGCGTTTCGGTGCAGTAGTACGGGCGATTCGCACACTTCGCACCATACGCGGCAAAAGCCGGGGCACGTCCCCGGCTTTTTTTCGTCTCACGGCAAGACCGGCGTGCCCCTCACGAAGCGCTTGAGCGCATCGGCGGCATGGCGCCACCACGGCATGCCCACGCGCCGGCGCGCGAGCCAGGCCTGGTCGTGCAGCGCCACGGCCCGCCATTGCTCCGCGTGCGTGCGAAAGCGCGGCACGCCGAAGCGCTCGGGCGCCTCGAACAGATCGAGATACGCGCGCCGGTAATGCTCGACGAGCGCGCCCTCGTCGTAATGCGTCTCCATCCAGCGGCGCGAGGCCAGTCCGATCTCGTCACGCAGACGCTTGCTGGCGAGCAGCGCGCGCAGCACGGGCTCCGCCTCCTCGAGCCGCACGTCCACCCAGGGCAGCTCCACCGCGCCGGTCATCGCGCGCAGTTGCGCCTCGACGCGCGCGTCGAGATGCCCGATGGTGGGCTTGCCCTGCGAGAGCGATTCGAGCCCGCTCAGGTGATAGTTGCCGGTCACGCATTCGTCGACGGCCAGCGCCGCGCGCTGCTTCAGGCGCAAGCACGCATCGTGCGGCGTGTTCACGATCGTCTGCACGCGGCACAGGCCCTTGCGTTCGAGACGGCGCAACAGCGCGAGCGTCTGCGGCGCACCCTTGGTCTCCCAGCGCGTCTTCCAGGCGCTCGCCCGCCCGCTCGGCGCATAGACGACGATGGGCGGGCCGTCCTCGGCCTCCGGCGCGGGCAGATAGCGCGGGTCATGGATCGGCACGAGGTTCGGCACCACGCGCGCGAGCGGATAGTAGCGCTCCGGCCCCTGCGCGATCACGAGCTGCGGCACCGGATCGGTGACGATGCGCGTGAGCAGATCGGGGTCGCGCTTCGCCCACAGCGCAGGCGCCGAGTGGTATTGCCGGATCAGCCTGCGCGTGCCGAAGCGGCGCGGCAGATCGGCGCCGAAGGTCGCGTCGAACGAGAAGTGCTGATGCACGTGAATGACATCGGCGGCGTCGATGGCGGCTAGCGCCTCGTCGCGCTGCGTGCGCCAGTCGATATCGACCGCGAAAGTGCGCGCGCCGTAAGCTGACGCGTCGAACACCACGTGCCGCGCTTCGATGTCGGTGTGCCGGTTCAGCGCGGCGACGATGTTGCCGGGGCTGCCCGCCACCGGTGTATTCGAAATATGAACGACGCGCATGAGGTTACGGGAACGCTTGCGGCGCGCTCAGGCGAGCGCGGGTAAAGATGTCGTCACGGACTCGTCCGCGCACCCAGCGGCTTGCGCGAGCGTCTGCCAGCGCAGCTTGGGAAAGATGTCCTCGCCGAGCGCGCTCTCCATCGAGAGGTTGCGCACCTCCACCCCGCGCCGCGCCAGCAGCATGGATGCGTGGCGAAACGACGGCTCGATGAAGTCGCGTAAGTTCTCGTCGAGATAGCTGGGCTGCATGTTCGACACCGTCTCCTCGTAGAAGCGCGGCGTGTGCTTTGCGGCGACCAGGTCGACACCGTGCAGATACAGACGCTTGAAGCCGAGCGCCGCGAGCACCTGCAGGCCCGTATAGGCGACCGTGCGGCCGTCGAACACACCGCGCCGCAAGTCGAGGCTGAAGCCGAGCGGCTGCGGCGCGTCGAAGAGCGCCAGCGTGCGCGCGTCGTACATCTCGCGCAACTCACGCACACGCGGTGCGCGGCGGCCGGCGGGAAACAGCATGTCGTCGACGAGAAACACGCGGCAGCGAATGTTTTCGAGCCCGATGCGCTCGGCGACGTGCCAGAGCACGAGCGGCGTGGTGAACAGCGTAAGCGGCTCGCCGATCACGCGCTCGACGAGATCGGGCCGCCTGCGCACGAACCCGGTGTCGACGATGCAGTAGTAGTCGAAGCGCACGCCCTGCCGCTCGGTCAGCGCGATGGCGCCGTTCACGCCCAGCACGCGCGGCATATGCAGCGCGCGGTAGTCGATGGCGTTCACGGAGGGCCCGGTGGCGATGAGATGACATTCCCGCCCCGCATCGCGCAGGTCGGGCGCCAGTTGCATCTGGGTGTTGACGCACGCGAGACGGCGCCCGCGTATGCGGATGCCGGTAAGCCGTCCCGCTTCGTCGCGTTCGAGCGACACCCCGTGCGCGAGGCGCTCGTTGTGCCGCCACGCGCGCGAATGCGTGTAGCGGTAGAGCAGCTTGAAAAAGGTGTTGCCGGCACGCCGAACCGGCGATTTCGATGCGCGCGCACCTTGTTCCGCCTCGACGACAGCACACGACGAGCGGATGGCGTTGCCTTCGGAGACCATCGCTAACCTTGCAACGAAGCGAAGCCGGGGCTTCGCAACACGGTAAAGCGCGAGTCTACGGCGTGGTCTCGTTACACAGGTTACAACTTGTCTAAAACAATATTACTGATCTTTACAGATAAGCTCTCGACGCTCGCATGAAGCACACGTTACTCGTGCCGGAAATCCGCAACATCTTGCATCCGGTCGGCGCATATTCATTCGTTTCACGAAGCGATATGGATTGACGTTTCCCCCCTGTTTTCAGGCCTTTTCGCCGACATGCCATGGCTTGCGACAACCACGGCACGCATGCGCCGCCGCACGACGCCGAGACGATTGTTGCAGTTTCGTAATTCGCCGCGCTGCGGCCCGAACTAGATTGGAAGCGTCCATTCAACGAGCCAAAGGAGACTCGAATGAACGCGAAACTCATTGCCGCACTGGGCGCAGGCGCAACGATTCTCGCCGTCTCGCAGACCGCGATGGCCGGCGTCTCCGTGGGATTCGCCGTTGGCGCTCCGGTGCCGGTCTATGCCGCACCGGCTCCGGTGTACGCGGCGCCGGCCTACGTTGGCTGGCGCGACGACGACCGCGGCTGGGGCTACCGCCGTTGGGAAGAACACCGCTGGCACGACCATCACTGGGGCCGCGACCGCCGTTGGGGCGACCGTGACGGCGACTACGGCTATCGTCGCTGGTAAGCGTGCTCAAGCCATGATGTGCGCGCCGCCGTCGACATAGACCGTGTTGCCGGTCAGGCGCCGCGCATAGCGCGTCGCGAGATACGCCGTGGCGTAGCCGACGTCCATGATGTCGACAAGCTCGCCTGGCGGCGCGCGCTCGACCGCTTGCGCAAGCATGCGATCGAAATCGGGCAGGCCCGAAGCGGCGCGCGTCTTGAGCGGCCCCGGCGAGATCGCATGCACGCGGATGCCGAGCGGCCCGAGCTCATAGGCGAGATAGCGGCACGACGCTTCGAGCGCCGCCTTCACCGGCCCCATCAGGCTGTAGTTCGGCACGACGCGATGCGCGCCGTCGTAGCTCATCGCGAAAAGCGTGCCGCCGCGCGGCATGAGCGGCGCGGCGCGCTTCGCCATGCGAATGAAGGAGTGGCACGAGACGTCCATCGCATAGGCAAAGCCCTGCGCCGACGATTCGAGCAAGCCGCCTTGCAGATCGGCTTTAGGCGCATGGGCGATGGAATGCAGCACGATATCGAGCGAACCCCAGCGCTCGCGCACGCTATCGAACACGGCGTCGAGTTGCGCATCGTCCTCGACATTGAGCGGCAGCAGCAGCGCCGCACCGAGTTCGTTCGCGAGCGGCTCGACGTAAGGCTTCGCCTTGTCGTTGAGGTAGGTGAGCGCAAGTTCGGCGCCAAGCTCGGAGAACGCGCGCGCAACCATAGGCAATCGATTCGGCGTTGGCCACCCCGCTCACGAGGGCGCGCATGCCGGCGAGCGGCCGGTCCGGAGGAGTCTGCATGGTTTGCCTCGATGATATGTCGCGATTCGGTTCGGTGCGCGCACGCGCGCTTCACTTGCCCGTCGCGGGCGGCGCACGGCGGCGCGGCGCGGGCGCCCGTGCTGCACGCTTGGGCTTCGCAGCCGGAGCAGGCGCAGGCGACTCCGCGGCGGAGGCCTTCGTCGCCTTCGTCGATTTAGCTGCTGCCTTAGCGGCCTTCGTGGCTACCGGCGCCTTGGTCGCCGCCGGGGCCTTCGTCGCCTTCGTTGCCGTCACACGGCGGCGCGCCGGCGCAACTTCTGCTGCCGGCTGCACGGGCGAAGGCGCAGCCGCGGGCGGCGGTAGCGGCGCGTTCTCGCTGCCCGGCTCGACGCCCAGCGCGCGCTGGACCTGTGCGAAACGTTCGGCGCGCCCGCCTTCGAGCGGCGCGTAGGCCGTCGCAACCTGATACACCACCGAAAGCAGCAAGCGGCGCGTGCGCATGTCCGGCACCAGCTCGGGCAGCGCATCGATGGCGGCGTTCGCGTCGAGTTGCACGATCGCGCCCTGGCGGCGCGCCGACTCCTTGAGCTCGGCGATGCTCGGCTGGCGATCGCCCATGTATTCGCGCGCCAGCTCGCGCATGCGCTGGAACGGGCGGTACTGCACCACGTGCATCTCATCGGCGAGATAGGCCATGATGCGCATGAACGCGTCGACGAGCGTCCCCTTCTTCACGTGCTCGCGCGCGGCGCGCAGGCGCTGCTGCGCGAGCTCCTTGCGCAACGCCGTGAGCGGCGGCGCGATGGGGTCGAGCGGCGTATTGGGCGCGACGCCCACCCACGCCTGCACCCAGGGCGCCGTGTAGACGGTGTAGAACGCGCGTTCGATCCATGCATCGCGCGCGTCGCGCCAGGCGTCCCACGCGCCTTCGATGCTCGCCGAGACCTGCTTCTCGAGCAGCGTGAACGGATTGTCGGGCGCGGCAGGCAAGCGATGCGCGCGCACCGCTTCCGCCACGGCGGGCAGCACGCCGAGCGCCGGATTCGCGTCGCTGAACAGGCTGCGCTCCACGCGCGACGGATGCGCCTCGCGCAGCAGATGCGCCGAAAGCGCATTGCTCGACGCGCGCACGAACGGCGAGACATACAGGTCGTAGAGCCGCTGATTGTTTTCCGCGAAGCGGCGCACCACTTCGAACGGCTGCTCGTCGTCGCGGCCGTCGTCGAGCGCGAGAATGTCGTCGATGGTGCGGCGCTCGAAGCGGATCTGGTAGCGGCCTTCGAGCGCTTCGAGCCGCGCGGCTTCCGGCGTCGAATCGGTGATCTTCGCTTCGTAGAGCCCCGGCGGCAGCACGTCGATCAGATCGAGCGCCGAAAATAGTTCGGTGTGCTCTTTATTCGCCACGCTCGCCGAAACGAAGATGCCCAGGTGCCCCACCTTGTCGTGCAGGCAGTAGACGATCACCTGCTCGTTCGCGACGATCTCGTCCACGCTCGCGTAAAGATCGGGAATCCAGTTGAGCGCCTGCTGCGGCGGCGTGATGTTATCGCCCCACGAGGCGAGCACGACGATCGGCGCGCGGATGTTGCGCAAGTCCACCGGCGCGCGCGCGTGCTTCGCGTAGACCTCGTTGCGCGTGAGGTGATTGCCGACGAACAGGTTCTGCACGATCCAGTCGATCTCGGCGCGGTTCAACTGGTAATGGCCGCCCCACCAGCGCTCGAACTCGAGAAAGCGCTCGCGTTCCGTATCGACCTTCGCGTAGAGGTTGTAGAGCTTGCCCCAAAACGTGTTCGCCGGATTGAGGTTCTCGAAGTTCGTGACGAGATGCGCGCCGTCGAAGTGGCCGTCGCCGAGATCGGCGGCCAGCGACGACATCCACGTGCCGCCCAGCATGCCGCCCGAGTAGCGCATGGGGTTCTTGCCGCGCACGCCGGCCCAGTACGAGAGCGGCGAGCCCGCGAGCATGAGCGGGCCGACCAGCGACGGCGCGGACGCCGCCACGAGCGCTGCCGCCCAGCCGCCCTGGCAGTTGCCGATCACGAAGGGCCGGCCGTCCGCTTCGGGGTGCAGCTCGCGCACCTTCTGCAGAAACGCGACTTCCGCTTCGCCGACCGACTGGATCGTCTGCGTATCGGTCGGCACCGGGAAGAAGGTCACGAAGTAGCACGGATGGCCCTTGCGCAGCGCGATGCCCACTTCGCTGTCCATCTTGAAGCCGGCGATGCCGGGGCCATGCCCCGCGCGCGGATCGATCAAGACGAACGGGCGCATGCGCGCGTCGGTCTCTACGCCCGCCTCGGGCTTGATGCGCAGGAGCGCGTAGTTGCACGCATCCTTCAGCTCGCGGCCATCGACGATCACCTCGTAGTCGAACGCGAGCACCGGCGGCATGCCGGCCTTCTCGTGCATGTACGTCTGGTTGCCGCGCTCGCGCAGCACGTCGAGGAACAGGACGCTGCGCTGCCAGGCGTCGAACAGGTAGTCGAACAGCGGCTGGATCGCGGCGGGCGCCGCCTTGGGCAGCACAGGGATGGCGGGCATGGACGCCGCCGCCGAGGGCTCGCGCGTCACGTTCAGCGCGGCGAACGGCGCCGCTGCCGACGAGAACGCCGTGTTCAGCGCCGAATTGAGCGCCGATTGCGCCACTCCGGCGGATTCGGCGAATGCATCGACGAGGGGCTGGAACGGCTGGAACGGTTGAAAAGCCTCGAAAGCCTGCAGCGGCCAGAGGGGCCAGAACGGAGCGTTGGCGGACGTCGGCGAGGAATCGGATGAGAGCGCAGGCGAGAAGGCGGATACTGCCACGAGACGAATCTCCTTTAACGGGGGCGCGCGCGGCCGCGCGCAAAGCGAGGCCGCGCGGCGGGCGCGAATGGCGTACGCGCGACGCATGGCGCGCATCGCAGGAACGGCACGCGGGACGCGCGGCTGCGGCACCCGCCGTCATGAGCGACGGCGGGCAACAGCATGAAATGGGCAAAAGCACGGCACGAAGCCTCGGCGCGTGCACCGCGCGCAAGTAGCGGGCGACTGCGCGCGGCAATCATGCTGCACTGCAGTATTTCAATCTATGCAAGGCTGCGCGCGATGTCAAGGCGGGTCGGATCGCGCTAGCGCGTTATTGCGCCATGATCGCGCGGCGGCGTGAAGGCGGCATGACAGAAAACCTCGGCGCGCCGCGCCCAGCCGGTGCGTCACCGATACATTCCGAATGCGGCCAGCAGATCGTTAGCCGCGGCTGCACACTTTGCGGCCGGCGCCCAACACGCTGGACTACACTGGTAGCGCTTTGCGCGCCGCAGCATGGCGAGCGCAAAGGCCTGGCGGCGCGCCGCAGCGCAACCGTGTTTCAGCTGAATCTGGATCGGATGGCAACAGACATGACTGCAATGCCCGACAAGTATTCCGCCCTGCTGGCCCGCTGCGCGGGCCTCGCGCCCGTGCCTACCGCGGTCGCGCACCCGTGCGATGTCTCATCGCTCACGGGCGCGCTCGACGCCGCCAATCTCGGCCTCATCGCGCCCATCCTGTTCGGACCCGAGGCGAAGATCCGCTCGGTGGCGCAGGAAGCCAGACTCTCGCTCGAAAACATCCTGATCGTGGATGCGCCGCACAGCCACGCCGCCGCCGAGCGCGCCGTGCTCGCCGTGCGCGAGGGCGGGGCCGAGCTGCTCATGAAGGGCAGCCTGCACACCGACGAGCTGCTGCACGAAGTGGCGCTCGGCGCGAACGGTCTGCGCACGGAGCGCCGCCTCTCGCACGTGTTCGCGATGGACGTGCCCACGTATCACAAGCCGCTCTTCATCACCGACGCCGCCGTCAACATCTTCCCGAAGCTCGCGGATAAAGCCGACATCGTGCGCAACGCCATCGATCTCGTGCAGGCGCTCGGCATCGCCACGCCGAAGGTCGCGATCCTCGCGGCGGTCGAAACGGTCTCCGACAAGATGCCCTCGACCATCGAGGCCGCCGCGCTGTGCAAGATGGCCGACCGCGGCCAGATCGTCGGCGCCCTGCTCGACGGCCCGCTCGCGTTCGACAACGCGATCAGCGCCGAGGCCGCGCGCATCAAGGGCATCGCCTCGCAGGTCGCGGGCGACCCCGACATCCTGCTGGTGCCCGACCTCGAAGCGGGCAACATGCTCGCCAAGCAGCTCACCTTTCTCGCCGGCGCGGAAGCAGCCGGCATCGTGCTCGGCGCGCGCGTGCCGATCATCCTCACGAGCCGCGCCGACACGGTGCGCGCACGCATCGGCAGTTGCGCGATCGCCGTGCTGCTCGCCCACGCGCGGCGCGCGCGCATGACCACGGAGGCCGTGTGAGCACAACGTCGGCTGTCTCCTCTCCCCCGGCTCACGCACAGGGCGAAGGCCATATCGTGCTCGTCGTGAATGCGGGCTCCTCGAGCATCAAGTGCTCGGTGTATCGCGTGGTCGACGATCCGCATGTGGAAGGCGGCGCGCGCGCGCTTTACGGCGCGGGCGGCCAGATCGAAGGCATCGGCGTGGCGCCGCGCGTGGAAGCGCACATGGCCGACGGTCGCCTGATCGTCGACGAGAAGTTTCCGGTCGCGCAGGTCGCCGACCACGACGCCGCGTTCCGGCTCCTGCGCCTCGTGCTCGCGGTGGGCCTGCGCGATACGCCGCCCGCCGCGATCGGCCACCGCGTCGTGCACGGCGGCGCGCACTTCAAGGACGCCGTGCTCATCGACGACAAGGTGATCGAGGAACTCGACGCCCTCACGCCGCTCGCGCCGCTGCATCAGCCGCACAATCTCGCGGCGATCCGCGCGGTGCGCACGGCGGCGCCAGGGCTGCCGCAAGTGGC
>DATEJU010000407.1:0-2177 GCA_035277805.1 Paraburkholderia sp. | reverse complement strand
CCACACGAGCAGCGTGAAGGTGCCGATCGCCGTGGCCACGAGGCCGCCGAACAGCTTGCCGTTCACGCCGCCGAGGAACAGCACGCCCATCGCGATCGCGGCGATCACCATGAATGCGCCCATGTCGGGCTCGAGCAGCAGCAGCGCGCCCACCATGCCTACCGCAAGCGCCATCGGCAAAAAGCCCTTGGCGAAGCTGTGCATGTATTCCTGCTTGCGCACGGTATAGTTCGCGGCGTAGATCGTCACCGCGAGCTTCATGATTTCCGAGGGCTGCATGTTCGAGACGCCGAGCGGAATCCAGCGCCGCGCGCCGTTCACGCCCTTGCCGATATGCGGGATCAGCACGATCACGAGCATCGCCAATGCGAGAAGGAAAAACTTCGGCGCGTAGCGGTCCCAAGTGGAAATGGGAATGCGGAACACAACGAGCGCCGCGACCGCACCGATCACGAGCGAGACGATATGGCGCACGAGAAACGCGTAGTCGTGGTACGAGGCGTACTTCGGCGAATCGGGCATCGCGATCGAGGCCGAGTAGACCATCACCACGCCAAGGCCGAGCAACGCGATCACGGCCCACAGCAGCGAGTAGTCGTAGTCGAGCATGCGCGAGCGCGCGGGACGCACGCCGCTCACGACGCTCGAAATGCCGCCCGGGCGCGCGCTGCCCGCCGCACCTTCGGTGCCGCGGCTCGTGTCGCGCGACAGGCGCGCGCCAAACCGTTCGGACCAGCTCATATCATCGTCCCCCGTTCTGCGGCGATTTCTTCCACGGTGTCGCGGAACACGGCCGCGCGATGAGCGTAGCCCTTGAACATGTCGAAACTCGCGCACGCCGGCGAGAGCAGCACGACGTCGCCCGGCTCGGCGAGCGCCGTGGCCGCGCGCGTGGCCTCTTGCAGCGTGGCGTGGCCGGTGAGCGCGATGCCGGTGCTTTCGAGCGCCGCGCGAATCTGCGGTGCGTCGCGGCCGATCAGCATCACCGCACGGCACCAGCGCGCCACCGGCGCCGCGAGCGGCTCGAAGTCCTGGCCCTTGCCGTCGCCGCCTGCGATCAGCACCGCGCGCTGCGCGAGGCCGTCGAGCGCAGCCACCGTCGCGCCGACGTTCGTGCCCTTGCTGTCGTCCACGTAGTCGATGCCGTCGATCGATGCGATCAACTCCACGCGATGCGGCTCGCCGCGATACTCGCGCAGGCCGTGCAAGAGCGCTGCAGGCGCCAGATCGATCGCGCGCGCGAGCGCGAATGCCGCGAGCGCGTTCGCCGCGTTGTGCAGGCCGCGGATGCGCAGCGCGTCGGCGGGCATCAGGCGCTTCATCGCCAGATTCACGGGCGCGGCGTCGAGCTGCTTGCGGCGGCGCGGCGAGACGGGTTCATCCGTCGCATCGCGGTCATGGGCTTCGACGAGCCACAGCATGCCGTTATCGCGCGAGACGCCATAGTCGCCTTCGCGCTGCGGCTCATTCAGGCCGAAGGTCACGACCTTCGCCTCGCCGCCCTTTTGCACGCTCGCGAGCGACATCACGCGTGCGTCGTCGCGATTGAGCACGCGCGTGGTCTGCGCGCCGAAGATGCGGCCCTTCGCGGCGGCGTAGGCGTCGATGCCGCCGTGCCAGTCGAGATGGTCCTGCGTGATGTTGAGGACCGCCGCCGCGTCGGGCGCGAAGCTGTGCGCCGTCTCCAGCTGGAAGCTCGAGAGTTCGAGCACCCAGACGTCGGGCAGCGCGGTGTTGTCGATGGCGTCGGCGAGCTTGTCGAGCATCGCCGGGCTGATGTTGCCGGCCACCGCCACACGCTTGCCCGCGCGCTCGCAGAGCATGCCCGTCAGGCTCGTGGTGGTGGTCTTGCCGTTCGTGCCGGTAATGGCGAGCACCTTCGGCGCGTAACCGCTCTCGCCGAGATGGCGCAGCGCCTGCGCGAAGAGCTCGAGTTCGCCCCAGACTTCGATACCGCGCTCGCGCGCGGCGGCGATCAGCGGCACGACATCTTCGGCCAGCGGCGAGAGGCCCGGGCTGATGGCGACGAGCTCGACGCCCTCGAGCAGCGCCGTGGAAAACGGACCGCCGACGAAGTCCGCGTCGATGCCGCGTGCAGCGAGCTCGGGCACGAGTTTGGCCAACCCGGGCGGCGCCTCGCGCGTGTCGGCGACGCGCAGGCGGCAGCCATGGCGCGC
>DATEJU010000406.1:0-15938 GCA_035277805.1 Paraburkholderia sp. | reverse complement strand
AGACAACACTGCGCCGTTCGAAGATTCCGTCTCACGCTCAACGGCGGTGGATTCCCTCTCTACGAACGTGAGACAACCTTTGCTGTCTCAACGCCAAATATCTCGAGATACCGACCGCCGTTTAGACCGCGACGGAACACGTTGCCGAATCCTTCACGTCGCGAAGAACAGACAAAGAGATCCGCATTGCGGTAGAGATTACGAATATCGCTGGTGAAGCCAGGTAAGCTGATGCAATCGGTCAAATCAAGGTCAGCGATCAATTTCTCCAATTTTTTCCGACTTGGGCCTTCCCCCGCGATTATCAGTTTGACACCGCCAAATTTCGAACGGATCCGGCTGAATGCGCTAATAAGGACATCATAACCCTTGTCGTCACAGAGCCGGCCAACAGCCAAAATCGTCTTTTCCCCATACGTGTCACCACGTGCTTCGAGGATCGGATCTGGAATAAAGCACGGATTGTATATGACGACAATTTTCTCGATGGCGTCGCCAGCGAGTGTACGCCGTAGATCGTTGGCTACGCCTTCCGACACAGCCACGATGGCATCGCTTCTCTGATACAAGTGGCGTCTCAGGAACCACTTGCATCTGTTCATCAACCCACTGCCATCCTCACCTACGACGGTCAGATGCTCACTTAATACGAGACGTACTTTTCTCCTGCCGCCGAAATTCGCGAACAAGGATATCAAATTCGCGTAAGGCAAAAACGACAACACAGCATCAGGGTTTCGACGTCGAATGAGACTCCTAAATTCCAACAGTCGTCCCAAATGCCCATCTCTGCGTGCGACAACAACTTCGACCCCTTTGGGTAATGCGTAGGCATTCTGTCCCTTATGAACGAAGAAAATAGTCGAAACACCCCTTGCCGAAAAATGCCGAGCAATCTCTACAGCTACACGTTCCGCGCCCCCGCCAAGCAGGTTGGGAATGTGGAAGATTACCTCGCGATCTTGACTCATAGCTTACCCGCAATTGCAAAACGAACCGAACCTATGTTTCCACCAAAATACAAGCCTGCAAATATCACAAGACCAATCGCCGTGGAAACGCATGTGATCCAGACGTTCGAATAAGAAAGGTGATCCATTGCGGCCCGAGAAAGGCTGCCACACCAAATAGCCACGCCAGAAATTGCAATCAGAAGAGCGCTGTCTTTCAGCACCCTCGTCATGTCCACCAGTTGTCTTGCAAATGTGGCACTCGCAGTGACGGAAAATACGTTGGCAACTAAAAGCCCCACTAGCACACCATGCAGGCCCGCAAAGCGTGCTCCTCCATAAACAGCACACGCAGCCACGACAAGCGTCGATATATTGATTGCCATTAGGGCCTTCGTTCTAGCGTGAAGGTGATAGGCCTGATCGAAAAAATGTGTTCTAAATGCACCGATCACTGCAATTGCCAGCAACGGAAGAACGAGAGGCTGCGCTGCAACACCAATCGTATGACCAAGCAGGAGGGGAAGTGCCAGGTCACGGGAAAGAAAAATCATGACGCAAATGGCAAGCATGCCCGCCAGCATCAGCAAGCCCATTTGGCTATGCAGCGTCTTGTGACTGGACTCGGAGCGTCGCTTCCGCTCCCTTAGCAACCAGGGATAGGAGGGTGTCACAACAAGAAGACACGATGCCGCGATTGCATTGGCGAGCAATCCACTCGCCGCCGCATAGATGCCGACCACTCCAGCATTCTCGAACGCAGCCAAAATGGGTCTATCGATGCGCGTAAGCGCTGTCGTTGCCAAAAACACCGGTATGAGAGGCAGGCCGTACTGCAACATCGTTCGCAGCTGAGCTTTATTAAAATGCGCTTGCCAGAAAACACAGAGGTGATCGTACCCGCAGATCATCGTCTGCAGAATGAAGACCGACGCCGTTGCACACAATGTCAGCTCCATTGAATGCGTTGCCAACCACGCTGCAATTCCAGCCGCGGTTGCACCGACCGTGAGCAGCAACGATGCCAGCGCGTACCGCAGTACCGCACCAGATGCGCGGGCGATTTCCTGCGTGTACAACGCGGCACTCTTTGCGAGCGCAACTGCAGCAACGGCCGCCAATTCCATGCGAAGCCCGCCACTCGCCAATACCGCGATCAGCCATCCAACACTTCCAATCGCTGCAATAAAGCCCCAGGTCAAATGACTCGTAGCAAGATAGGCCTCGCCCTCATGTTGCTCCGATGGATTCCAATACCGCACGAAAGCAAGCCGATGCCATTGGAAGCACACTCCCTGAAACGCCTCAACGAGCGCCAGGTAGACTGCCAGACGACCATAGATCTGCGGGCCGAGCATCCGCGCGTATATCGTTAGCGACAGCACACCGCCGATCAGCGACATGCCATAACCGATCGTCAGCCCTAAACCAGCCCTAGCCACGCACCAACACCCCACGCGTATCGATCACCACCTTTGCCTGCAAGCGAATTGGATCCACCTGCTTGAATTGCGAGTGATCGACGAGAATCACGATCACATCCGCCTCGGCCAGCGCAGTACGCAAATCGCAAAGCCGCAGCACGCCCTCCAGCCCCGCCGGCAGTTCGCGAATATTCGGCTCCACGGCCACGACCTGTCCCGGGAAACGCTGACCCAGCTCCTTCGAGATCTCCACCGCAGGACTTTCGCGCAAGTCATCGATATTCGCCTTGAACGCAAGGCCAAGGCACGCGATGACCGGCTCGCGGAAACGCTTCGCCGCGCTCTCCACGCGCTCGATCACCCAATGCGGCTTGTCGTCGTTCACGTTACGGGCAGCACGAATAAGACGGGCCTGCTCCGGCGCAGAATCCACGATGAACCACGGATCCACGGCGATGCAATGACCGCCCACGCCCGGCCCCGGTTGCAGAATGTTCACGCGCGGATGGCGGTTTGCCAGCTTGATGAGCTCCCATACGTTGATATCCAGCCGGTCGCAAATCAGCGAAAGCTCATTCGCAAACGCGATATTCACGTCGCGAAACGAGTTCTCGGTAAGCTTGCACATTTCCGCCGTGCGCGCATCCGTGGTGATGCACTCGCCACGCACGAACACTTGATAGAGCTCGCGCGCCGCCTCGCTGCAACGGTCCGTCATGCCGCCGATCACGCGATCGTTCTCGACCAGCTCGCGAATCACGTGGCCCGGCAGCACGCGCTCCGGGCAATGTGCCACGCGCACATCCGATGCATCGCCGACTTGTTGTGGAAAGCTCAAGTCCGGACGCATTTCGGCCATCCATTCGGCCATCTTTGCGGTCGCGCCCACGGGCGAAGTCGATTCGAGTACGACCAGATCCCCCTTCTTGAGCACCGGCGCCACGGCGCGGCTAGCCGCCTCGATATAGGAGAGGTCGGGCTTATGGCCGTCCGAGAACGGTGTCGGAACCGCGATCAGGAATGCATCGGCGGGCTCCGGCGTCATGGTCGCGCGCAAATAGCCTTGCGTCACCGCAGCGTGCACGAGCATGTCGAGTTCCGGTTCGACGATGTGGATTGCCCCGCGATTGATGGTGTCGACTGCATGCTGATTTACGTCGACGCCAATCACCTTCTTGCGGCGGGCAGCAAATGCCGCTGCCGTCGGCAAGCCGATGTAGCCGAGCCCTACAACCGAAATCGTTTCGAAGTTCATGATGTTGGTGCCTTGATTAATCGTTGCCTTCAGGCCGCGCGAGGCGCGGCAATCCAACGGGCTTTCAATGCGTCCGCAATGCGGTCGCACGCCCGTCCATCTCCGTATGGGTTATCGCCCCGACTCATGGCCGCGTACGCTTCCCGGTCGTCCAGCAGCCGCGAAACGCCCTCGACAATCGCCCGCACTTCGGTGCCGACGAGTTGCACGACGCCGGCATCGATCGCCTCCTGGCGCTCGGTCGTGTCGCGCATCACGAGCACGGGCTTGCGCAGCGAAGGCGCCTCCTCCTGAATACCGCCCGAGTCGGTCAAAATCAGATGCGCGCGGTCCATCAAGCTCACGAACGGCAGGTAATCGAGCGGCTCGATCAAGTGGACATTGGCGATACCCGTGAGCAGACGATTCACGGGCTCGCGCACGCTCGGGTTCAGATGCACTGGATAAACGATATCGACATCCGGATAGCCGTGAGCCAATTGTGCGAGTGCCGTGCAGATGCGCTCGAAACCGTCGCCAAAGCTCTCGCGACGGTGCCCTGTGACCAGCACCATGCGCCGCCCCGCATCCAGCTTCGGTAAAACTCGTTGGGCCTCGGCGCGTAAAGGCACATCGCTAGCAAGACGCTCGCGCACATGCAGCAATGCATCGATCACTGTGTTTCCGGTCACTACGATCGAGTCTTCACTCACGCCTTCGCGCAGAAGATTCTGACGAGCGCGCACCGTCGGTGCGAAATGGAGCACTGCGAGTGCGCCTGTCAGCTTGCGATTTGCCTCCTCTGGCCACGGTGAAAACAAGTTGCCAGTGCGCAGGCCCGCTTCCACGTGTCCAACAGCAATGCGCCGGTAGAACGCCGCGAGCGTCGCCGCCATGGTCGTGGTGGTGTCGCCATGCACAAGCACCATGTCCGGTTGCGCGCGCTCCAGCACACCGCTCATGCCGGAAAGAATCGAGGTCGTTACCCCATACAGGTCCTGACCGCGCTTCATGACGTTCAGGTCGAAGTCCGGCTGGATATCGAAGAGCGCCAGAACCTGGTCGAGCATCTCGCGATGCTGCCCCGTCACGCATACCTTGCAGTCGAGATCCGGGTCGCGCCGCAAGCGCTGTACGAGCGGCGCCATTTTGATTGCTTCCGGCCGTGTACCAAACGTTAGTAGTACTTTTTGTTTCATTCTCTTGATCTCGTACGACCCACCTCACCGAGGTGGGCCTCCCCCACGTTAGTCGGACTTCTTCCGATATTCGGAATACGCGCCGTAGGTCGCCCCGCGCTGGGGCACGTCCGTCAGCAACACGCCATCCACGGCAACGCCGGCACTGGACAGATGACGCGCCGTTTCCCTGAGTTCCGCCGCCGAATGACGACCGTGGCGCACGACCATCAGCGTCGCACCGGCCACCTTGCCGATGAGCACAGGGTCGGTCACCGCAAGTACTGGCGGCGAATCGACAATGACCATGTCGTAGGTTGCGGCAAGCGATTGAAGCACTGTCGTAAAGTGCTCGCGCAGCAACAATTCGGACGGGCGATCGGGCATCGCCCCCGCCATCATGACGTCGAGGTTCGGCAGCACCTGACGGTGAATGACATCGGTGGGCTCGCGGCCCGTCAGTACCTCCGAGAGCCCAGGCCTACCGTTGATCGAGAAAAATGAGTGAATATTCCCGCGCCGCATGTCGGCATCGATCAGCAAGATGCGCTTGCCTGTGGACGCAAGCACCGTCGCCAGATTCACGGAGACGAACGACTTGCCCACGCCAGGCCGCGGCCCGGTCACCATCACGATATTGTTCTCGGGCTTGAGCACGCCGAACTGCAGTGCCGTGCGCAGGCTGCGCAACCCTTCGACCGCGACGTCGTCCGGGAACGCGGCGGCAAGCACGCCGGGCTTGGACGGATTGCGGCGCACCGATTGTTCAAGCGTGAGTTGCTTGTCGCTATGCGAGATGATCGCGTACACAGGCACTTCAACGGCGCGCTCAATCTCCGCCGGGCTTTCCAGACCACGATTGAGCATGCGGCGACCGAGCGCGAAAATGCAGCCGATTAGCAGACCCAGCACAGCCGCAAGTGGAATCACGAGAAGCTTCTTGGGGCGCACGGGCTTCTCGGGCACAACGGCGAAGTCCACCGTGCGCACGTTGCCGAGTTGACCAGCCTTCAACACACGCAATTGCTGCGTGCTGTCGAGCAACTTCATGTAGAGGTCGGTGTTGACCTTCACATCTCGCATGAGACGCAACGCTTCCTGCTGCGTCTGCGGCATGCTGCTCACCTGGCTCTCGTACTGGTCCTGCTGGCGCTCCAATTCGGCGACACGCGCATCAATGGCAGCGACTGCCGGATGCGAAGGCGTATAACGCTGGACGAGATCGGCGCGCTGTTGCTGAAGCTCGGTCAGACGAGTCTTCGTGTCAACCACTGCCTGCAACAGGAGCTTGCCTTGGGTATCGAGGTCTATGGCGCCGGTTTTCGCGCGAAACGTGTTGTAGCGCGCCTCCGACTGGTCGAGGTCGGCGCGCAACTGAGGCAACTGATCGCCGAGAAAAGTAAGCATCTGCTGCGCTTGTGCCGATTTACGGTCGACGTTGCGCTGCACGTACAGGCTCGCGATCATGTTGATCGTTGCCGTGATGCGCGACGCGTCCTCGCCATCCAGCTTGACGCCGATAATGCCCGACTGCTTCGTCTTCTCTGCTATTTCAAGCTTCTTTTGCAGATCCTCGACTGTTTGCTGAGTCGACGAGCGCTTGAGGTCAAAGCGTGTGCCAGGTCCGGCCACGAGCGATGCCACGGTCAGGCTGACGGGTCCTTCCGCCGTCGCGCCATTCGCTGCTTCGCCCACGCGCGCGCGCAATACGACATCGCCGTCTGGATCGATCAATTCGTAACGCTCTCCGTCAAGCGTACGCAATTTGAACACTTTCTCGCGCAGCGCCTCGGGCACCTCGAACTGCGACACGCCAATACGCTCGCCACCCCACGCATAGCTCGCCAAACCGAGCATCGGCTTTGCCAGACCAGCATTATCGCCGCCTTCCGAGCGTCGAGCGATAGCTTTGCCAATCAGCGGAAAATAATGCGGCTTCGCGCTCACATCCAGATGCAGCCGGTTCACCGTCTCGCCTACCACCATGCGCGAGCGGATCAATTCGATTTCCGCGTCCGCGGTGGCTTTGTTCTGGAACAGCGACGCAAGATCACCGAGCTTGTCGTTGATCGATCCGGTACCCGAATCGTCGTCCACCTGGATGACGGCATCTGCGCGATACACTGGCGTACCGAGAAAGGCATACGTCGCACCCAGAAGGAGCACGCACGCGGTCACGATTGAGATCTGCCGCCAGCTTTCGCGAAGGACATTGAAGACCTCGGAAAGATCGATTTCGTCGTCCTGATGCTCGTCCAGACGGTTTTGCTTGAGAAGGGTCATGATTCAGTGAGCCAGTCCTGCCAGTACGTCGCTCCAATGTGCGACGCCCTGCTCGATTTGCGCGAATGCCAGTTCGAATGCCATACGATGGCGGCGATACGGGTCGACGACATCGACACCATCGTTCTCGCTGAGCCGGTAGACCTTGCCTCGTGCATACGGCCACACGTGTTCGATCTGTTCTCGCTGCACCTTCGTCATCGTCAAAATGAGGTCGGCGGCACGTACCTGCTCGTCCGTAAGCGCCGTGGCGACGTGCTCTTCGAGCTGAACGCCGCGCTCGCGCGCCATTTCGAGAACGAGCGGGTCCGCGCCTTCTCCCACCAGTGCATGCGTGCCCGCCGAGCTAAAGCCGATATCGGGCAGTGCCTGTGCGAGCATCGCGCAGGCCAATGGACTGCGGCAGATGTTGCCTTCGCAAACAACCAGAACGCGATCGATCATTTCGCCACCAGCCCCGCGGTCAACCCCGCATTGATAGCCGGAATCAGCAGCGTCAACACACGGTTGAAGCGGACAAGGCCGTTGCCATCCACATACACGACGTCCTTGGGTTGCAGGTCGAATTCCTTGGCAACCAGCATTGCCACTGGCGAGCGTCCATCGAGATGGAAAACCTGGGGCGTGCTGCTCAGCGATCCGCGAATCACGAACATTTGCGCAGCATCGGCCGTAGACGAGTTGACGCTGCCCGCCTGCGCGATGGCATCTGCCAGCGTGATGCGGCCCGTGCGACGCGGAATAGCCGAGACGGGCTTGTTGACTTCGCCCATGACATAGACGTCGTTTTCGTCGCGCGCGATCACGCGCAGCAGGTCACCGGGCTGCAGATAGAGCCGCGATGGACTCACGCCGTTCGCCAGCATCTGCGTCAGATCGATGCGATGGGAAGAGCCGCCGCGCACGAGCACGAGATCGCTCTGATCGGCTGTATCCGCGAAGCCACCGGCACGCGAAACCGCTTCGTACAGCGACAGCGGTACGTCATTCACCGCTACGACGCCCGGGTTGCGCACTTCGCCGTCGACGTACACTTCGTGGGCGCGGTAGGACGCCATCCGCACGGTCACCTGTGGTTTGACGAAATAGCGAGCAAGCGCGGTGGTCAAGCGGCGCTGCACCTCCTCCGCGCGGAGTCCGGCAACGTGCATCGTTCCCGCGTAGGGAAACGACAGGTCGCCAGCCTGATCCACCACGAAGCCCGAAGACGGATCGCCTGGACGCGTGGATGCCTGCGACTGGCCCGTGCCCATGGCGGCCGCAATTTCCGGATGATCCCACACCACGATCTGCAGCACGTCGCCCGCGCCGACGGTATAGGGCTGCGGCGCGGCGGAAAGCAACTTGACCTGCGCCTGTTGCTTTTCGCGGCGCTCTTCCTGGATACGCCGTACGAGCGCGACGTCCAGTTCCGTAATGGCCACCTCCGGTGTGGCAGCGGTTGCGTCGGCGACGCGCGTCGCGTCTGCGCCACCCGTTGCGGCACTGGACGAGGTGTCGGTCCGCGCGGCACCCTCGACAGGGTGCATGACGGTAGTCGACATCCGCATACCCGGTGCCACCCCACACGCAGCGAGCGCCAAACACATCGCGACGGCTGCACTCACACTGGAGATGCGAAGGGCGCGCGCGCGGCATGCATCGTGGTGCGCGGGAACGGACGGCTTTTTCAATCGTTTCAACACTTCTGCATTCCGGCTAGTCAATAAGCATTGCGATGAACCAGTCCCTTGAAGATCGTCGCGACGACGATCCGCATGTCGAGTCCGAAGGACCAGTTGCTGAGGTAATAAAGATCGTGTTCGACGCGACCCTGCATCTTTTCGATGCGATCGGTTTCGCCGCGAAATCCGTTCACTTGCGCCCAGCCCGTGATGCCGGGCTTGATGCGATAGCGATGGATATAGTTGTCCACGATGTCCTGATAGAGCGTGTCGTGCTCGATCGCGTGCGGCCTCGGCCCCACGACGGACATTTCGCCGCGCAGCACGTTGAAGAACTGCGGCAGTTCGTCGAGACTCGTGCGGCGCAGGAATGCACCCACGCGCGTGATGCGCGGGTCCCCGCGCGTCGCCTGCTTGACCACGCCATGGGTTTGCGCATGCAGTTGCATGCTGCGGAACTTGTAGATGTTGAAGACCTTGCCGTTCGCGCCCTTACGCCGCTGCGTGAAGAACACGGGGCCGCGCGAAGTCAGCTTCACGGCGAGCGCAATGGCGAGCAGGAGCGGCGAGATCGCCAGCAGCACGAGGCAGGCAAAGGTGCGGTCGAAGACCTCCTTCCGCGCAAGCGCTTCCGACGAGAGCGGTGAGCCGACAAGATTGATCGCCGGCGTGCCGCCGAGATTCACCATTTCGCCCTCGAAGAGCGCGAGGCCGGTAACGTCGGGAATAAAGCGGATGTCGACGAGATCGTTGCGAAAGAGCCCGGTAAACGCGTGGATCGTCTTTTCCTCGGAAAGCGGCAGCGCGAGCCATAGCTCGTCGATGCGGTAGCGCCGGACATAGGCAGCGAAGCCCGCACGGTCGCGAAACGCCGGCACTGCGCCGGGCGGCTCACCAAGATCCGGCCCGGTGTCGAAGGTCGTCGCGACGTGGTAAATCGAATCGGGCGTCGCTTCCACCTTGCGCAGCAGCTGACGACAATGCGCACCCGTGCCGACGATCGCAACTGTTCTGTAGCTCGCTGCCTGATCTGCACGCCGCAAGCTAAGCGCCGAATCCAGCAGCCTGCATGCGATGAGTCCAAGACCGGAGACGAGCGCCCACTCGGAGAACCACTCGAGGGCGGGATGGTATGGACGATGCAGCACGGATGCGATCAACGCGGCGCCCGTGAGCGTAAAGAGCCAGACGATCCCTGGCACGCAAACGCAGCGCCAGAGCAGATGCGCGCGGGCGGTGCGGTACAGCCCGAATGAAGGAAATACCAGCAATGCAGCCAGTAGCGTGAATGCGACGAGCGCACTGTCGTATCCAGCCTGCCCAGGCGCACTGTGGCCGGACATCGCGATCTGCGCCCCTGCAGCGATGATCAGCATGTCCAACAGGCGCGCCAGAAGGCTGCCGCTGGTGGAAGATGCGCTAGCCTCGGTTTGAACAGGCAGATTCATGGCATTTCCCTCGGATTTTCGTGTTCCCGCGCCAGAACGCGCGCGTGGCTGCCTGACGGACGCCGCCGATTGTCGGCCCGAAGCAGACGAATCATTCGATAAAGTTCCAGCCACACTGCACACCTATACACATGACGGACAAAGGACTGCCTGGTTGAAGGGAAATCGGCATTTCGTGCCTCTCTCAGACAATCCGGAAGCACTCGCATGCCGATAGCAATCTGATTGCCGCAAGCTGCCGAAGGTGGGATCCACGCCCCCTGTCAGACACGAGACACTCTCTCCGAATTGCTTTTGTCGTTAGTTAATATCTGGGAAGAGAGTCTCGCCTGCCGAGCTATTCCCGGATATAGGAAGACTCCGAAATGGTTATGGAAAGCAAAGTCAAAACATCTCAAGGGTGTTTCAAAATGTGCTACGAATCTCGGCTGGTAGGCCGCAAGGCGGCATTTCGCCATCTTTAAATTAAGATCGCGAAATATTTGTATCGATTTGTATCTGACGTGGCGCGCAGAAGAAAATATTCTGGCGTTTTAGTTACAGCGAAGAAATCTATCGAATGATTTCGAATAGCATCCGAATTCTCATTCGATCTTCAGGAGGAAATTTTAAATTTGTATAAATCGCGCTTATTTCACTTTTTATTGGCGAGCGCTTCGTTGAGTGGCGATACTATCTGACAAACACAGCAACGATATAAGAATAGTCTTATATCGCTGCGGGGAAAAATTTTACTTCCTCTGAATAAACTCGATCTTATACCCGTCCGGATCCGTCACGAACGCGATCACCGTCGTGCCGTGCTTCATCGGTCCGGCTTCGCGCACCACCGTGCCACCCTGCGCCTTGATCTTCTCGCAGGCCGCGTAGGCGTCGTCCACTTCCACCGCCAGATGACCGAAGCCCGTCCCCAGGTCATAGGAAGGTGTATCCCAGTTGTGCGTGAGTTCGATCACCGTGCCGTCGCGCTCGTCGGTGTAACCAACGAACGCCAGCGTGAACTTGCCATCGGGATAGTCATCGCGGCGCAGCAGTTTCATGCCGAGCAATTCGGTATAGAACTTGATCGAGCGGTCCAGGTCGCCAACCCGGATCATCGTGTGCAGAAGGCGCATCGTGTACTCCGTTTTGCCATCGTAAAAAACGCGACTGTACCAAAATCCCGTCGGTCCTGCCGGCGCCGGCAAGCCGCGCGAAAGACCATGCCTTGCAGGCCGCGCCAAGCAGGCCGCACCGATTTGCTCTAGCATGAACGCCATTCCAAAATGGTCGAGGCCCGATGCGGGCAGTCATCGGCGAACGTTGCTGACAATGAAAGGGAACCAAGGAGTCGATATGCGGATTCTGGTGGTAGGTGCTGGAGCGACGGGCGGCTATTTCGGCGGACGCCTTGCCGCCGCAGGACGCGATGTGACGTTTCTGGTGCGCGAGGCGCGCGCCGCCCAGTTGCATAGGAATGGTCTCGTGATCCGCAGTGCGCACGCGGGCGATCTCACGCTGCGCGACCCGAAAACCGTGACACGCGAAGCCCTCGAATCGCAGAGCGCACAGCCATTCGATGTCGTACTGCTGAGCTGCAAGGCCTACGATCTTGAAAACGCCATCGATTCGTTTGCGGCGGCTGTCGGGCCCCACACCGTCATCTTGCCGCTGCTCAACGGCATGCGCCATCTCGACGTGCTGCAGGCGCGCTTCGGCACGCAGGCGGTGCTCGGCGGCGTCTGTCTGATCGCCTCCACGCTCAACGACAAGCGCGAGATCGTCCATCTGAACGACGCCCAGGCCATCACGTTCGGCGAACTCGGCAACGGCGTTTCGCCGCGTGTGCAAGCGGTTGCCGACGCCTTCGGCAACGCTGGCTTCAACGTCAAGACCAGCGCGCACATCCTGCAGGAAATGTGGGAAAAGTGGGTGTTCCTCGCGACGCTCGCGGGCAGCACGTGCCTGTTTCGCGCGCCCGTGGGCGTCATCGTCGCGACACCCGACGGTGCGGCGACCGTCGAGCGTCTTTTCGCGGAGTGTCGCACGGTCGCCTCCGAGCACGGCCACGCGGTACGCGACAGCTTCCTCGAGCGCTCGCGCGCGATGCTGTTCGCCACCGGCTCGACGCTCACGGCCTCGATGTTGCGCGACGTGCAGAACGGCGCGCGCATCGAAGCCGACCACATCCTTGGCGATCTGATCCGGCGCGGCGGCGCGGCGCAGCGCGCATCGAGCGAGCTCTCGGTGCTGCGGATCGTCTACAGCCAGCTCAAGGCGTACGAGGCGCAACGGGCAGAAGCGGCCTGAGCGCAGCGCAGAAAGACGAACGGCGACGCACGAGCGCCGCCGCTTTTGAATACGCGCCCTCGCCGCCTTATGCGCGCTTGAGCCGTCTCGAGCCCGCTTACCCCACCGAAGCATCTCCCAGCGCCTGGGCGACGCGCACGTACTCTTCCACCGGCACATCTTCGGCGCGGCGCGCGAGATCGAAGCCAAGCGCTTCGAAATCCACCCGCTCGCGATAGTCGCCGAGCGTGTTGCGCAGCATCTTGCGGCGCTGCGAGAACGCCGCCGTCACGAGCTCGCCGAGAATCGCCTCGTCCACTTGCGGCAGTTCGTGCGGCGCGTACGGAATCATGCGCACGATCGCAGAATCCACCTTGGGCGGCGGCTGGAACGACTCGGGCGGCACGTCGAGAAACTTGTCGATCACGTAGCGGTACTGAAGCATCACCGTGAGGCGGCTGAACGCCTTGGTGCCGGGCTCCGCCACCATGCGCTCGACCACTTCGTTCTGCAGCATGAAGTGCTGGTCGATCACGCGCTCCGCAAAGGTCGCGAGATGAAACAGCAGCGGGCTCGAAATGTTGTACGGCAGATTGCCGACGATGCGCAGCGTAGGCTTCTCGCCCGGCGCGGCAAGCGTACCGAAGTCGAACGCGAGCGCATCGCCCGCATGCAGTTCGAGCAGCGGCCCGAATTTTTTGGTGAGGCGCGCGATGAGGTCGCGGTCGAGCTCGACCGCGTGCAGCGGCGCTTCGGGTGTGGCGAGGCGCTCGATCAGCGGCTCGGTGAGTGCGCCGAGGCCTGGCCCGATCTCGACCATGCGTTCGCCGCGCTGCGGGCGAATGACGTCGACGATCGAGTCGATCACGCCCGTGTCGACGAGGAAGTTCTGGCCAAAGCGCTTGCGCGCGAAGTGGCCCTGGTGCTGTCTGCTGCTATTGGACATCTTGGTCTGGTTACTCAGATAGCGCGCCGGTGGCGCGCCATCGAAACGGCGGTGTCGATGGCGGCGATCAGGCTGCCCGCGTCCGCGCGGCCCGTGCCGGCGAGGTCGAGCGCGGTGCCATGGTCGACCGAGGTGCGCACGATCGGCAGGCCCAGCGTCACGTTGATGCCTTCGCCGAACGTTGCGTATTTCAGGACCGGCAGGCCCTGGTCGTGGAACATCGCCAGCACGCAGTCGGCCTCGTTGAGATAACGCGGCTGGAACAGGGTATCGGCGGGATACGGGCCGCGTGCGTCAATGCCGACGGCCGTGGCTTGCGCGAGTGCCGGCGAGATCACGTCGATCTCCTCGCGCCCCAGGTAGCCGTTCTCGCCTGCGTGCGGATTCAGGCCCGTCACGAGGATGCGCGGCGCGGGCACGCCAAAGTGGTGGCGCAGGTCGTGATCGACGATGCGCAACGTCTCGAGCAGCCCGTCGATGGTCAGCGCGGCCGATACGTCCTTGAGCGGCAGATGCGTGGTGGCGAGCGCGACGCGCAACGGCCGCGCGCCCGTTCCCGCAAGCATCATGACCACGCGCGGCGTCCTGGTGCGTTCGGCCAGGTATTCGGTGTGGCCGGTAAAGGGCACGCCGGCATCGTTGATCGTGCTCTTTTGGAGCGGCGCGGTGACGATGGCGTCGAATTCCTGCGTCATGGCGCCGTCGATGGCGCGGTCGAGCAGCGCGAGCACGTACGGGCCGTTGGCGGCGTCGAGCTTGCCGGCTTTCGCCGGTGCGGCGAGCGCGATGTGCTCGACACTCACGTGCTGGCCAGCCAGCACGGCAGCCCAGTCGACGCCAGCCGCTGCGGCGCGCGTCTGCATGAGCGTCTGGTCGCCGAGCACGATGAATTCCGCGCCGGGCCAGTGCGCCGAAGCGCCCGCGAGCGCCGCGGCCGTGAGCTCGGGGCCGACGCCGGCGGGCTCGCCGGTGGTGATGGCGATACGAACCGGCCGCGGCCCCCGCGGCGCTGAAGACGAAGAAGCGGGAGCATTCACGGCGCGGCTCCTTTCAGGGTGGATCAGTGCTGTTGCGGCGGAGTCAGACCGCTGATCTTGTAGTCGACGTAGGCGCTGTCACGCAACTGGCGCAGCCAGTCGGCGTAGGCCTGCTCCGCCTTGCGCTGGCCGATGGCCTGGCGCGCGAGATCCATCTGCTGCGCGACCGAGCCTTCCGCTTCGCGCCGGCCCAGCACCTGGATCAGGTGGTAGCCGTATTCGGTGCGCACCGGGTCGCTGATCTGACCGTCCTGCAGCGTGTTCATGGCGCGCTCGAATTCAGGCACGGTTTCGCCCGGGCTGATCCAGCCGAGGTCGCCGCCTTGCGACGCCGAGCCGTCCTGCGAGTAGGTGTGCGCGAACTTGGCGAAGTCGCCGCCGGCCAGTACTTCCTTCTTGATCTCCAGCAGTTTCTGGCGCGCCTGCGGCTCGGACATGCCGTCGCCGACGCGCAGCAGAATGTGGCGCACGTGCGTCTGCACGAGTTGCGGCGCCGAGGCGCTCGTGCCCTGACCCTGGCGGCGCTCGACGAGACGGACGATCTCGAAGCCGTCATTCGTGCGGATCACCGACGGATTGACTTCACCCGGGCGCAGCGTGGAAGCGGCCGTCACCCACTCGGGCGGCAGCTTCGAGGGCGGCAGGAAGCCCATGTCGCCGCCCTTGCTGGCGTCGGCGGCCTGCGAGTTCGACTTCGCGAGGCTCGAGAACTTGCTGCCCGATTGCGCCTGCTTCAGGAGATCGTCGGCTTTCTTCTGCGCGGCTTCGATGTCCGTTTCCGGTGCGTTCAGCGGCGCCTTGATGAGGATGTGCTCGAAGTGCAGGTCGTTTTGCTGGCCCGCGTTCGGCCCGCGCTGGCTCGCGATGTAGTTCGCGACTTCGGCGTCCGTGACCGAGATCTTGCTGTCCACTTCCTTCTCGCGCAGCTTCGAGAGCGTGAGCTCCGTGCGCGCGTCCTTCATGAACGTGTCCCACGGCACGCCGGCCGCTTCGATGCGCGAGCGGTAGGTGGCGAGGTCCATGCCGTTGGCCTGGGCGAGACGCGTGAGGGTGCGCTGCACGGCTGCGTCGTCGACGCTGATGCCGTCTTCCTTCGCCTTTTGCAGCTGAATGCGCTCGAGCACCATCTGGTTGAGCACCTGCGCCTGCAACTGGTTCATGGGCGGAATCGGCGCGTTCTGCTGGTTCAGGCGGCGCGTGATGAGTCCGACGCGGTTGTCGAGCTCGCGCTGCGTGATCACGCCGTCGTTGACGACCGCCGCGATCGTGTCGGCAGTCTGGCCGCCGGCGGGCGCAAGCCCCTGCGCAAACGCCGGCGCTGCCGGCAACAGTCCTGCGACGGCGAAAATACTCGCAGCGAACGCTGCCAGGCGAAGCTTTTTCATGATTCCCACAGATACTCCAAAGTTGGCGGGCAGCTTCGCCCGTCTCTATGCAACCGACCCCGCGTTGCACCGGCTCGCGAGGCCCTGCGGCCGCATGCGCCGGTTCACACGTTATTGATAA
>DATEJU010000405.1:0-3347 GCA_035277805.1 Paraburkholderia sp. | reverse complement strand
GGCGACATCCTCACGTCGGCGGGCACGGCGGCGGGGCTCGACTGCTGCCTGCATCTGCTGCGGCGACTCGCCGGCACGCAGGCGGCGAACTATGTGGCGCGGCGGCTCGTGGTGCCCCCGCATCGTCAGGGCAGCCAGGCGCAGTACGTTCAGCAACCCGTGGCGGCGCGCGGGCGCGGCGACCGGCTCTCGAGCCTGCTCGACTGGATCCGCGCCCACCTCGACACGCCGCACACGCTCGACTCGCTGGCGCAGCGCGCGCTCATGAGCCGGCGCACCTTCACGCGCCAGTTCCGCCTGACGACGGGCGCCACCGTGAGCGCGTGGCTCCTCGGCGAGCGGCTCGCCCGCGCACAGCAACTGCTCGAAACCACCGACCAGCCGATCGACGCCATCGCGCAGCACGCGGGATTCGGCTCGGCCGCGTCGTTGCGTCAGCATTTCGTGGAAGCGTTCAGAACCTCGCCATCGGCATGGCGGCGGGAATTTCGCGGGGCGTGACGGCGCGCGGACTCAGCCGTCCGCGAAGTGGCGCGCCACGTAGAACAACAAGGCGACGAAGAAGATCATCGCGGCCCAAGCCCAGCTCGGCATTGCGTGCGGCGTGGGCTCGTGATGCAGCGTGCTCGCGGCGCGGCCCGATAGCGTGCCGCTCGCGTGCGGCAGCAAATGCGCGCGCCGCGCCACCGCCGCAAGATTGATCGGCCGCAGAAACACGTGCTGGCGCCGGGGCGTCTCCCCGCGCACGCGGTTCGGCGCTTGCCCATGCTTGGCCTCGACCACGGCGCAGAACTCGGTGAAAAATTCGTCGGCGAGCTCGTGCAGCGCGTTTTCGATCTGACGCGGCGGCAGCTCGCCCAATGGCCCGGTCAGCGTGGCCCAAACCGAATAGTCGATGCGCGTGCTCGCGCCCTCGCCGGTCCCGGCGTGCTCCTCCTCGCGCAGCGCCACGTCGATCTGGCCACGCAGCGAGCCGATGCCATCGGCGCGCGCGCGAAAGCTCAGCACCCGGCGCGGCGTAAGCGGCACCGTCGCGACATCGCTGGCGATGTGAGCGCGCACTTCGTAGCGCGCGCGCAGCGGACCGAGCGGCACGGTGAGCGTGAGCGCGTATTCGCCGGGGCCGAGCCGCCGGAACGACTCGCAATGCTCCAGACTCGCGCGCACGAGCGTGGCGTCCTGCAGCGCCTGCCAGACGGCAGACGGCTCAAGCGGAATCCTCAACGCGTCGTTCAGTTCCATGGCGCCTCCCCGGTGGCCGTTCGAGAAGTTCGTTTGTGTCGCTCAGGAGGTCTGATCGATGCGGTCCACGAGCCCGGAGTGGAACGCCAGATAGCCCTTGATGCCGCGCGCCGCCTGCAGCGGCGCCTCGTAGCTCCAGGCGGCGTCCTCGACGCGGCCATCCTCGGTACGCAGGTGGTAGTACGTCGCCTCGCCCTTGAACGGGCACGGCGCGGTGCGCGCGGAGCGTTCGAGCCGCGCCATGTTCACGTCGGTGCGGGGGAAATAGAAAACGTCGGGATTGCCGGTTTCGATGAGCGTGAGCGCCGCGAGCGTGTCGGCGATCGTGATGCCGCCGTGGATCACGCGCACGCGGTGTCGGTTCACGACGATGTCGATGCGATGGCCGGCATCCGGTTCGACCGTCATGGTCTGCTCCCTGATCGATGGGCGCCGCCGCACGCTCGCGCAGCGCCTCACCCGGCACGGCGTGCCGGTTCTCTTTGTGACCTGCGGCGCGCGGCGCAAGGCTTCGCGCACGGTCCACGGTGCCACGCCGGGGCGTGAAAATCTGGTCTCTCGACGGCCGCGCAAAAAAAAGCCACGGCAGGCCCGTGGCTTCATTATCGACGAAACGGTGACAGCTTGCGCGAAATCAGAAGGCCACGCGCGCCGCCCGGGCTCACCAGACAAAGGACGCGCGTGCGCTGCCGTTCGAGCCGACGGTCACGGCGCTCGTCTTGTTGATACCGTCATGGCTCACGTGCACGGTATAGCGGCCCGGACGCACGCGTACGAGCATGTACGGTCCGCGCGAGGTCGTATCGAGCACGCTCGCGCCGTTGGCGTCGACGATCTGCACGTGCACGTCGGCGAGGAATTCGGCATTGCGGTCCGTGAAGCGCAGCGAGAGCGGCCATTGCGACCGTGCGGCCTGCAGCGCCTTCGATTCGTCGAGGCCGACACCGCCCGACACGAATTCGACGCCGCGCTGTTGCTGCACCTGCGGCATGCCACCGCCGTTGGTGTTGCCGGCGCTCGAGTTATCGGTGGACGATCCGCCTACCGTGCCGTTCGTGGGATTCATGCCGTTCGCGGAGCCATTGGCGCCGCCGCGCTGCATCGGCGTTTGCTGCATCGGTGCGCCGCCTTGCTGCACCGGCACTTGCTGTACAGGCACACCGCCCTGCTGCTGCACCGGCACTTGCTGCACCGGCGCGCTGCCTTGCTGCGCTGCTGCGCCGCCCGCGAAACCGAGTGCCAGGGTAGCCGCGAGCGCGACAGTCGAACGGACGGGACGCGTTTTACGGAACCTCTTCATCGTGACTGCTCCTTACAAATTGCTTCGACATAAAGCCGCCGCAATATGCATGCCCGTCTGTGCGGACACGAGCAACACTCAGGAGCTGGACGCGCGCAACGCCGACGCTTGCGCCGCCTTTTGCCGTTTCGCGCCGCACAAAAGAAAACTGCCGCCGGGGCGCGAAGCCCACGGCGGCAGTGAAAAAGCGGCCCGGAAATCCCGGTATGCGTTATACGCCAGGCCGCTGGAGCGATTCAATGGCGTTGCCTCGATCAGCCGAGATCGACCGGCACGAAGATCTGCGCGTCGTCGCGCTGGATCAGGAGTGCGATGCTGTTGCCCGCGTGCGCGATCATCTGCTTGAGCTGCTCGGCGCTCGTCACCGGACGGCCGTTCACGGCAAGGATCACGTCGCCGGGCTGGATGCCGGCGTTTTCCGCCGCACCGGCCGCCTGTTCGACGAGCAGACCGTGATCGAGCGAGCTGCTGCTCTTCTCGTCTGGCGTCAGCGGGCGCACCGCGACGCCGAGGCGCCCTTGCATCTGCGACTGCGGCGTGTCGTTCGAGGCGACCTTGCTGTCGGTAAGCGCGCCGATCGTCGCCGAGAAGTCCTTGGTCGACTTGTCGCGCCACACCTGAATGTCGGCCTTCGTGCCCGGCTTCATGCCCGCGATCAGCGAAGGCAGGTCGGACGAATCGCCCACCGACTGGCCGTTCACGGCGAGGATCACGTCGCCGGGCTTCAGGCCCGCCTTGGCGGCTGGGCCGTTCGCGTCCACCGAGCTCACCAGCGCGCCGCGCGGCTTGTCCATGCCGAACGAGT
>DATEJU010000404.1:0-3370 GCA_035277805.1 Paraburkholderia sp. | reverse complement strand
GCTCGCTCGGGATGATGTTCGGCCTCGTGCGAGGCGTCGTGCTGGTGCTGATTCTCGTCGTCCTCGCGGGACTGACCGAGCTGCCCCAGCAGGACTTCTGGCGCAAGGCGCTGCTGCGGCCGTATGCCGTGCAGGGCGTGCTCGAACTGAAGCCGCTTTTGCCCGAGACGCTCGCGGCCTACGTTCACGTCTGATCAGAAGCTGATCGCGTGACGGCAGGCTGGTGAAGCGTCCATTCGCGGTACATCCCGCCGGTTTTTGCCGGTCGCCGTAACCGATTTCGCTTTTTTGAAGGACCTGCCATGTGCGGCATCGTAGGCGTAGTTTCCCGCTCTCCCGTCAATCAGCTCCTCTATGACGCGCTGCTGCTCCTGCAGCACCGTGGTCAGGACGCGGCCGGCATCGCCACCGCGAACGGCAGCACGTTCCACATGCACAAGGCCAACGGCATGGTGCGCGACGTGTTCCGCACGCGCAACATGCGCAGCCTGCCCGGCACCGCCGGCATCGGCCAGGTGCGCTACCCGACGGCCGGCTCGGCATCGAGCGAAGAAGAAGCCCAGCCGTTCTACGTGAACGCGCCGTTCGGCCTCATCCTCGCGCACAACGGCAACCTCACGAACTGGCAGCAGCTCAAGGAAGAGATGTTCCGCGTGGACCGCCGCCACGTGAACACCAATTCCGACACCGAAGTGCTGCTCAACGTGCTCGCGCACGAAGTGCAGCTCGCGAGCTCGGGCCTCGAGCTCGATCCCGCCGCGCTCTTCAAGGCCGTCTCGGGCGTGCACCGCCGCGTGCGCGGCTCCTACGCGATCGTCTCGCTGATTGCCGGCTACGGCCTGCTCGCGTTCCGCGACCCGTTCGGCATCCGCCCGCTCTGCATCGGCAAGATGGAAACGCCGGAAGGCACCGAGTGGATGGTGGCCTCGGAATCGGTCGCGCTCGAAGGCATCGGTTTCGAGTTCGTTCGCGACGTGCTGCCGGGCGAGGCGGTGTTTATCGATTTCGAAGGCAACTTCCACGCGCAGCAATGCGCCACGGCGCCCAGACTCAACCCGTGCATTTTCGAGCTCGTGTATCTCGCGCGTCCGGATTCGGTGCTCGACGGCGTGCCGGTCTACAACGCGCGCCTGCGCATGGGCGACTATCTCGCCGAGAAGATCAGGCGCGAGCTGCCCGACGTGAGGATCGACGTGGTCATGCCGATTCCCGATTCGTCGCGTCCCGCGGCCATGCAGGTCGCGGCGAAGCTCGGCGTGGAATACCGCGAGGGCTTCTTCAAGAACCGCTACGTGGGCCGCACCTTCATCATGCCGGGCCAGGCCATGCGCAAGAAGTCGGTGCGCCAGAAGCTCAACGCCATGGGCATCGAGTTCAAGGGCAAGAACGTCCTGATCATCGACGATTCCATCGTGCGCGGCACCACCTCGCAGGAAATCGTGCAGATGGCGCGCGATGCCGGCGCGACCAAGGTGATCTTCGCCTCGGCGGCGCCGCCGGTGAAGTACCCGAACGTCTACGGCATCGACATGCCCACGCGCGGCGAGCTCGTGGCGCACGGCCGCACGGATGAAGAAGTGGCGCGCATCATCGGCGCGGATTACCTCGTGTATCAGGACGTGGAGTCGCTCAAGCAGGCGGTGCGCGACATCAATCCGGAGCTGAAGGAGTTCGAGGCTTCGTGCTTCGACGGCGACTACATCACCGGCGACATCACGAGCGCGTATCTCGACAACATCGAGCTCGCGCGTCTCGCGCCGCAGGCGCAGTCGGACCGCGACGCCGCAAGCGATGCGATGGACGGCGGCACGCGCTCGCAACTGCATCTGCAGCTCTCGATGGAGTAACGCCCGCGGAATTCCGCGCATTGTCAGAGAGCCCGCTTCTGCCGACGCAAAGCGGGCTTTTTTTGCGCCCGTGCGCCGCGCGTATGGGCTGATGCGCCGTGTGGGCCGGGTTTGACGGCTCAGGAAACGGAAAGCAAGGCAGCGGCGATATGATCGTGGGCCGGATGCCGCGCGGTGGCTTCATAGCCACCCGGCACCCAGCCCAATTCTTTTTCCCGTTCGTGAGTTTGTGAGTTCGCCATGGCCGTCATTCGCGCATTGTTCGTTTATCCGGTGAAATCCTGCGGCGCCATCGCGCTCGATCGCGCGCAGCTCGAAGCGAAGGGGTTGCAATGGGACCGTCACTGGATGGTGGTCGACGCATCGGGCCGCTTTGTTTCGCAGCGCGAAATAGCGGCGATGGCGCGCATGGTGCCCGCGTTCGTCGAGGACGGCGTGCGTCTCACGATGACGGGCGCGGACGCGCCGGTCGACTCGCCGCTCTTGTTGCCGTTCACGCCGCGCGGCAACGAGGCGCGCGTGCAGGCCACGGTCTGGAACGACACCTTCGAGGCGCTCGACGAAGGCGACGAAGCCGCGCGGTGGTTTTCGCGCGCGCTTGGCGTGCCGCTGCGTCTCGTGCGTTTCGCGCCGGACGTCACGCGCCTCGCGAGCAAGAAGTGGACGCACGACGAGGACGTGCCCACGCAATTCGCCGACGGCTTCCCGCTGCTCGTCACGAGCGAATCGTCGCTGGCGGACCTGAACGCGCGCCTCGCGGCGAAGGGCGTGCCGCCGGTGCCGATGAGCCGCTTCCGTCCGAACATCGTCGTGGACGGCGGCGATGCGTTCGACGAAGACTTCATCGACACGCTCTCCATTGCGGGCGAAGCGGACGCGAAGGAAGTCGTGCTGCGATTCACCAAGCCCTGCGCGCGTTGCCCGATCACGACGATCGATCAGCACACGGGCGAGCGCGACGCCGAGTGGCCCGCCGAGCCGCTCGACACGCTCGCGGTGTTTCGTGCCGATCCGCGCGTGGACGGCGGGCTCACGTTCGGCCAGAACGCGATGGTCGTGGCGGGCGCGGGCGAGCGTCTCGCAGTGGGCGCGCAGGCTCAGTGGGAATACCGCTTCGAGGAATGAGCGCGCAGCCGCGAATGCCCGCGCGATGGACGATGCCTGGTTGGCGCCTGGTTGGCGTTCAGTGTGAAGGCAGCGTGCGCCACTGCCCGGGCGCGAGCCCGAAACGCCGCGTGAACGCGTGCGTGTAGGCGCTCTGGTCGCCGAAGCCTGCTTCGAGCGCGATCTGCGTGAGCGAGAGGCGGGGATCGGCGAGCAGCGTGAGCGAGCTGTCGAGGCGCAAACGCTGCAGATAGCGATGCGGCGTCTCGCCGAACGCGTCGATAAAGAGCTGATGAAAGCGCCGCATGCCGAAGCCGCAATGCGCGGCCAGATCGGCGATGCGCAGCGGCTCCGCGAGATGCGCGCGCAGCCAGCGGTCGATGCGGGCGAAGTCGAGGCCCGCCGCGGCTTCGAAGGCT
>DATEJU010000403.1:0-4598 GCA_035277805.1 Paraburkholderia sp. | reverse complement strand
GGACGGCGTCCTGGTAGTCGTCAAGGATGGCAATTTTCATGGCAGCTTGGGTGAGGGGTGGCGCACATCTCGGTGCGACTCATGTTCATCTGGTGGTTATCCCACTATGCAGCGCGCGGCAGGCTGGTATGAATACAAGGGTGCCTTCCGGTGCACGGAACAGGCGGGTATTGCAATTGCTGTTCCATGCGATGGCGCTCAACGCCCAGATACGGTTTGAATGAGAATTTCCCCCCTTTTATCAGCTTGAAGGGTCGCGACGCAAGCCGCTTTACAGACGGTTGCGAACCCTCGCTGTCAGGGTCTTGACGACCTGCCCCACTGCGCGATCGAAGGTGGCGATTCGCGCAGGTTGTGCCTCTCGCATGCAGCGTCGAAAAGGGCCCGAAACGATTTTTCATCAGCCCTCATGGAGACATATCGATGAATCATCCCGACTTCCCCGCTCAGGCAGCCGTACAGGCGCCGGCTTGGGTCCGGCACCGGAAACTGGTCGAGTGGGTTCGGAAGGTCGCCGCGCACACCCAGCCCGAGCGCATCGTCTGGTGCGATGGCTCGCAGGAAGAATACGACCGCCTGTGCCAGCAGATGGTCGATGCGGGCACGATGCGCCGTCTCAATCCGCTAAAACGCCCGAACTCGTATCTCGCCTGCTCCGATCCTTCTGACGTGGCGCGCGTGGAGGACCGCACCTTCATCTGCTGTGAGAAGAAGGAAGACGCTGGCCCGACCAACAACTGGATGGCGCCCGCCGAGATGCGCGCGACCCTCGATGGCCTGTTCGCCGGCTGCATGCGCGGTCGCACGATGTACGTCGTGCCGTTCTCGATGGGGCCGCTCGGCTCGCCCATCGCGCATATCGGCGTGGAGCTTTCAGATAGCCCCTATGTGGTCGCGAACATGCGCATCATGACGCGCATGGGTCGCGCCGTGTACGACGTGCTCGGCGAGGACGGCGCGTTCGTGCCGTGCGTGCACAGCGTGGGAGCGCCGCTCGCGGCGGGCGAGAAGGACGTGCCGTGGCCGTGCAACAAGACGAAGTACATCGTTCATTTCCCGGAAGCGCGCGAGATCTGGAGCTACGGCTCGGGCTACGGCGGCAATGCGCTGCTCGGCAAGAAGTGCTTCGCGCTGCGCATCGCCTCGACGATGGGCCGCGCCGAAGGCTGGCTCGCCGAGCACATGCTGATTCTCGGCGTGCGCTCGCCCGAAGGCCGCAAGTACCATGTCGCGGCGGCGTTCCCGTCGGCGTGCGGCAAGACCAACTTCGCCATGCTGATCCCGCCGGCTGCGATGAACGGCTGGGAAATCACCACGATCGGCGACGATATTGCGTGGCTCAAGCCGGGTCCGGATGGACGTCTCTACGCGATCAACCCGGAGGCCGGCTATTTCGGCGTCGCGCCGGGCACGAGCGAAAAGACCAACTACAACGCCATGGCGACGCTCAGGGAGAACGTGATCTTCACGAACGTCGCGCTCACCGACGACGGCGACGTCTGGTGGGAAGGCATGACCGACGAGCCGCCCGCGCACCTGATCGACTGGCTGGGCAACGACTGGACGCCGGCCATTGGCAAGGAGACGGGCCGCAAGGCCGCGCATCCGAACGCGCGCTTCACGGCGCCTGCGTCGCAGTGCCCGTCGATCGATGCCGCCTGGGAAGATCCGAAGGGCGTGGCCATCGACGCCTTCCTGTTCGGCGGCCGCCGCTCGACCACGGTGCCGCTCGTGACCGAGGCGCGCGACTGGACGCAGGGCGTGTACATGGCCGCGACCATGGGCTCAGAGACCACCGCGGCGGCGGCGGGGCAGCAGGGCGTGGTACGGCGCGATCCGTTCGCGATGCTGCCGTTCTGCGGCTACAACATGGCTGACTACTTCGGCCACTGGCTCAAGGTCGGCGAGCGCCTCTCGAAGATGGGTGCGACGCAGCCGCGCATCTTCTGCGTGAACTGGTTCCGCAAGGGCCCGGACGGCAAGTTCGTCTGGCCGGGCTTCGGCGAAAACATGCGCGTGCTCGAATGGATGGTGCGCCGCATCGAGGGCAAGGCCCAGGGCGAAGATCATGCGTTCGGCATCTCGCCGCGTTACGACGACCTGAACTGGGGCGGCCTGAATTTCACGCCGGCGCAGTTCGAGCAGGTGATCTCGGTCGATGCCGCGGCGTGGCGCGCCGAGCTTGTGCTGCACTCGGAGCTCTTCGAGAAGCTCGCTCACGGCTTGCCGAAGGCTCTGAGCGATGCGCGCACGGCGCTCGAGAAGCGTTTTTGAGCACAGATTTGAATTGAAGGTGAGCGCTCACTAGCATCGTCGCGGTGCTTTTGAGCCTGACCAGGAAACATGGGCCGCCTTCGGGCGGCTTTTTCGTCTTCGGGGTCTAGCACTTATTTTCATGCCGGATCGGCGCCATCGAGTCGCTGTTCATCGGGCATCGGGCTATTTCGCTGCAGTGCGCAAAATTGTTTCGATTCGGGAAACAATCGCTGATGTAACCGTGCGTAATGAGTGACAGTGGCGAAAATCGCAAAGAATTTCCGGCGTTCTTAGGCAACTTCTGCACGATTTCTCATGTCGTAGGAGAATTCGCGGTTTCCTCTGCCGTTTTCCGGCGGACAGTAACAGGCAGGAGTTGTCACATGGATCATTTGCAGTCGATGCGAGTATTCGTCAAAGTGGCCGATCTCGGCAGTTTTGCCCGGGCGGCTTCCGCGATGGATATCTCCAATGCGGTTGCAACGCGTCACGTCGCCGACCTCGAAGGGCGGCTCGGCACGCGTTTGCTCAACCGCACGACCCGCAGCCTTTCCCTCACCGAATCCGGGCAGGTTTATCTCGAGCGGGCTCGCCAGATTCTCGATGAGCTCGAAGATGTCGAGCAGATGGTGGTGGCGCGCAATCATGAGCCGGTTGGCACGCTGCGCATTGTCGCGCCCGTGGTCTTCGGGCTGCACAACCTCGCGCCCGTGCTGCAAACCTACACGCAGCGCTACCCGCAAGTGGTTCCCGACGTGACGCTGGTCGACCGCCAGGTGGATCTCGTCGAAGAAGGCTTCGATCTGGGCGTCGTGACCGCACGCCAGATGCGCAGCGCGAGCATCGTCACGCGCCGCCTCACGACGGGCTGCATGACCGTTTGCGCCACGCCGGCCTATCTGGAGAAGCACGGCACGCCCACGCGCCCCGAGCATCTGATGGAGCATCCGTCGCTTTCGCTGCCCTCCGAGTACTGGGGCGACGAGCGGGTCTTCACGGGGCCGGATGGCGAGGTGCGCGTGCGCCCGTCTAACGTGATCGTTGCGAACAACACCGAGATGCTGCGTCAGTTCGCGTTGCTCGGCATGGGCATCGCGATCCTGCCGAGCTATTTGATCGGGCGCGACATGACACGAGGGCGCCTCGTGCGCCTGCTCGGCGACTATCGTCTGCCGCAGGTCGAGATCAACGTCGCGTATCCGAGCCGCCGCCACTTGCCGGCGAAGGTGCGCACGTTCATCGACCACCTTGTCGAGCATTTCAGCCAGACGCCGAATAGCCAGCTCGGCGAGCAGTGGGTCAAGGACGGGCTTGCGCGTCCTGCAAACGGCGCCACGCACCCGGCGGCGCCCGAGGCCTTCGATGGCCTGGAGCCGGTTTCCGATCTGCTCGACGGCGATCATCACGGCACGCAAAGCGAGCGCTCGCCGAAGTCGTCGCGCGTGGTGGCGGGCCGCACGCGTACGTCGGCGTTGTCGCCGCTATAAGCGCGTTACGTCGCTCATCAGGCGTCTAACTGGATGGCTTGAGCCAACAAATAAAAAGCGCAGCTTCGTGAGAAGCTGCGCTTTTTTGCTGGGCGCGCGCTGCGCTGAGCGGCGGCTGACCGCTGCGATTACGAGCCGGTCTTGCGCGCTGGCGTCTTGCGCGCGGCGGTCTTTTTCGCGGGCGCGGCCTTGGCGGCGGCCGTCTTGCGCGCCGGCTTCGTGCTCGTTTCGGCGGCTTCATTCTCGTTGGCTGCGTCGTTCGCAGCCTCGTCCGTCCCAGCCTTGGCCGCCGACTTCTTCGCTGCGGTCTTCGCGCTGGGCTCCTTCTTCTCGAACTCGAAACCGATCTTGCCGTCCGGCTGCTTCACAAGGAACGCCTTGAAGTTGCGGCCCGTGCGTGACGACTTGAAGCTCGTCAGCAGGTCGGTGCGGCCCTCCGAAAGCAGCTTCGCCATCTGCTCGCGCGCGATCTCCTGTTGCAGAATCACCTTGCCCGAACGGAAGTCGCAGGTCTTCGGATTTGCGACCGAATGCTCGCAGACATAGCTCATGCCGTGCTCGAACACGCGGCCCTTGCACTTCGGGCAGACGCCCACCGGCTCCTGTTGCGAGAAGTCCGGCGCCTCGCCGTCCTCGCCGCCCTGGTCCTGGCCGAAGTCGAACTCGAGCTTGTAGTTCTTGATCTCGTCGTCGAAGGAGAGCTTGAGGATGGCTGAGAACGGCCGGCCCATCTTGCTGCGGAAGCCCGAGAGCGGGCCGATCGTCTTGTTCTGCAGCAGCTCTTCCACTTCGGGGATTTCGAACTGGCGGCCGCCCGGAATCTTCGAGATCGAGAACTCGCACTTCGTGCACGCG
>DATEJU010000402.1:0-3367 GCA_035277805.1 Paraburkholderia sp. | reverse complement strand
GCGGCACAGGTTGATCACGCTGTCCTGCATCGAGACGGCCACCTTCTGGCCCTTGCCGGTCTTGTCGCGGCCGATCAGCGCCGTGAGAATGCCGATGGCCAGATGCATGCCCGTGTTGCTGTCGCCGAGCGCCGCCGCGCTGACCGTGGGCGGGCCGTCCCAGAAGCCCGTGGTCGAAGCCGCGCCGCCCGCGCACTGCGCGACGTTCTCATAGACCTTGAGGTCGTCGTAGTGATGGCCTTCGCTGAAGCCCTTCACCGAAGCCACGATCATCTTCGGATTGAGCTCCTTGATGCGCTCCCACGTGAAGCCCATGCGATCGAGCGCGCCGGGGCCGAAGTTTTCCACCATGACGTCCGACTCGCGAATCAGCTTCTCGAGCACCTCCTTGCCTTCCGGCTTCTTGGTGTCGAGCGTGAGCGAGCGCTTGTTGCTGTTGAGCATCGTGAAGTACAGCGCGTCCATGTCGGGAATGTCGCGCAACTGCGAGCGCGTCACGTCGCCGGCGCCCGGCCGCTCAACCTTGATCACGTCCGCGCCGAACCACGCGAGCATTTGCGTGCATGCGGGCCCTGCCTGGACGTGCGTGAAGTCGATGATCTTGATGCCGTCGAGGGGTTTGCTCATTGTCTTGACTCCTGATGAATGTGTTCTGCGAGACTGACTTTATTTCTTCATGGCCGCGCTTTGCGGATTGAGATTCGTGAGGCGGCCGCTTTCGGTGCCGGCCGATTCGTCGATCACGGCGTTGATCAGCGTGGGCTTGCCCGACGCGATCGCTTCCAGCAGTGTCTTCGTAAGCTCCTCGGGGGTGCTCGCCTGGTGGCCAATGCCGCCGAACGCCTCGATCATCTTGTCGTAGCGCGCGCCCTTCACGAACACGGTCGGCGCGACGTCGGCGCCGCCGCTCGGGTTCACGTCCGTGCCGCGATACACGCCGTTGTTGTTGAAGACGATGGTGCAGACCGGCAGGTTGTAGCGGCAGATGGTCTCGAGTTCCATGCCGCTGAAGCCGAACGCGCTGTCGCCCTCGATCGCCACGACCTGCGTGCCGCTCGTGACCGCCGCACCGATCGCGAAGCCCATGCCGATGCCCATGATCCCCCACGTGCCCGAGTCAAAGCGTTTGCGCGGCTGATACATGTCGATGACGGCACGCGCATAGTCGAGCGTGTTGGCCCCCTCGTTCACGACGTTGATGTCGGGGCGCGTCTTGAGCACGTCGCGAATCGCGCGCAGTGCGCTGTGGAAATTCATCGGCGACGGGTTCTTCTCGAGCGTCGCGGCCATCTTCGCGAGATTCTTGCTCTTGCGCTCAGCGACGGCACCGAGCCATTCGGCGCTGGGCTTCGGAAAGTCCGCGCCCATGCCGGCGACGAGCGCCTCGACGCACGAACCGATGTCGCCGATCACGGGGGCTTCGATCGCCACGTTGCTGTCGATCTCGGTGGGCGCGATGTCGATCTGCACGAAGCGCTTGGGCGCCGGGGCACCCCACGTCTTGCCCTTGCCGTGCGAGAGCAGCCAGTTCAGACGCGCGCCGATCAGCACGACGGCGTCCGATTCCGCGAGCACGAACGAGCGCGCCGCCGATGCGGACTGCTCATGCGTGTCCGGCAAAAGACCCTTGGCCATCGACATCGGCAGATACGGAATGCCGCTCTTTTCGACCAGCTCGCGGATCTGCGCGTCGGCCTGAGCGTAGGCCGCCCCCTTGCCGAGCAGGATGAGCGGGCGCTTTGCAGTCCTGAGGACGTCGAGTGCGCGCTCGACCGAATCGGGAGCAGGCAACTGGCGCGGCGCCGCGTCCACGACCTTCACGAGCGATTGCTCGCCCTTCACGGCGTCGATGGTCTGCGCGAGCAGCTTGGCCGGCAGGTCCAGATAGACGCCGCCCGGCCGGCCCGAGACCGCCGCGCGGATCGCCCGCGCGATGCCAATGCCGATGTCCTCGGCATGAAGCACGCGATACGCGGCCTTGGCATACGGCTTGGCCGCGTTCAACTGGTCCATTTCTTCGTAGTCGCCCTGCTGCAGATCGACGATCTCGCGCTCGCTCGAGCCGCTAATGAGAATCATCGGGAAGCAGTTGGTGGTGGCGTTCGCGAGCGCAGTCAGACCGTTGAGGAAGCCCGGTGCCGAGACCGTGAGGCAGATGCCCGGCTTCTTCGTCATGTAGCCCGCAATGGCCGCGGCGTTGCCCGCGTTCTGCTCGTGCCTGAAGCCGATGAAACGCATCCCCTCAGCCTGGGCGAGTCGCGCGAGGTCCGTGATGGGAATACCGACGAGACCGTAGATCGTGTCGATGTCGTTGAGCTTCAGCGCGTCGATGACGAGGTGAAAACCGTCGGTCGTCGGTTGCGCTTCCTGCGCAGGGCTGCTCTGCGCGTCGTTCATTCCTGCTTCTGCCATGACGTCTCCTCTTTGGCGGGGCGTTGGGTTACTCGTGATATACAATATTCCACACACAGTATTAGTTCAAGCTGTTTTTTGTGCCGCCACCACTTGCTGCGGCGCAATATGCCGTGCAGCGCTTATGCGAGCGGACGTCCGCGCCAACGCTCTGATGCGGCACACCATGCGAGCCGTGATCGGCATCGATACGATCCAGGTGAAAGGCATCTATTTATTACGGAGTCCAAACATATTGAGCAGCAACAGCACGTAGACAAGAACGCGCAATGCATGGGCTCACGTCGCTGCTGCGGTGCGCCGTTCAGCCCGTGAATGCCGGGATGAACGGCGCGCGGCGCAGCGCGAGCGCGCGATCAGTCGAGAAAGTCGCAGTTCGCCTCGACGAACAGCGCAAGATCGATCGAATGCTGGCGCACGAGCCGCTCTACTCTTTCAGTGTCGCGCGCCTCGAGCGCTTCGATGATCCGCATATGGTCCACGATCGATCGGGATGCGCGATCGCTCTGCGCGATCGTCATGCGCCGGATCGCTCGCACATGCATAAAGATGTTCTTGATGGTCTCGACGATGATCGGCGACTTGGACAGCTCCACCAGCGCCTGATGAAACGTGATGTTCGCCTCCGAGTATTCCTCGATGTGCTCGGCGGGCTTGTCCTCGCCGAAATCCGCGAACATGTGGCGCAAACGCGCGATGTCCTCATCGGAAGCGCGCTGCGTCGCAAGCCGTGCGGCGATGCTTTCCAGCGCGGCCCACATATAGATCATCTCGACGATCTCCTTGCGGGTCTTGCGCAGAATATAGACGCCGCGCCGCGGCACAGTACGCAGGAATCCTTCCTGTTCCAGCAGCGTCATGGCCTCGCGCACCGGCGTGCGGCTCACGCCGAGCTTTTCGGTCAACTCCTTCTCGTCGAGGCGGATTTCGTCTCGGGAGCGGTAGATGTCGGTCT
>DATEJU010000401.1:0-5431 GCA_035277805.1 Paraburkholderia sp. | reverse complement strand
TCGCGGCCTTCGTCTATTGCTCGGGCGCCGCGCTGCGGCTTGCGCGCTTTAACACCAACATCGGCGTGGTGGACAAGCGCTTTTTCCAGGGCTTGCCGAGCCCGGCCGCGGCAGCGCTGATCGCAGGCTTCGTCTGGCTCGCCACCGACAACCGCGTGCCCGTGAAGCTTTCGTGGCTGCCGTGGACCGCCTTCGTGCTGACGATCTACGCGGGCGTGACGATGGTCTCGAACGCGCCGTTCTATAGCGGCAAGGCGCTCGATGTGCGGCACCGCGTGCCGTTCGCAGCGACGCTGCTCGTGGTGGTGGCGTTCGTGCTCGTGTCGTCCGATCCGCCGTTGATGCTGTTTGGCCTGTTCGTGCTTTATGGTCTTTCGGGCTATGTGTTCTGGGCCTGGCAGGGCATGCGCGGGCGCACGAACCCGGCGCGCTCTTCGCCGCGCGAGCGGTAGGGCGCCCAAGCCTGGCAAAAGCCGGCAAACGCAAGACGGGCTGCGCACTAGCGCGGCCCTTTTTTTGCCGCCGACTCCCGGCTGCACCGGTGCCGGCCGCCCGAGCCGGCTGTCCTCACAGGCCGTCACCAATTGCGCTATCGGCGGATTCCGGCTATAGTCGGCGGCATGGACACCATCCAGTTCCCCTTCTCTTCCCTTCAAGCCAGCGCGCTGCTAAGCACGCTAGCGCTAGCGCGCCTGCCGCGCTGATCTCGCTCGCCCTCCGTCTGCTTCGTTCATTGTCAGCGTCGCCAACGGTGGCGCGAACACTCAAAGTCCGTTTTTAGACACTGAACAAGTCCCCCTGGAGACCCGAAATGGCAGCAGACAAGCTCATCATTTTCGATACGACGTTGCGTGACGGCGAGCAATCGCCCGGTGCGTCGATGACGAAAGAAGAGAAGATCCGCATCGCGAAGCAACTCGAGCGCATGAAGGTCGATGTCATCGAAGCGGGCTTCGCGGCCAGCTCGAACGGCGACTTCGACGCGATCCACACGATCGCCGGCCTCGTGAAGGACAGCACGATCTGCTCGCTCGCGCGTGCGAACGACAAGGACATCCAGCGTGCCGCCGACGCGCTCAAGCCCGCCGACCACTTCCGCATCCACACGTTCATCGCCACCTCGGCGCTGCACATGGAGAAGAAGCTGCGCATGTCGCCCGAGCAGGTGCTCGAGCAGGCGAAGCTGGCCGTGCGCTTCGCGCGCAAGTTCACGAATGACGTGGAGTTCTCGCCCGAAGACGGCAGCCGCTCGGACATGGACTTCCTGTGCCGCGTGCTCGAAGCCGTGATCAACGAAGGCGCGACCACGATCAACATCGCCGATACCGTGGGCTACGGCATTCCCGAGCTCTACGGCAACCTCGTGAAGACGCTGCGCGAGCGCATTCCGAATTCGGACAAGGCCGTGTTTTCGGTGCATTGCCATAACGACCTCGGCATGGCTGTCGCGAACTCGCTCGCCGGCGTGCAGATCGGCGGTGCGCGTCAGGTCGAGTGCACGATCAATGGTCTCGGCGAGCGCGCGGGCAACACGTCGCTCGAAGAGATCGTCATGGCCGTGAAGACCCGCAAGGACTACTTCGGCCTCGACCTCGGCATCGACACTACGCAGATCGTGCCGGCCTCGAAGCTCGTTTCGCAGATCACCGGTTTCGTCGTGCAGCCGAACAAGGCCGTGGTGGGCGCGAACGCGTTCGCGCACGCGTCGGGCATCCACCAGGACGGCGTGCTCAAGGCGCGCGACACCTACGAGATCATGCGCGCGGAAGACGTGGGCTGGACCGCCAACAAGATCGTGCTCGGCAAGCTCTCGGGCCGCAATGCGTTCAAGCAGCGTCTGCAGGAGCTTGGCATTGCGCTCGACAGCGAAGCCGAACTCAACACCGCGTTCGCACGCTTCAAGGAGCTGGCCGACCGCAAGGCCGAAATCTTCGACGAGGACATCATCGCGATCGTCACCGAGGAATCGGCGCAAGCGCAGGAGAAGGAGCACTTCAAGTTCGTCTCGCTCGCGCAGCATTCGGAGACGGGCGAGCGCCCGCACGCGCGCGTCGTGTTCTCGGCAGACGGCAAGGAAGTGACCGGCGAAGCAGCGGGCAACGGTCCGGTGGACGCCACGCTCAACGCCATCGAAACCGAAGTGGGCAGCGGCTCGGAGCTGCTCCTGTACTCGGTGAACGCGATCACGACGGGCACCCAGGCGCAGGGCGAAGTGACGGTGCGTCTGTCGAAGGCGGGTCGCATCGTCAACGGCGTGGGCACCGATCCGGATATCGTCGCGGCTTCGGCGAAGGCGTATATCTCGGCGCTCAACAAGCTCTACTCGGGCGACAAGCTCAACCCGCAGCGCTCGTAACTATTGGCGGGGCGGGGCGGCAGCGGGGCGCTTCGCTGCGCATGCGCCGCTCAAATGAGAAGCCCCCGTGCTCGCGAGAGCACGGGGGCTTTGTTTTGGTCCGGCCGTTGCAGAGTTCAGAACACGCTGCGGCGGTCGGGATCATGCAGCGGGTCGGGCGTCTTTTGCGTGAGTCGCAGGATGCCCTGGTCGTCGAAATAGAAGCTGTAGAGCATGTACCAGACGCCGTCTTCGAGGTAGCGATAGGTCCAGGCCTCGCGCTTCATCAGCGGGAAATAGGCGGTCTCTTCCGGGCGGCCGAAGTTCACGAGCACGTCGGTGCGCGTCCACTTGCCGATCTCGGCTTTGTAGAACTCGTTGGGCTGCAGCACCTGGCGCACGTTGATGACTTTGCCGCTGCCGTCGATGTCGGCGGCGATGGTGATTTCGCCCATCGGTTGGGTGGGCCACATCAGGCGCTTGCCGCCGTTGGGCAGGTCGTAGACTTCGCCCGGCTGGCCGAAGCGGGCGATCACGGCCAGGGCGTCGTCGCCTGCGTGGAATTGCTGCCATGGCTGCGCGCAGCCGGCGAGCGCGAGCGCGCCCATGCTGGCGACGAGCGCACGGCGCGTGGCGCGCGGCAGATGCGCCGCGATGGCGGATGAAAGGCGGTTGAGCATGAAGTCCCCCCGATGGCACGCGCGCGATGGACGCCGTGCGGATTCGAAGCTGGGTTCGAACTGTCTGGAACCCTCTCTGGAACCGTTATTTTGACACGTCGGGATGACGACGGCTTGCGGCCGTGCGCATGCTCGCCCTATGATCCGCGCTTCATACGACGAGGCTTATACAGAAAGAGGGAGGAGCGCATGAAGGCACGCAAGACAGCACGATGGACGCGCGCGGCGGCGGCCCTGCTGGCGGCGCTGGGGTTGGGCGTGGCATTGGCGAGCGCCGGTGCGCACGCAGCGGGCGTGCAAGCGCCCGATGGCAAGCCAATCCAGCTCGCGCTGATCGAGGGCATGTCCGGACCGTTCGCGGACGCGGGCGCGGCCGTCGAGCGCAATCTGCGTTTCGGCGTGGAGCGCGTGAACGCGCGTGGCGGCGTGACACTGGCAGACGGGCGCCATCCGCTCGAACTAGTCGTGCTCGATAGCAAGGGCAGCACCGAGGCGGCGCTGATGCAACTGCGCGCGGCGGCCGATCGCCACATCGGCTTCGTCTTGCAGGGCAACAGCTCGGCGGTGGCGGCGGCGCTCGTGGCGGCCATCGATCGCCAGAACGCGCGCGAGCCCGAGAACCGCGAACTGTTCCTCAACTATTCAGCGGACGACCCCTCGCTCACCAACGCGAACTGCAGCTTCTGGCACTTTCGCTTCGACGCGCACGCGGGCATGCGCATGGACGCGCTTGCGGACGTGATCGCCGCGGACAAGTCGGTGAGGAAGGTCTACCTGCTCAATCAGGACTACAGCTTCGGCCACGACGTGAGTACGCTCGCGCGCGCGGCGCTGGCGAAGCAGCGTCCTGACATCGCCGTGGTGGGCGACGAATTTCATCCGATTGGCCGGGTGAAGGATTTCGCACCGTATATCGCGAAGATTCGCGCGGCGGGCGCGGACGCCGTCATCACCGGCAATTGGGGCAACGATCTCACGCTGCTCGTGAAGGCGGCGCGCGAACAGGGCCTCGACACCAAGTTCTACACGTTCTACGGCAACAGCCTGGGCGCGCCGGCGGCACTCGGCGAGGCGGGCGTCAAGCGCGTGATCGCTGTAGCCGACTGGCATCCGAACGCGGGCGGCGCGGCCTCCGACGCCTGGTACACGGCGTTTCGCGCTCGCTATCCGGCGGCGCAGGACGACTACCCGGTGCTGCGCATGGAGATGCTCGTCGAGATGCTCGCGCAGGCCATGACGAAGGCCGGCTCTGCCGATCCCACGGCGGTTGCGAAGGCGCTGGAGGGGATGCGCTTCAAGGGTGACGAAGCCGGCTTTCATCCGATGTGGATGCGCGCCGACGACCATCAGGTGATCCAGCCCCTTTACGTCATGCAGATGGACAAGCAGGGCACCCCCGGCGTGCGCTACGACAATGAAGGTTCGGGCTATGGCTTTCGTACGGTGCTGGCGCTGCCCGCGGAGCACACCATCCCGCCAACCGTCTGCAAGATGAAGCGGCCCTGAGCATGGTCCGAGCGGGGCGCGAGCTTGCCTGGGGCGCCCCTCGAACCGGTACCCACAGCGCGGGTTCGCGGCGAATTTGGGCTGTGCTACAATACGTCCCTTGTCGTATTCCACGGCAAGTCAGCAACAACAACTCACGGCACGGCCATTCTTCCGTGACCGCTTGTTTGTTTTAAAGGAAAAGCAAATGTCCGTAGCAGATATCAAGAAGTCCGACATCGTCGCGCAATTCGCGCGCGGCACCGGTGACACGGGTTCGCCCGAAGTTCAGGTGGCACTCCTGACGTCGCGTATCAACGAACTGACTGGCCACTTCAAGTCGCACGCGAAGGATCACCACAGCCGCCGCGGTCTGCTGCGCATGGTGAGCCGCCGCCGCAAGCTGCTCGACTACCTGAAGGGTAAGGACGCAGATCGTTACCGCGCACTGATCGAGAAGCTGGGTCTGCGCAAGTAATCGCAAGGTCTTGCAGGAAGATGCCTGTGTCAGTTTCACTGATGCAGGCATTTTGTTTTTGAACGGTACGCTCCATGCGATGCGTACCGCGTAAGCAGTACGAAGCAGTCAGGAACGCAGTACACATGCAGTAAACGCAGCAGGACCGGGCCTCGGGGCAGAGCTTTGTGTCATTCCATCGAATCGTGCGCGACGACAAGTCACATGCACTCAGTGTCGCCGCGGCGTCCGCGCGATCCGCTGGAATGGCATAACACTCCTCTACCTGCGCGGTGCCGGATTCTGTCTTGCCGTGTCGCCCGCGTGTGCGGGCGGCGCATAACAAATGAGTAAGGAGTGAGTGACCATGACCATGTTCAATAAAGTCGTGAAGGAATTCAAATGGGGCCAGCACAATGTGCGCCTCGAAACCGGTGAGATCGCCCGTCAGGCGAGCGGCGCCGTCATCGTCGA
>DATEJU010000400.1:0-6078 GCA_035277805.1 Paraburkholderia sp. | reverse complement strand
TCGACGGCACCCTATAACGACGCCTTGCCAGCGAGGCGCAAACCCCACGAGCGGAGCCACTATGAGTACGCCTTCCCAGCCGCTGGACCGTTCGGAAACGACGTTCCGCTTTCTCGCCGAGCCGACTTCGGTGAACTTCGGTGGCAAAGTCCACGGCGGCGCCCTGATGAAATGGATCGATGAAACCGCCTACGCGTGCGCCGCCGTCTGGTCGGGCCGCTACTGCGTGACCGTGAGCGTGGGCAACATCCGCTTTCGCCGGCCGATTCTCGTCGGCAACATGGTTGAGCTGCGCGCGCGCGTGGTGGCTACGGGCCGCACGTCGATGCATATCCACATCACCGTGCACGCGGGCGACCCGAAGAGCGGCCAGTTGCGCCTCACGACCGATTGCCTGATCGTGTTCGTGGCCGTCGACGAAAACGGCAACCCGATTCCGGTGCCGACCTTCGTGCCGGAAACAGAGGAGCAAAAGCGCCTCGCGAAATACGCGCTCGACGTGAAGGATGCGCTCGACGCGATCGTCGAGCTGAAGCCCGAGGAAGTGGCGACAGGCAAGGTTTAATGAGCTGAAATGCGGGGCTGCATGCGGAAGCAAGCGGGCGGCGAAGCCTGAAGCCTCGCCGCCCGCTTTGCGTTTTAGCCCCTGAAACGAGGCTTATTTCTTCAGCGTGCCGACCATGTCGGCGGGCTTGACCCATTCGTCGAACTGCTGCCCGGTCACATGGCCGAGCGCGAGCGCGGCGGCCTTGAGCGTCGTGCCTTCCTTGTGCGCCTTCTTGGCGATCTGCGCGGCCTTGTCGTAGCCGATGTGAGGATTGAGCGCCGTCACGAGCATGAGCGATTCGTTGAGCAGCGTGTCGATGCGCGCGCGGTTGGGCTCGATGCCCACGGCGCAGTGATCGTTGAAGCTCAGTGCGCCGTCCGCGAGCAGGCGGATCGATTGCAGCACGTTATGCGCGATCATCGGGCGGAACACGTTCAGCTCGAAGTTGCCGCTCGCCCCGCCCACATTCACGGCCACGTCGTTGCCGAACACCTGGCAGCAGAGCATCGTCAATGCTTCGGATTGCGTAGGATTCACCTTGCCCGGCATGATCGAGCTGCCCGGCTCGTTCTCGGGTATCGAGAGTTCGCCCAAACCACAGCGCGGGCCGCTCGCGAGCCAGCGGATGTCGTTGGCGATCTTCATGAGGCTCGCCGCGACGGTCTTGAGCGCGCCGTGCGCGAACACGAGCGCGTCGGCGGCGGCCATCACCTCGAACTTGTTGGGCGCGGTGACGAAGGGCACGCCCGTGAGCTTCGCGATGGTCTGCGCCACCTTCTGCGCGAACTGTGGGTGCGCGTTCAAGCCCGTACCCACGGCGGTGCCGCCTTGCGCGAGCTCGTAGAGATGCGGCAACGCGGATTCCACGTGCTTGATGCCTTGATCGAGCTGCGCAACGTAGCCCGAGAACTCCTGGCCGAGCGTGAGCGGCGTGGCGTCCTGCAGGTGCGTACGGCCGATCTTGACGATGTCGGCGAACTGCTTCGACTTGGCTTCGAGCGTGTCGCGCAGCGTCTTCAGCGCGGGCAGCAGGTGCTTGACGATGCCGTACGCGGCGGCCACGTGCATCGCCGTGGGGAACACGTCGTTGGACGACTGGCCGCGATTGACGTCGTCGTTCGGATGCACCTTGCGCGCCTCGCCGCGCTCGCCGCCCAGGATCTCGCTCGCGCGGTTCGCGATCACCTCGTTGAGGTTCATGTTGGTTTGCGTGCCAGAGCCCGTTTGCCAGACCGCGAGCGGGAACTCGCCGGGGTGCTTGCCTTCGATGATCTCGTCGGCGGCCTCGATGATCGCGCGCGCCTTGGTCTCGTCGAGCACGCCGAGCGAGTGGTTCACTTCGGCGGCGGCACGCTTGATCGTGGCGAGCGCAGTGATGAGTTCGGGCGACTGTTTCTCGCTCGAGATGCGAAAGTTCTGCAAGGATCGCTGCGTCTGCGCGCCCCAGAGCTGGGAAGCAGGCACGGCGATCTCGCCGAACGTGTCGCGTTCCATTCTGACGTTCTCGTTGCTGGCGGTCATGTTGACACTCCGATGGTGGATGAGGCGAGCGCGACGAGACGCGGCGCCTCATGCAAACGTGATGGGTTCGGGGCCGACGGGCAGCCTGGCTGCGCGGTGGCGAAGCAGCGGGGCTGCCGGGTTGCGGCCTGGCGCTCTCGCGGCGCGCGATCCGTGCGCGTGCGGGAAGTCACAACTGGTTGTCGACCGGCAACAGCAAGAATAGTCCGGTTAGGAGATTCCTGTAGAAACCCGCGCCGGGATCGAGGTTGTAGGTGCGGATCATGCCGTCCTCCTCGTCGGTCCACACGAGCGGCGAGGAAACCGTGGTGCCGCGCAGCGACGCGAGCTGCGCGGGCGTCGCGAGCGAGACGCGATAGCTCACCTTCGGCGAGGTCGCGAGCTTGAAGATGCCCGCGACCTCGTGTGCGATCGGCGGGCTTTCTATCGCAAGCGCGAGCTCCGTGTTGAGCCTGGCCGAGCGCGGATCGAGATTGAGCGAGCCGATCACGAGCGTGCTTTCGTCGATCACATAGGCTTTCGCATGCAGGCTCGCACGCGAGCGCGAGCCCATCACGTGCATGCGCCGCGAGTTCGTGCGCTCGGGCTGCGTGGGCTTGAATTCGTAGAGCTCGGCGCCGGCCCTGAGCATCGGCACGCGGTAGGGGCTATAGCCGGCCTGCACGGCGACGGCGTCGGTGGCCGCGAGCGAATTGGTGAGGATCGCCACGCGCACGCCGCGCGCGGTGAGCGCGCGAATGGCCTGCACGCCCGCGTTGTGCGGCACGAAATACGGCGAGACGATCAGCACGCTGCTGTGCGCGTGATTGAGGCGATCGAGCAGGGAGCGCATGGCGTCGCCCATCTGGCCGTGCTCGGAGCCTGCGATTTTTTCCGGCGAGTCGGCCACGAATTTCCACTTCGCCCAGGTGAGCCCGAGCTCGTCGCGCGTGATCTGCTGGGCGAGGGGCGTGGCGTTGAGCGGCTTTGCGTTGTACGGGTCCGCGGTCTCGCGCCAGTGCGCGCGCAGGTCGTCGCGCGCGGCGTCGAGATCGTGCGGATCGAACTTCTGATGATTGAGCACGCTCAAGGGGTAGGAGACGCTGCTGTTCCAGTAGTCGTCGAAGCTCGCCGACACGCACGCCGCGACCGGTCCGGCCGTGAGCATGTCGAGGTCGCGGAACTGCAGCGTCGGGCTCGCGCTGAAGTATTCGTCGCCGAGATTGCGCCCGCCCACGATCGCGAGCTCGTTATCGACGATCGTCGCCTTGTTGTGCATGCGGCGCGTGAACTGATCGACGTTCGTGAAGAAGTTGCGCGTGCGCGTGAACACGCTCTCGTTCGGGCTGCCGTACGGATTGAACACGCGGATCTGGATGTTCGGATGGCTGTTGAGCGCCGCCATCAGACGGTCGATGTCGTGGAAATTCAGGTCGTCGACGAGCATGCGCACGCGCACGCCGCGGTCGGCCGCGTAGAGCGCCGAGCCGAGCAGCAGTTTGCCGGTGGTGTCCTCGTTGGCGATGTAGTACTGCATGTCGAGGGTTTTCGTCGCCGCGCGCGCGAGCGCGATGCGCATCTGCAGCGAGTCGGTGCCGGTGGCGAGCAGGCGAAAGCCCGCTTCGTCTGGATGGGCGGCCTCGGGCCCGGCGAGCGCGGCGCCAAGCGGCGTGGCGCTCGCCTCGGAGGCGGGCAGGGCCGTCGTGGTCTGGCGCTGGAAGGCGGTGGCGGGCGGACGCGTCGCGCAAGCCGCGACGAGCGTGACGCTCAGGAGCGCAAGCAGCGCGCGGGCGAGGGCGGCGCAGCGCGGCGGCGCGGCGGCGGCAAGCGTGGTGCCGGAGGCGAAGCTCCGAACGGTATGCGCGGACAAGCGGATTCTCCTCTCCTGTCGACCAGACTTAGCGCTTTAGCGCTTAGTCTGGTCCCATGCTTCGCGGTCGACCAGACTTAGCGCTTTAGCGCTTGGCCTGGTCCCATGCTTCGCGGTTGGCCGGAGTTCCCGCTCGAATCGCGTGACTCCAGTCTCATGCCAGGTCGTTGGCGCTGGAGCGTCCCCAATGGTTCGCTTACGTCGTGCGCCTTTTGCCGCCGATTCTATCGGGATGCGGCGCGACATGGCGTGCAAAGCGAGTGCGGTACCGCATTGGCAGCGCGCGAGTTTCGCGCGGCGCTTGCCATGATCGCCGCGATCGCCGCAAGAGCCGTGACGCTGGCGGCGCCTGCTGCAAGCGTCGTTTCACGCCGGACGGAAACGTCGGCGCTCGCATTCGCCGCACACTGCATCCATCACGAACGGCGGGAGAACGCGATGGATCGGATCATGCAAGCGGACGAGGCCAACACCGAGTCGAGACGCGAGGAACTGCGGATCGCGCGCGGCAGTTGCCGCCTCGTGCGTCATGTGGAAGGCGGCGTGCTGGCCGCGCTCGAAGGGCGCGTGTTGATGACCGTGGAAGGCGACGCGCAAGACTACTGGCTCGAGGCCGGCGAAGCGCTGCCGTTCGCGCCGGGTGAGCGGGTGTGGGTGGGCGGATGGGACGAGGCGGTGCGCTGCGAAGTGCGCACGCCGCCCGCGCCGTGGGGCGAGACTCGCGCACTCGTTTTGCTGGGCTGGCTCGCGCGCTTGTCGGTAGGCTTGCCGGCGCGCTTGCTGAAGCGGCCCGCACCGGTGCGGATGCGGGCACTGCGCGGGTGAGGCGGGGCTTATCCGCGCCGGACCGCCGATGATGCTCCAACGTTCGCGCTGCGTGCTTCGTCCGCATCGCGCTCGCTGCCGCGCGCCGGCTTGCCTGCCCAGTAGCCCGCGAGCAGCGACCCCGAAAGGTTGTGCCACACCGAGAACAGCGCGCCCGGCAGCGCGGCGAGCGGCGAGAAGTAGAGCTTGCCTAGCGTCGCGGCCAGGCCCGAGTTCTGCATGCCCACTTCGATGGCGAGCGTGCGGCACACGGATTCGTCGAAGCCGAGTAGACGCCCGCCCCAGTAGCCGCCCAGGAGGCCGATGCCGTTATGCAGCACCACGCCGAGCGCCACGATCGGGCCCACCGTGGCGATGCTCGCGTGCGTGCCGCCCACCACGGCCGCGATGATCGCGAGGATCGAGATCATCGAAACGAGCGGCAGGACGGGCTCCACGCGCCGCACGAGGCCGCCCGCGAGACGGTTCACGACGAGGCCGACGGCGATCGGCAGTGCGACGATCTGCAGGATGCTCATGAGCATGCCGTGCACATCGACGACGATCGAGGCGTCGACATAGAGGCGCGTGAGGAGCGGCGTCGCGAACACGCCCACGAGCGTCGAGAGTGCGCTGATCGTCACGGAAAGCGCAACGTCGCCGCGCGCGAGATAGATCATCACGTTCGAGGCCGTGCCGCTCGCCACGCTGCCGACCAGCACCATGCCCGCGGTGAGGTCGGGCGGCATATGGAGCGCGTGGGCGATGACCCACGCGGCGAGCGGCATCACCAGATAGTGCAGGACGATGCCGGCGAGCACCGGCGCGGGGCGCGTGAAGACGCGCTGGAAGTCGGCGAACGAGAGCGTCACGCCCATGGCCAGCATGATGACCATCAGGAGCGTCGTGACGTGCGGTGTGACGGGGGCGACGAGGCCCGGATTGAAGTAGGCGAACAGCGAGACGAGGACGGCCCAGAGCGGGAACAGTCGGGTAATCGGGGCAAGCATGAGTGGGTGGTCCGTGAGCGGGTCGTTATTGCGGGCTTATTGCGGGTTTATTGCGGGTTTATTTCGGTTGGGCAGCGGGCGCGGCAGCCTCGATTCGCACGCGTGCGCTCATGCGGTGAAAACGCCACGTCATGAGCGCCGCCACGCTCGCGAGTCCGGCCGCGAGCCCCCACCAGAGCCCGAGCGCACCGAGCCCGAAGTGGAAGGCGAGCGCATAGCCGATCGGAAAGCCGATGCCCCAGTAGCCGAGCGTCGCGGCCAGCATGGGAATGCGGGTGTCCTTCAGGCCGCGCAGGCAGCCGGAGCCCACGGTCTGCATGCCGTCGACGATCTGGAAGATGGCCGCC
>DATEJU010000399.1:0-3318 GCA_035277805.1 Paraburkholderia sp. | reverse complement strand
TTCAAGAAGTACAACCAGGTCGAAGGCCATGGGCGCCTCGCCGTGCTCGGCGCGCTCATGCGTCGTGTGATGGAGATCAAGAACGAGGACTCGGAGATCGCATTGCGTCACGTGTTCGCGGTTCGCTATCCCGACCGGGTGAAGGATCTCGCCTACAACCGCGAACTGACGGCGCGCGTGAACAAGCTCGTGCGCCACAATCTTTCCGCCGACATGTGCGTGAAGATGCTGCTCAAACCGCTCGACATTCCCGCGAAGATTCAGCCGGGCGTGCATTATCCGCTCGCGAAGATCACGCAGCACGTGTTCTTCCGCTGAAGCGCCGTCTTGCCGTGTGTCCGGCTTAAAGTTCGGTTGAAAACGCAAAGGCCCGCTAAACAGCGGGCCTTTGTACGTTCAGCGACTAACGGCTATTAACGCACGATCAACGGTCGCGCTGGCCGTTGCCGTCGCGGCGCGAGCTTCCGCCCGGGCGGCCGCCGAGCAGGGCGCCGGGATTCGATTGCGGCTTGCGTTGCGGGCGTCCCAGCGCACTTTCGTGCGACACCCCGCGCTGGCTTTCGCGGCGCGTGTGCTCGCCGCGGCTGCCCGGCGCGCCGTGATTCGCGCTTTGCTGCTTCACCGGCTTGGCCGTGCGCACGCCGTTCGGCGCGGCGGGCTTGGCCGGGCGCTGGCCGCCGCTGTTGTCACCACGATTGCCACCGCCGTTGGCGCGATTTCCACCGCCATTGGCCGCCTGAGCGCGGTTCCCGTCGCGGCCACCCTCGCGGTTGCCGCCACGCGTGTCGCGTCCTTCACGTCCCTGTGCGGGCTTGGCCGCCGCGGCGTTGCCTGCATTGCCCGAGGTAGCACGCCCCTGGCCTTGCCCTTGACGCTGTCCACGGCCTTGCTGCTGGCCTCGGCGCAAGATCGGCTCGGGCTTTGCGTTCGGGTCCGGCTCGAAGCCCGCAATGACCTCTTGCGGCACCGCGCGTTTGATGAGCTTTTCGATGTCCTTCAGCAGCTGGTGCTCGTCCACGCAGACGAGCGAAACCGCTTCGCCCGTCGCGCCCGCGCGTCCGGTGCGGCCGATGCGGTGCACGTAGTCCTCGGGCACGTTCGGCAGGTCGAAGTTGACCACGTGCGGCAGCTGGTCGATGTCGATGCCGCGCGCCGCGATGTCGGTGGCCACGAGCACCTGCAGCGTGCCGTCCTTGAACTCGCTCAAAGCGCGCGTGCGCGCCGACTGACTCTTGTTGCCGTGGATCGCGAGCGCGCTGATGCCGTCCTTCGTGAGCTGCTCGGCAAGGCGGTTCGCGCCATGCTTGGTGCGCGTGAACACCAGCACCTGGAACCAGTTGTGCTGGCGGATCAGATGCGTGAGCAGCTCGCGCTTGCGGTCGCGATCGACGGGGTAGACCTTCTGCGCGACGGTTTCCGCCGTGGTGTTGCGGCGCGCGACTTCGATGAGCGCGGGCGAGTCGAGCAGGCTGTCGGCGAGCGCCTTGATCTCGTCGGCGAAGGTGGCCGAGAAAAGCAGGTTCTGGCGCTTCTCCGGCAGCTTGGCGAGCACGCGCTTGATGTCGTGGATGAAGCCCATGTCGAGCATGCGGTCGGCTTCGTCGAGCACGAGGATCTCGAGATGCGAGACGTCGATGGTCTTTTGCTGCATGTGATCGAGCAGACGGCCCGGCGTCGCGACCACGATGTCCACGCCGCGCTTCAGGGCATCGATCTGCGGATTGATGCCCACGCCGCCGAACATCACCGTCGACTTGAGCTTCAGGTACTTGCCGTAGGCGCGCACGCTTTCCTCGACCTGGGCGGCCAACTCGCGCGTGGGCGTCAGGATGAGCGCGCGCACGACGCGCCTCGCGCCCGCGGCCGGCGGCATGTCGGACAGGCGCTGCAGGATCGGCAGCGTGAAGCCGGCGGTCTTGCCGGTGCCGGTCTGGGCGCCGGCGAGCAAGTCGCCGCCGCCGAGCACGGCGGGAATGGCTTGCGACTGGATGGGCGTGGGGGTGGTATAGCCCAGTTCGTTGACAGCGCGGACCAGCGGTTCGGACAAGCCGAGAGAATCGAAAGACATAAAGACCTGTTGTATTGCAGTGGCGCGAGCGGCGAGGCGCTGCCGGTTACGGCGCGCCGCGCACCCAAGGTTGCGCACGCTCGCGTTCAGTCGGACGGCGCGCCAGTGCGCGCGCCGCGTGTCGGCGGTCTATGCAGACCCGCCTGCTGGCGGAAAGTTGCATCGCGCGGCCGCGGACACTGCGGCCGCCGCGCGATAGTCTTCGCATTTGCTTCGTGTGCCTTGCCCGTCCGGTGGGGTTGCCCGAGGGGCCCCGGCGGGGCGCGTCACGCGACGTAGCCCGCGACGCTCACGAATTGACAGACGCTCCCGGCGAGCACGAACAGATGCCAGATACCATGTCCGTGCCGGATGCGTTCGTCGTTGACGAAAAAATAAATGCCGACGCTATAGATGATGCCGCCTGCCAGCAGCCACGCCGTGCCGGCGGCCGGCAGCGCGCCGATGAGCGGCTGCACGGCGACCAGCGCGAGCCAGCCCATCACCACGTAGAGCACCATCGAGAGCACGCGCGTGCGGCGCCCGAGCGTGAGCTCCTGCACGATGCCGAGCGCGGCAAGCCCCCAGCTCACGCCGAAGAGCGACCAGCCCCACGGCCCGCGCAGCGTGACGAGCGAGAACGGAGTATAGCTGCCCGCGATCAGCAGATAGATCGCGGCATGGTCGCACTTCTGCAGCACGGCCTTGATGCGCGCTCCGCGCACGCCGTGATACAGCGTGGAAACGGTGTACAGCGCGCACAGCATCGCGCCGTAGACGGCGAAGCTCACGACCTTGTACGCGTCGTGATCGAGCGCCCCGAGCGTGACGAGCGAAACCAGCCCGGCGACCGACAGCAACGCGCCCACGAGGTGCGTAATGCTGTTCAGACGCTCACCCGCGTTCATGACGACAACTCCTTGTTCTTCTTGCACCACCAATAGCGAAGGGCGCAGCCGGCGGCGTTTTGCCGGCTGCGCCCTTTATCAGGCAGACGCCACTATAGCAGTAACGACCAGCCAGGGGCCGCCGTAAGCGCCAAAGCGCTAACGGCGGCCCCTGGCTCTGCATGGGACCGGAGTAAGTGCTAAAGCACTAACTCCGGTCGACACAGGCGAGCGTCAGTCGAGCGGCGCGGAGCGCAGATCGGCCACCTGCTGCGGGGACACCGGCGTGCCCTTGTTGCCCCACGACATGCGGATGAACGTCACGACCGCCGCCACTTCCTGGTTGGACAGCGATTGCGCGAACGGCGGCATGCCGTACGGGCG
>DATEJU010000398.1:0-13011 GCA_035277805.1 Paraburkholderia sp. | reverse complement strand
CCACATCACCTCGGGCATTGGCGCCGCGATGATCGGCTGGTTCGGCACGGCGATGCTCTGCTACGTCACGCCGAAGGAACATTTGGGTCTGCCGAACAAGGACGACGTGAAGGAAGGCATCATCACGTACAAGCTCGCGGCACACGCGGCCGACCTCGCGAAGGGCCACCCGGGCGCGCAGGTGCGCGATAACGCGCTCTCGAAGGCACGCTTCGAGTTCCGTTGGGAAGACCAGTTCAACATCGGTCTCGATCCGGACAAGGCACGCGAGTTCCACGACGAAACGCTGCCGAAGGACTCCGCGAAGGTCGCGCACTTCTGCTCGATGTGCGGCCCGCACTTCTGCTCGATGAAGATCACCCAGGACGTGCGCGACTTCGCGGCGAAACAGGGCATGAGCGACGACGAAGCGCTGAAAAAGGGCATGGAAGTGAAGGCCGTCGAGTTCATCAAGCAAGGCGCGGAGATTTATCAGCGCCAGTAAGGCACGCCAGACGGTTCGCTGCACTGCACGACGGCATGGAGCACGCCTCGCGTGCGTGCGGAGCGGCGAACCGGGCGCTGCGGACGGCCCCCTTCCGTCCGAAACATTTTCTAACGACTCCGACAACTCGTTGACAAGCGCATACACCCGGATACGGGACGCGCCACTACGATAGGTGTATTGGAGGTGCGCAACGGACACCATAGTGTTCGATGCACGCCTCTCCCGATACACGAGGAGTCAAAAAATGAAAACGCTTGCACGCGCACGCACCCTTCTCACCGTGACCACGCTCGTTGCCGTGATCGGCAGCCTCTCGGCTTGCGACAACATGTCGAGGCGCGACCGCGACACGGCAATTGGCGCCGGTGTCGGCGGTGTTGCGGGCGCGGCGATCGGCGGCAGTGCGCTCTCCACCATCGGCGGCGCCGCGGTGGGCGGCATCATCGGCAACCAGGTCGGCAAGTAAGGACAGCTCCCTTCCCCACTTGACACAGCGAAAAACAACGACACGACAACAGGCAAATCGACCGGCGATATTCGCTTCGAACATCGACTTCAAACGCCGGCTTCAGAGAGGATCCGCGGCGCATGTCTCGCAAGAGCATGCGCCGCGTTTGTATTCGCATCGGCATTTGGGCGTGCTGCCCACGTACGCTTGCGCGCGCAGCGCCGCAATTTCGCGAAATATCCGGTCATGCGAGCGCAACACAAAGTTGCGCCAAGGAGCGTAAGCTCGATTGATCAGGTTTCGGGTTCACGACGCACCGGCCCGCCTGATCCTCAGCGTTGCATGGGACAGGAGTCCGCCATGAATCGCCCTTTAGCCGCACTCGCCTCGCCTTGCGCATCCGGCGTCTCCACACGCAAACCGTTGCCGGGCCGGCCATGGGCGCGCGGCGCGCTCAAACAGATCTCGACGCTCGGCGCAACGGCCGCAACGCTCGCGCTTTCCGGCTGCTACTACTATTACCCGTACGGCTATGCGCCGTACTACTACGGGACGGTGCCCGCCGCGAGCACGCAGCAGGAAAACGCGCTCTCGCAGACCGGTCCGCAAGCGAGCCAGCCGCCTAACCCCGCACCCGCCGCCATCCCCGACGCGCAGTACCCCGGACCGCTCTATCCCTCGCCGCCCGTTGCCATCGCGGTGCCCGCCTGGCCGGCATATCCCGCGTATTACCCCTACCCCGCGTGGGGATGGGGCGCACCGGCCATCTCCTTCGGGTTCGGCTACTGGAGCGGTGGTGGCGGGCACTGGCATCGTTAGAATCCGTCCGCGCGAGTAACAGGTATTGACCGACGTTGACCGGCATTGGCGCGAACGAGTGCCAAGCCGCCGTCGCCGCACGACCGTACTTTCCCTCCTTGACGCTCCCGAACCATTTTCTATCCTGCTATTGGGCATCGGGGACTGAAGCATCGCCTTACTGAATTCGCCCTCCCTCACGACGGCGCGCCGCTTCCATCGCGGGCGCCGCGCGCACCGCAGACGCCACGCCCGGCACACCCTTGCGCCCGCACGCATCGATGCGCCGATACGAATCAGCACAAAGGAGACGTCATGTTCCATCAGCTGTTGACTCCCATCGGCAATTCGCTATTCCTGTCGTTCATCGTGGCGGTGCTGCCGATCGCCGTGGTGCTCGTCCTGCTGGGCTGGGCGCGCCGGCCCGCGTGGCAGGCTTCGCTCGCGGGCCTCATTGTCGGCCTCGTGGTGGCCATCGTCGGCTGGCAGTTTCCAGTCAATCTCGCCATCAGTTCCGTGCTGAACGGCGTGGTCTTCGCGCTATGGCCGGTCATGTGGATCGTCGTCACGGCCATCCTGCTCTACAACATCGCGCTGCGCTCGGGGCGCTTTGCGGCCTTTCGCATGTGGCTGCTCGACAACTTGCCCAACGACCGGCGCATCGTGCTCGTGGTGGTGGGCTTCTCGTTCGGTGCGCTCTTCGAAGGCATTTCGGGTTTCGGCACGCCCGTCGCGATCACGAGCTCGCTCCTGATCATGCTCGGCTTCCCGACGCTCGAAGCGCTCACCTTCGCGCTGATCTTCAACACGGCGCCGGTGGCGTTCGGCGCGCTCGGCGTGCCGATCACCGTGCTCGGCGCGGTCACGCACCTGCCTCCCGACGCGCTCGGCCAGATGGTCGGCCGCCAGTTGCCGTTCTTCGCGCTGCTGCTGCCCTTCTACGTGATCGCCATCTACGCGGGCATCGGCGGCATGCTGCGCATCTGGCCCGTGCTGCTGGTCTCGGGCGGCAGCTTCGCGATCACGCAGTTCGTCACGGCGAACTTCATCAACTACAGCCTGACCGACGTGCTCTCGTCACTCGTCTCGCTGATCCTCACGATTCTGTTCGTGCGCGTGTGGAAACCCGCGCCCGATCCGCGCTTCGAAATCAAGGTCGACCGCGCGAAGGAAGCGCGCGGCGACGTGCCGGGCGCGCAGGGCTGGTATCCATGGATCATCGTGTCGGTGGTCGTGATTCTGTGGACGATCGCCAAGGTGTTCGCGATCGGCGACGTGAAGGTGCCGTGGCCGGGCCTCGACAAGGCCGTCTACATCACGCTGTACAAGACGTCGTATGGCGCCGTCTGGGACTTCCAGCCGCTCGGCACGGGCACGGCGATCCTCCTCGCGGCGATCATCACGGCGTTCATCGTGCGCCTGAAGCCCGCCGACTTCGGCGCCGCGATCGTCGATACGTGGGTGCAGACGCGCATCGCCATCCTGACCGTCGCGACCATCGTCGGGCTCGCGTTCCTGATGAATTACTCGGGCCTCACTTACACGCTGGGTCTGGGCGTCGCCTCGGTGGGCGCGCTCTTTCCGCTCGTCTCGGCGTTCCTCGGCTGGGTCGCCGTGTTCCTCTCGGGCAGCGACACCTCGGGCAACGCCCTGTTCGGCAACCTCCAGGTCGTGGCCGCGAACCAGCTCAACCTCAACCCCGTGCTAATGGCGGCAACCAACTCGTCGGGCGGCGTCATGGGCAAGATGATCTCGCCGCAGAACATCTCGACGGGCGTGGCAACCACCGACCTCAAGGGCAAGGAAGGCCACGTGTTCGCGAAGACCTTCAAGCACTCGATCCTGCTGACGGTGCTGCTCGGCATTCTCGTGTGGCTGCAACAAAACGTCTTCACGTGGATGATTCCGCCGCATTGAACGCGTCGCGCGGTGCACGTGCAGTGGCATAAAAAAACCGCCTGCGAATAATCGAATTCGCAGGCGGTTTTTGTCGATTGCGGTGGGGCGGCCTGGGTGCCGCCCACTGCATCTCGAGGACGCTTATTGCAGTTGCTCGACCACGAGGCTCATGATCTCCTGGGCCGGACGCGACGAGTCGACCTGACCGTTGTCGTTGACGATCGCCACGCGGGTCTGGTTCTCGGTCACGGCGCGCACATTGAGCTTGTACTGCTTCGCTTCCTTGTCCTTGTGGCCGTGGAAGAGCTGGCTCCAGAAGCCCTGCTCCGCCGAGGTCATGTCCTTCGGATCGACATAGCGCAGGTAGTAGATGCCCTTGGTGCGGTCGCGGTCGTCGACCGTGAAGTTCGCGCGGTCGAGCGCAACGCCCACACGCAGCCATGCGCGGTCGTACGGCTCGGAGAGCGTGAGCTCAGTCGACGTGTACTGGCCGCCAGCGGGGGCGTTCGACGAGGACGAGGCGGACGGCGCGCTCTGGCCTGCCGCAGCGGCGTTCTGCGCCGCGATGGCAGCCGCGGCCGCGTCCGGCGCCTTGGACGCCGCGCTCTTCGGGTTGGCCTTCGCGTCGGCCTCGGCGGCGATCTGCGCGTCGGGCACGCCCGGCTTGGCGCGCGCGAGCGTCATCATGAGCCGCTTGAGGTACTCGGTTTCGAGCGCCGGATCGTTGGGCTTCGGCTCCCACTTGCTGGTGTCGTTGTTAGTGCCCGTGAGCTGCTCGCTCAGGCCCTTCTGGCTGATGAAGATGTACGTGCCGCCGGTGGGCGACTTCTCGAGGCGCGTGCGGTACTTGTTGCGCTCCGCGGTGACGTACGAATTGCCCGTTGCCCACGACAGCGTGTTGCGGATGAGGCCGTCGTTGATCTTCGGATGGGTCTCGTTCCAGTCGGTCTCCATCACGCCCTTGTCGCGCTGGTCGACGATCAACAGGAAGCCCTGCTCCTGCCAGAAGCGGCGCACCTGCGGCCAGACCTCGTCGGGCGTGCGATTGTCGATGACGAGCCAGCTTTCCGTGCCGTCACGCTGAATGTGCATGCCAGGCACCTGCGGGAGCACCTGGGTCTGGTCGGACGGCGGCGCTTCGGCCTGAACCTGCTTGAGCGCGGAGAGCGACGTCTCGCCGCCTTGTGGAGGCAGGGAGCGCTGGTCGGACGTTTCGTCGAGCATGTTCGGCGGAACGGCCAGCGACGCCTGCTTCGCCTTTGCGTCGCTGCGGTAATCGATCTTGCCGGGCGTCGGCGAGCTGCAGCCGGCGACCAGCCCGCCCGCCATCAGGAGCGCGAGCGCGCGAGCGGCAAGACGTTGGTGAAAATCACTCATGTTCGGGTAATCCCTTCGGCTAGGCCACGGGCTAGTTTCCGTGGATCAACCAGCCATTTTACCGGCGAGTCGCCGTGCTGTGCAAAAACCGCAGTTCGGCGCCGTCGTCGGGCGCGCGTCGGACACGCAAACCGGACCGCCCAGGCGTCGAGTAACGGGCCTTGTAGCCGATTTTGACACCCGCAATGTGACGTTCGTCAACATTTCAAAAAACCCTCTCCGAGTCTTCAAATCAGACAAATCTCTTTTTTGATCAATGTCTTACGGCGAAATGCGCTTGGCCGTCAAATTTGCGAATTTCGACATTGGAGTCATTCCAGTCTTGCACGCGTAACCCGGTGCTAATTTCCCTCATAAAAAAGAGATAAGTCCGAAGAACAACATACGGAGAGCTTCATGAACACTTGCAGCCGCCTGCAGGCGAGCCGCGTCGCGGCTTTCGCCTGCCTCTTCTCGTGCCTTGCGGCCGGCGCCGCGCCGGCCCACGCAGCCCTCGGCGACACAGCCTCGCCCGGGACCCTCCAGACATCCGCAAGCGCCGGTGCGACGCTCGCGGGCGGCGCGGCGCGCGTGACGAGCTATGTCGACACGGGCGGCACGCATTTCAACGAGTACATCGCCACCCGCAGCGGCGAGATTTTCGCCTACGTGTGGCAAGGGCCTACCCCGCCGGACCTCGATGCACTGCTCGGCCGCTACGCCGCCGCCTGGCGCAGCGGCGCCGCCGCGCTGCACGCCAGCGGACGCGACGGCCTGCACGCCGCGCGCGTCGATACGCCCACGGTCGTCGTCGAGTCCGGCGGCCACATGCGCAGCTACGTCGGCCGCGCGTGGCTGCCCGCGGCGCTCCCAGCGGGCGTCGCCGAAGGGGATCTGCGATGAGCGCGCCCATCCAGCACGCATGCATCCCGAGCGTGCACGCGGGCGTACGCTCGCTCGTGCTCGCCGGCATCCTTGCCGTGGCCCTCTCGGGCTGTGGCGGAGGCGGCGGCAACAGCGGCACGGCTGGCGCCACCGTGCCCGCGAGCTCACCCGCTGCGGCGAGTGCTCCGTCGGCGTCGGCCCCGGCCGGGGCGAGTTCGCCGTCCCCGAACGGTTCGAGCACATCGGGCACCGTGCCGCAATCGACTACGCCCAATGTCGTCGCGGTCAGCGTCGCCGCCACGCCCACCTCGACTCGCAACATGCTCATGGCGAGCGTCACCGTGTGCGTGCCCGGCACGAGCACCTGCGCGACCGTCGACAACGTGCAGGTCGACACCGGCTCGCAGGGCCTGCGTCTGCTCGCGTCCGCCCTGCCGGCCGGGTTCGCCCTGCCCGCGGTCAGCGCGGGTGCCGGCGCGTCGCCCGCGGGCGAATGCGCGGCCTTCGGCACCGGCTACACGTGGGGCGCGGTGCGCAGTGCCGACGTGAGGCTCGCGGGAGAAGTGGCCGCCTCGCTGCCGATCCAGGTGATCGCCGACCCGTCCGTGCCGACCACACCGAGCGTCTGCCAGGGTTTCGGACTCGCGATGATCAACACCACGGCGCTGCGCTCGAACGGCATCCTCGGCGTTGGTCCCTTCAGCGCCGATTGCGGTGCGGCCTGCGTGAATCGGCCCAATAGTTCGTGGTACTACGCATGCCCATCCGGCAATTGCACGGCGAGCGCGCAGCCGCTCGCGCAGCAGGTGAGCAATCCCGTCGCGTCGTTTGCCACGGACAACAACGGCGTCGTGCTCGACCTGCCCGCCGTGCCCGACACGGGCCAAAGCGCCGTGAGCGGCTCGCTGATCTTCGGCATCGGCTCGCAGGCGAACAATGGGCTCGGCGGCGCGACCGTGCTGCGCGCGAACACGGTGTCGGGCTTCGTGACGACCACGACCTCGGACGGCTCGGTCTACCCGCTCAGCTATCTGGACAGCGGCTCGAACGGCTTTTTCTTCGCGAACCCGGCGCTCACCCGCTGCGGCGTGTGGTACTGCCCAAGCGCGCCTGTCAGCATCGGCGCGACGATCAAGGGCACGGACGGCGTGAGCGCGCCGGCTTCACTCCCGGTCGCGAACGCGCAAACGCTCTTTGCAAGCGGCAACTGGGCGTTCGACAACCTCGCGGGCTACAACGGCAACATGTTCGGCTGGGGATTGCCGTTCTTCTTCGGGCGACGCATCTATACGGCAATCGAAGCCCAGGTGACTCCCGCTGGCACGGGGCCGTATTTCGCGTTCTGAGCGTCGCGCACATGCAAGGCGCGTTACTCGTCGTCGGTATCGGGAGCGGGCGTGGTCTTCGCGAGCGCGGCCGGCGAAAGCCAGCGAAACGATGTGAGGCTACCCGTCTTGTCGTAGATGCACTCGGCGGCGGCTGCGGGGCGCGGCGTCTTGTGCAGACCGAGCTTCATGGCAAGCAGCGCCATCGGCGTGGTGGGCTTGCTTTGGGCGATCGGCGCGGCCGCGGATGCCGCGGTTGCCCCGGAGGCCGCCGACGCCAGCGCGCCGCGCCGCGCGGCCGAAGTCGCCGACGTGGCTGACGACGCCGAAGCGCCAAGCGCAGCCGAGGCGCCAGTCGAAGTCGAAGCCACGGACGCGCTCGTCGCGCTCACGCCCGAGGCGCCGACGGTGGAAACCACCGGCTCACCGGAGACGGCAGCCACAGCCGATGGGCTGAGCACGCCCGATGCCGGCAGCGCGCCGCGCGCGAGCAAGCCTTCGACGACGACGCGCTTGCCGCGATACGCCACCGCGGTATGCGTGACGGACAATTCGCCCAGCGACGCGTTGGCGAGCCGGGTGCGCATTTCCTGCTCGCACGCACTGGGGTTCTGATACTGCGCGACGCATCCCGCGAGCAAAGTGGCACCGGCGGCGAGGCCGGCGAGGCAGGCTTTCCGTTTGTTCATCGCTCTTGTTGCGCTTCTCGCGCGGTTCGGTTTTCAGGCAGCGGCAATTGTAGCGTACAGGCCGCGAAGACCCGAGGCGCGCCGGTGCCCGCGCCGGCTCCGGGAGCAGGCGCTCGCGGGGCGCGCCGGCCTGCTATTATCGCGGCTGTATATCCGTACAGTGCCGCGCGTGCTTACCGAATCTCCCGATCCGTTCTATTACCTCGAGAACTTCGAGTGCGCACTCGCCTCGCTCGATGCGCGCTGCGCCGACCTGTTCGACGACGCCGAGCGGCAATTCGTGCAGGGCTTCGGCACCCTGCCGCATGCCTCGCGTGCGTTGTTCGTGCGCATGCTGATGCGCAAGGGCCCGCATTTTCGCGCGAGCAAGCTCGACTACGCCGAGATTGGCTGCGCGCGCGCGGCGGCTGCGCCGCTCGTCGCGGCAGGTTGGCTGGCCCCCTCGCCCGTGCTCGCGCTCGACGCGCTCGCAGCGCTCGTCACCAAGGCCGAATTGCAGGCGCTCGCGGCGCGCCTTGCAACCGGCGCCAGCGCGCCGCGTGGGCCTGATACGTGTGATACGCCTGATACGTGTAATACGGCTGACGTGCCCGGGCTGCTGAACGCGCTGAATGCCGGCACCGCCGCGCGCGCCCTGGCCACCTCGCGTGCCACGCGCGCCGAGACGCTCGAAGCCCTGCAAGCCGCCGCGCCCGAAGCGCGCGAATGGTCCGCGTGGTTTCCGGGTTCGACCGATACCGTCTTCCATCTGGCCGCCGCGCCGCTGTGCGAGCGTCTCAGGCTGATGTTCTTCGGCAACCTGCGGCAGGACTGGTCCGAGTTCGTGCTCGCCGACCTGGGCGTCTACCGTTACGAGCCGGTGCCGCTCGACAACGCATCGCGCGCGTTTCAGCAGCGTGCCGACATCGACGCGTATCTCGCGCTGCGCGACTGCCGCGATTCCTTCGATCTCGCGCCGGGCTCGGCGAGCGCCGTCGCCGCCCTGGGCGCCGCGCTCGATGCGCTCGACACCCTCGCGCCGCGCACCCGGCCCAACGACTGGCTGCGCTCGCGCCACGACCGGGTGCGTCACGCAGCGGGCCAGGCGGCCGAGCGTCTCGGCGAGCCGGCACTTGCGTGGCGTGCCTACGCCGACTGCGGCCACCCGGAATCGCGCTACCGGCGCGTGCGCGTGCTCGAGCAACTAGGCCACCACGACGAAGCCCTCGCGCTCGTCCAGGCGATTGCCGGCGCGCCCGCGAACGAAGAGGAAGCGCAGCGCGCGACGCGCACGCTCGCGCGCCTGCAGCGGCGGCGCGCCACGCCCGGTACGCAGGCGACATCCGGTACACCGATTTTCGCGAGCGCCGAACTCACGCTGCCCGCCGCTTGCGCGAGCCTGCGCGTGGAGGAAGCCGCGCGCCGGACGCTCGCGAGCACCGACGCGCCCGTCTTCTATGTCGAGAACACCCTCATCAACAGCCTCTTCGGCCTGCTTTGCTGGCCCGCGCTCTTCGCGCCGCTGCCGGGCGCGTTCTTCCATCCGTTCCAGCGCGGCCCGGCCGATCTGCACGCCGCCGACTTCGTTTCGCGGCGCGCCGGACTCTTCGCTGCAAGTCTGGCCGAATTCGAGAGCGGCACATATCGCGCGACCATCGAGCAGCGTTATGGCGAGAAGTACGGCATCCAGTCGCCCTACGTCGCGTGGCCCGCGCTCGACGCCGCGTTGCTCGCGCTCGCGCTCGACTGCTTTCCCGCCGCCCACTTGAAACTGTGGTTCGAACGCCTGTTGCGCGAGCCCGGCGCGAACCGTTCGGGCCTGCCCGACCTCGTGCGCTTCTGGCCACGCGAGCGACGTTACGAGCTGATCGAGGTGAAGGGGCCCGGCGACCGGCTGCAGGACAACCAGCGGCGCTGGCTCGCGTATTGCGCCGCGCACGGCCAGCCCGTGACGGTGTTGCAAGTGCGCTGGGCCGAGCAGGACAGCACGCCGGCTGCGCCCATGCCATGAGCTACACCGTCGCGGTCCGTACGCTCTGCGAGTTCACCGCGAAACGCGGCGACCTCGATCTGCGTTTCACGCCTTCGCCCGATGCGAGCGAAGGCCGCGCCGGCCACGCCGCGATCGCCGCACGCAGACCCGCAGACTACGAGACCGAAATCGCGCTCACGGGCGTGTTCGGCACGCTCACCGTGCGCGGCCGCGCCGACGGCTACGATCCGGCACGCCAGCGGCTCGAAGAGTTCAAGACCTATCGCGGCGATCTGGACGCGATGCGCGAAAATCAGCGCGCGCTGCACTGGGCGCAACTGCGGGTCTATGGCGCGCTGATGTGCGAGAAGCTGGGGCTGGACGCGATCGAGCTCGCGCTCGTCTACTACGAAATCGGCTCCGGACGCGAGACCGCGCTCGTCGAGCACGCGAGCGCGCAGCAGTTGCGCGCCGAATTCGAGTCGCAATGCGCGCGCTTCGTCGCGTGGGCGGAACAGGAGAGCGCGCATCGCGCGGCGCGCGACGTTGCGCTCGCGGCATTGCGCCTGCCGCATGCCACGTTCCGCGCAGGCCAGCGCGATCTCGCCGAGGCCGTATGGCGCGCGGCGACGCAAGCGCGGTGCCTTCTCATCGAAGCACCCACCGGCATCGGCAAGACCATCGGCACGCTGTTCCCGCAACTGAAGGCCTGCGCGCGTGCCGGCATCGACAAGGTGCTGTTCTTGAGCGCGAAGAGCCCGGGGCGTCAGCTCGCGCTCGACGCGCTCGGCATGCTTGCCGCCGCTCAAGCCAGTGGCGAACCGCGCGATGGAGAACCGCGCGACGGCGCCCCGCTGCCCTTGCGTGTGCTCGAGCTCGTCGCGCGCGAGAAGGCCTGCGAGCATCCGGACCTCTCGTGTCACGGGCAATCGTGTCCGCTCGCGCGCGGCTTCTACGATCGCCTGCCCACCGCGCGCGCCGCCGCACTCGCGCGCGTGCGGCTCGACCGCGCTGCGCTGCGCGAGGTCGCGCGCGACCATGCGGTGTGCCCCTACTACCTCGGCCAGGAGCTCGCGCGCTGGAGCGACGTGATCGTCGGCGACTACAACTATTACTTCGACGTGAGCGCGATGTTGTTCATGCTCGGCGCGCACAACCAGTGGCGCACGAGCGTGCTCGTGGACGAAGCGCACAATCTGCCCGAGCGCGCCCGCGCGATGTATTCCGCCGAGCTCGTGCAGACCCGCCTCGACGCCGTGCGGCGCGGCGCGAGCGCGCCCGTGAAGCGCGCACTGACGCGTCTCGCGCGCCAATGGAACGCGCAGAACGCGCTACGGCCACACGCCTGGCGCGCTAGCGAGACGCTGCCGGAAGGCCTTGTCGCTGCGCTCGGCGACGCCATCGCTGCCATCGGCGACCAGCTCGCCCAATCGGCGCTCATGCGCGACGCTGAACTCGAACGCTTCTATTTCGACGCGCTGCACTTCGTGCGCATGGCCGAGCGCTTCGACGCGCAATCGATCTTCGACGTCACGCCGCTCGCCGCACGTGACGCAAAGCGCACGCGCTCGACGCTCTGCATCCGCAACATCGTGCCCGCCGGCGCGCTGCGCGCACGCATGACGGCGGCCCACAGCGTGACGCTCTTTTCGGCGACGCTCGCGCCCAAGCACTACTACGCCGAGATGCTCGGCCTGCCCGCGAACACGGTGAACGTGGAGATCGGCACGCCATTTCGCGCCGAGCAACTCGACGTGCGGATCGCGCACGATATCTCGACACGCTACAAGGACCGCGAGCGCTCGCTCGCCGTGCTCGTCGAGCGCATCGCGAAGCAATACGATGCGCGCCCCGGCAACTACCTGTGCTTCTTCAGCAGCTACGACTATCTTCAGCTTGCCGCCGATGCCTTCGCCGCGCGGCATCCGCAGGTGAGCACATGGATGCAATCGCGCACGATGGACGAAGCGCAACAGCAAGCCTTCGTCGCGCGTTTCGTGGAGGGCGGCTGCGGGATCGGCTTTGCGGTGCTCGGCGGCGCATTCGGCGAAGGCATCGACTTGCCGGGCACGCGACTCATCGGCTCCTTCATCGCGACGCTCGGCATGCCGCAGGTGAATCCCGTCAACGAAGCGATGCGCGAACGCATGGAAACGCTCTACGGCGCCGGATTCGACTACACCTATCTGATCCCCGGGCTGCGCAAGGTCGTGCAGGCCGCGGGCCGCGTGATCCGCACCGAACACGACAGCGGCGTCGTGCATCTGCTTGACGACCGCTTTGCGCGGCCAGACGTGCGCGCGCTGCTGCCGGCGTGGTGGCGAATCGGCTAGCGCGACCTAATAAGCATCCCGAATCGATTTTCAGGGCGCGCGAGCCGCCCCGGTTGGCCACGAACTTTATTCAGGCATCGATGGCAAATACGGGTTCGAGCGCACGATAGAGCGCGCGAAACGTCGGACGCCGCGCTTCGCGATACCACGCGTGACGGCCGGCGTCGGGCTCACGCACGGCCAGCACCGGCGGCTGCGGACAGACGGCATCGAGCGGCGCCCGCGGCTCGAGCGCGAGATGCGCAAGGCGCGCCGCCCCCAATGCCGGACCGACCTCGCCGCCCGCCCGCAGCGTGAGCGCACGCCCGCTGATGTCGGCAAGCATCTGCGTCCACCACGCGCTGCGCGAGCCGCCGCCGATCACCGTGATCGTCTCGGGCACGAGCCCCGCCGCGTGCAGGGCGTCCATACCGTCGAGCAGCGCGAAGCCCACGCCTTCGAGGGTCGCGTTGGCGAGATCGGCGCGCGCGGTCTGCGGCGTCATGCCGTAGAAAACACCCTTCGCGTTGACGTTGTTATGCGGCGTGCGCTCGCCGCTCAGATAGGGCAGGAACCATGGCCTGCGCGCATCGGGTGCCGCGCCCGCATGCGCTTGCGCGTCGGCAAGCAGCGCGGCGACACTTTCATGACCCGTCAAACGCGCCGTGAAATCAAGGCAGCTCGCGGCGTTGAGCATGACCGACATCAAGTGCCACGTGTGCGGCAACGCGTGGCAGAAGCTATGGACGGCGGAATCCGGATTCGCGAGAAAGCCGTCCGAGACCGCGAAATACACGCCCGATGTGCCCAGCGAAAGCATCGCGTCGCCGGGCCGCACGATCCCCACGCCCACCGCGCCCG
>DATEJU010000397.1:0-6114 GCA_035277805.1 Paraburkholderia sp. | reverse complement strand
ACCCGCGCTGCGCATCGGCCTGCCTATCGTCGACATGGTCACGGGCCTGAATGCGCTCGCGGGCATCCTGCTCGCGCTCGCCGAGCGCGAAAAAAGCGGCCAGGGCCAGTCGGTCGATATCGCGCTCTACGACTGCGGTGTTTCGCTGCTGCATCCGCATCTGCCGAACTTCTTCGGCAACGGACGCACGCCGCAGCGCAGCGGCAACGCGCATCCGAACATCGCGCCCTACGACAGCTACGCGACCGGCACCGCGCCCATCTTCCTCGCGGTGGGCAACGACCGTCAGTTCGCGAAACTCTGCGCGCATCTGGGCCTGCCCGATCTCGCCGACGACCCGCGCTTCGCCGACAACCGCAGCCGCTGCGCGCATCGTCCCGAATTGAAGGCGGCGCTCGAAGCGCGTCTCGCACAGCACGCGTGCGAACCGCTCGCGCGCGATCTGATCGCCGCAGGCGTGCCGTGTGGCCCGGTGCAGACGGTCGATGCCGTGGCCGCGCATCCGCACACGCACCATCGCCGCATGCTCGTGGAGATGGACGGCTATCGCGGCACGGGCGCGCCCGTCAAGCTCTCGCGCACGCCGGCGACTTATCGCACGACGCCGCCTGCGCTCGGCCGCGATACGCGTGCGGTACTCGACGCGCTCGGCATCGATGCCGCCACCCAGCAGAAGCTCTTCGATGCGGGGGTGGTGAAGGGATAGAGAACATTACGCACTCAGGACCACGAAACATCAACGGATAGAAGACCGGCCCTAGCCGGCTCAACCGGATGGAATCAGGAGACAAACATGACGAGCACTTCCGCGCGCCAGCCCGCGCGCGCTTCACTGGCCGCCTTCGTCGGCACGACGATCGAGTGGTACGACTTCTACATTTACGCCACGGCAGCGGCGCTCATCTTCGGCAAGCTGTTCTTCCCGTCGAATGAGCCCTTCTACAGCACGCTCGCTTCGTTCGGCACGTTCGCCGTGGGCTTTTTCGCGCGACCGCTCGGCGGTCTCGTGTTCGGGCATCTGGGTGACCGCATCGGCCGCAAGAAGGCGCTAGTCGCGACGCTTTCGATCATGGGCATAGGCACCGTGGGCATCGGCTTTTTGCCGACCTATGCCAGCGCGGGCGCGCTCGCGCCGGCCCTGCTGGTTGCACTGCGCATCGCGCAGGGCATCGCCATCGGCGGCGAATGGGGTGGCGCGGTGTTGATGGCGGGCGAGCATGCGCCCAAGGAAAAGCGCACGTTCCTCGCGTCGTTCGCGCAACTGGGCAGTCCTGCCGGTCTGATTCTCGCGCTGCTCGCGTTTCGCAGCGTCGCGCATCTGGACAAGGCCGCGCTCCTTTCCTGGGGCTGGCGTCTGCCGTTCATCGCGAGCGCGGTGCTGCTCGTGGTGGGCCTCCTGATCCGCTCGGGCGTGAGCGAATCGCCCGAGTTCGAGGCGCTCAAGACTCAGCGTCGCACGGCTGCGCTGCCGATACTCGACGTGCTGCGTGACAGCTGGCGAGTCGTGCTGCTGTGTCTGGGCGCCAACGTGATCGGCGTGGCGGGCGCGTGGTTCGTCAACACCTTCATGCTCAACTACACGACGCAGACGCTCGGCCTCGACCGCGCGCTGATCCTCGACTGCCTGTTCGTCGTCGCGTTCATCCAGCTCTTCACGCAGCTCGCCTCGGGCTGGTTCGCGCAGCGCGTGGGCGCGGGCCGCTTCCTCACGCTCGCCGCGGCCCTCGCGATGCTCTCGCCCTATCCGATGTTCGTGCTGGTCTCCACCGGCAGGCCGGTTGCCATCGTGATCGGCATTGCCGTTGCCGTGATGTGCATGTCGAGCTCGTATGCGGTGATGGCGGGCTTCATGACGAATGCCTTCCCGGTGCGCGTGCGCTATTCGGCTATTTCGATATCCTATCAATGTTGCGCGGCGCTCGCGGGCGGTCTCACGCCGCTCGTCGGCACGCTGCTCGCCCACGACTTTCCCGGGCAATGGTGGCCGCTGGCGCTCTTCTATAGCGCGCTCGCAGCCGTCTCGCTCGTGTGCATCGCGGTGCTGCAACGCAGGCAGCCGGCGGCTGCGCCAACGGATGTGGCCATCGCATTGACCGAGTGAGACGCGGGCCGAACGCAAACCGGGCGCGCACCCGGTTTGCTCAATGCGTGTGCGACGGTATGGGCTCGGGGGCGTGGGTCTCGTGCGCCGTCGCCGCGATCGCGCTCATGAGACGGACGAGCGCGGCGCGCCATGCGTCGCTCCCGCGGCCGCCTTCAAGCAATGCTCGCAGCAGATCGCACTGGAGCGCCTCGCGTATCCCGCCTGCCGGAAGCACGTCGCCGAGCCCCACGAGCGCCTCGACTAACGGCGTGCTCGCGACAAATCCCGCGGCCTTCAGGATATCGCGCGCGGCGCCGGGCGCACCCGCGATCACGAGCACCCGCTCTTCCCACACCACGAAGCGCGCAAGCCGCGCAAGCACGCTCTCGTCCGCGTGCGCGCCGGGCGCCTCGCGCACCGCGGCGTCGGCAATCCAGCCGGGCAGTTGCGCGGCCGGCATGGGCCGCGCGATCACGTAGCCCTGTGCGCCGTCCACGCCGAGTATCGCGAGCGCCGCCAGCAGATCCGCCGAATCGACGCCCTCCGCCAGCACGAGCTTGCCGAGCGAGTGGCCGAGGCGCGTCACCTGATACACCACCCGCAGCGCATCGAGCGCCGTATCGCCGTCTAGATGGGCGATCTCGCGGTCGATCTTGATCCAGTCGAACGGCAGCTCGCGCAGCCGCGCGAGCCCGCTATGCCCCGAGCCGAGATCGTCCTGCGCAAGCAGCACGCCCAGCGCGCGAAACTTCGCGAGGATCGAGCGCTGCCCCTCGTTCAGCGAGAATGCTTCGGTCTCCAGAACTTCGAGCGTGAGCTGGACGCTCGGGCATGCGTGCGTCTGAAGCGCCTCGCGGGCCGCCTCGAAGTAGCGGATGTCGTTGAGCGCGGCCGGTGGCAGGTTGATCGAAATTTCCAGATCGTGTCCCGCCGCGAGCCATTGGCGGCGGTCGGCGAGCGCCTGATGCAGCCCGCGCACGAAGAGCTCGAGCAGATCGTCGGAGGCCAGCGAGAAAAGAAATTCGTCGGGGGTCAGCAGCCGCTCGCCGTCGCGCAGGCGCGCGAGCGCCTCCACCTTGCCGCAGCGGCCCGTCGCCAGAGTCAGCAACGGCTGGTAGTGCATCTGCAGCCCGCCCGTGCGCACGAGCGCGGCCCAATGCTGGCGCACGCTCACCGGCACGGCGGCGCCGTGCATCCCCTCGTTGGTCTGCAGGCGTGTGACGGCGCAGCCGAGCAGCGTCTGCAGGAGTTCGACGAAAGCCACCTGGTCCGGCCCGACGAAGCCGCCCGGCCAGGCGCTGTAGAGCATCAGGATCGCGATCGGCGGCTGGCCGGACGCGGCGAGCGGCAGCGCGACGGCGGAGCGCAAGCCCTCGTGCGCGGCGACTTCGCGCCAGCGCGCGACGAGCGGATCGGTCTGGTAATTGATCACGCGCTCGGCCTTGCCGCTGCGCCAGGCGCGCCCCACGGCGCCCTGCCCGCACGGATGGTCGGCGCGTACGCTGATGTCGTGCCCCTGCGCCTCGAACGCGTCGAGCAGCCCGCGGCCGTCCCGAGCACTGCGGCCGCCCGCGCCTGCCTCGAAGTGGAAAATTCCGGCTGCGTCGGGACGGCCGATCGCGCACGCGGTCACCTCGTCGTGGCCCGCGAGCGCGCCGATGACCTGATCGATGAAATGGGTGTAGCTGCCCGCCTCCCAGACGACGCGCGTGATGCGCTGGAGCACCTCCTGCTGCGAATCCTCCACCGCCTGATAGGCCTTGAGCTGCCAGGCGGTGTCAGAGGTGAGGCGCCGTGCGTAGAGCGCAAGCGCATGGCTGCTCACGCTGTGCCCGATCTGCTTGTAGACGAGTTCCTGAAGGATGCCGCGGCTACGCACGAGCTCTTCCTTGTCGAGCCCGACGATGGCATGGATGCGCCCGATGCGCAGCGCCATCTCGGCGCGGTCCTGCGAGGTCAGCGCCGGCTGCGCAAGCGCGAGCAGATTCTGCACTTGGCGCGCCTTCAGATGCGCGAGTTCCGGCGCCGACAGCATTTCGAGGATGCGCCGGGACTTGGGCAGGCGCGCCAGTTCCTCATAGAAGTCGTTCACCACGAGGTCGGCGGTTCGTTGCAACGCCTCAATCAATGTTTGCATGCGTAACGTCTCATGGCTCCCGGGACCGGGAAGTCGGTCGCCCGTGCGCGACGCGCAAGGCGGTGAGCGAGACCTCGTCGCTCAACGGAAGATGATACGGCATGCATAAACGCGCGGATGGCCGCCACTGTGGAGACTTTCTTCGGGACGTGGTCCAGCGTACATAGCCAGGCGGCGAAGAAGCCGATCCGCGGCGTGTGAAAAGCTATCCGGGACTCAGGGCAGCTTAAGGTACCCTGGCACGCCTTAAGGTGGCCTTAAGCGGCTTTGAGCGACTGCCGGGGCCGAGGGCGGATCGGGGCGGCCATGAGATTCAGAGCGGCGTAAGCAGCGGCGCGCCCGCGAAGCAGCGCGCGGCGTTCGCAATGAAGTGACGAATGCTGGCCGCACGCACGTCGGGCGACGTACCGGCCACATGCGGCGTGAGCACGATATTCTCGAGCGTCACGAGCGCCTCTGGAGGCGCGGGTTCGCCCTCATAGACATCGAGGCCCGCGCCGCCCAGCGCGCCCTGCGCGAGCGCATCGGCGAGCGCCGCCGTATCGACCACACTGCCGCGCGAAACGTTGACGAGAAACCCCTCCGGCCCGAGCGCGTCGAGCACCGCGTGATCGGCGACACAATTGGCGTTCACGCTCACCCCGTTGCACAGCGCGATGCCGCGCGAGCGCGCATGCTCGAGCGCGAGATTCTCGTAGCCCGCACCCAGTGCACCGGCGAGCGCCAGCGCGGGCATGCGGTCGATTTCGTCGGCGGTGAGCCCGGTCGTGCCGTTCGTGAGCACCGCGCGCACGGTGCCGCCCTGCTGCGCCACCGCCAGCGCACGCTGCTGCACGTCGGGGGCATAGAGCACGTCGAAGTGACGGCCAGGCGCGGCGCGATCGGCGTCGGTGAGCGGGATCAGCACGAGCAGGCGTGGCATCTCGCTCGACGTGAGGCAGGCGTGACGGCATCGCTCATGTCGGCATCATTGCTTCGAAATCCGAATCATCCCGGTAGACCCATCGATCGACGTAGCCCTCACACCGCGGCGCCCGCGTAACGCGACGCCACTTCCACGCGCGGCGCGGCGGCTTCGGCGCCATTGCGCGCGCGGCGCATTTCGTCGGCGGGACTGCAGCCGAACAGGCGCTTGAACTCGCGGCTGAACTGCGAGGCGCTTTCGTAGCCCACGCGCGTGGCCGCCGCGCTCACGTTCATGCCGTCGTGCGCGATTAGCAGACGCGCTTGATGCAGGCGCGTGGTCTTCACGTACTGCATCGGCGAGGTCGAAGTGACGGCCTTGAAGTGTGCATGAAACACCGCGAGGCTCATGCCCGCCTCGGCGGCCAGCGTCTCCACGTCGAGATCGCCGCGATAGTCGGTGTGAATGCGGCGCAGCGCCTTCGCGATGCGGCCGAAATGATGCTGATGCGTGAGCGCCGCGCGAATCGCGTCGCCCTGCTCGCCGCTCAGCACGCGGTAGCAGATCTCGCGCACGATCGACGGGCCGAGAATGCGCGCGTCGCTCGGCTGCGCGAGCGCTTCGAGCAGACGCAACACGGCGTTCGAGAGCGCTGCGTCGAGCGGCGTCGCGTAGATGCCCACCGGCTCCGCCACGGCGTTGCCGCGCGTGTCGTTGAGCGCCATCAGCAGCTCGGCCACCATGGTGAGATCGACGCGAATCGAAATCGCGAGGATCGGCTTCTCGGGCGTGGCCTCGGTCTCGCATTCGAACGGCAGCGGCACGGAGAGCACGAGGTATTGCTGCGCGTCGTAGATGAACACCTGGTCGCCGAGAAAGCCGCGCTTGCGGCCCTGGCAGACGATCACGATGCTCGGCTCGTACATCACCGGCCTGCGCGGATGGCTCTCGCTGCCGCGCAACAGGCGCACGCAGTCGATCGAGGTGGGA
>DATEJU010000396.1:0-3162 GCA_035277805.1 Paraburkholderia sp. | reverse complement strand
TAATTTTTCTTCTGTTGGGGGCGTTAGCTCAGTTGGTAGAGCAGCGGACTCTTAATCCGTAGGTCGAGTGTTCGAGTCACTCACGCCCCACCAGCGAATTCATGCAAAAAGCCCGGTCACTGCGACCGGGCTTTTTGCTTTTCCGCGCCTGCCTTGTGCGGACGGGTGGGCAAACCGATTCAAACCACCGCTGCCAGCCGGCTTTCCCTCATCCGCACCGAGAAACGCGCAACCCTCTTCGGTTGCGGCAGCCAGCGGCCGAGCGCCTCGAAGCCGTCGAGTTGACGCAAGAGCGTGTCGACGGTCGCAAGTTGAACGTGGGTCAGGTGATTCTGCTTGAGCAGGGTGTGCAACCGCTTGCGCCAGTAGTCGACGCCCATGACCGGCTCCTCGAAGTCGCCCGCAAGCGAAAGCGGCATCACGCGCGCAATATGTGCGATTTCCTGTTCGACGAATGTCATGGCACACCCCGTTATGTTCGATAGTGTTTCTTATCGTATGACGGTAATGTAGGACGCCGGGACGGCGGCGCCAGCCTACCCGAATGGATAGGTGCCAACCCACCGCAAAATGCAAAATCTGGCACGTGCGATGCTTGTGCGCCAGCGACCGCCTCGCCTCTGTTTTAAGACTGCTCCGATAGGGTTTTTCTGACGTGCATCAGATCATGGTGCTACTGAAAACACTCTTGAGGCAGTTGTCATGCACGGGCATCCCACCGACAAACTTGTTGCCGGCGCAGTCATCGGCGGCGTTCTCACCGCGCTCCTCGTCGTGCTGCTAGTCTGGCTCGATTTCCCATCCGACCGCCACTACAGTGCGGTCGTCCGGCTAACTGTGCCGACCCTGATTTCAGCATGCCTGCTGTTTCCGCGCCCGCTGCTGCATCGCACGATACTGCGCGAAAAGCGCGACCCCCATCTGCTCGACGAAGACCTGAATCTGCTGCTCCTCGGCCGCGCGCTCGGTCTGATCGGCGGCATCATCTTCGGTATCTCGCTCGCCTCCGAAATCCTCTAATGAAGCGCCGGGGCGCGCCCCGCTTAAAGGAACGGCTTGCCATCCACCTGTTCGTAGACGACATTGCCCTCGTCGTCTTCGAACTGCTCGAGGTAGTTGCGGGCGCCGCACAGCGGGCAACGGAACAGCGGGCCCTGGCCCTCGTTCTTGATCACCACCTCGCTCTGCTCCCACGGGGTGCCGCACGACTGATTGCGGCAGACGAATGTACTCGACATGCAAACTCTCCTTGCTGTTACGGGTGCAAAGCCTACAGCATGCGCGCCCCACGCGCCGCTTTTTTCCCGCGTAACGCTGTGCTTTCTGCGTCTACGCCTGAGCGCTCGCCTGCACTCCGCCTTCGTAGTGCGCCTCGCTCAGTACGGCGTTCCCCGCGCTGTCCATTCGCTGTTCATCGGTTGTGCCTTTTCTGAGCAGCCTCGCAGCGCGCTGCTCCACCACTGCACAGCACTCGCAGCCGGCTTCCCGCTTTCACACGACGCCTCGCGCCCGTCTTTCTACCCGACGCTCCCGCAAACGCCCGTCGCACCGGGAATGCGTGCTCATTGGCACGCTTCTGGCGTAAATGCGCTCCGGTTGCGCGGCCGTCGGCACCAACACGACTGACGCGCCCATCCATATCGACAGAGATCAGTGAGGAGCACGCAGATGAATCACGCGGACATGCAGTTTCTGAACACCGAGTTCCCCTACAAGAAGCAGTACGGCAATTTCATCGGCGGTGAATGGGTGGCGCCGCTAGGCGGCGAATATTTCGACGACGTCTCGCCCATCACCGGCCATCCGTTCACCTCGATTCCGCGCTCGCGCGAAGCCGACGTCGAGCTCGCGCTCGACGCCGCGCACAAGGCCAAGGCTGCGTGGGGCAAGACCTCGTCGACCGATCGCGCCAACATCCTCAACCGCATCGCCGACCGCCTCGAGCAGAACCTGCAAAAGCTCGCGGTGGCCGAAACCATCGACAACGGCAAGCCGCTGCGCGAGACGCTCGCCGCCGACATCCCGCTCGCTATCGACCATTTCCGCTACTTCGCGGGCTGCGTGCGCGCGCAGGAAGGCGGCATCTCGGAGATCGATCACGACACGGTCGCGTATCACTTCCACGAGCCGCTCGGCGTGGTAGGCCAGATCATCCCGTGGAACTTCCCGATCCTGATGGCCGCCTGGAAGCTGGCGCCCGCGCTGGCCGCCGGCAACTGCGTGGTGCTCAAGCCCGCGGAGCAAACGCCCGCGTCCATGCTCGTGCTCGTCGAGCTGATTCAGGACCTGCTGCCGCCGGGCGTGCTCAATGTGGTGAACGGCTTTGGCCTCGAAGCGGGTAAGCCGCTGGCTTCGAGCCGCCGCATCGCCAAGATCGCCTTCACCGGCGAGACCACCACGGGCCGCCTGATCATGCAGTACGCGAGCCAGAACATCATTCCCGTGACGCTGGAGCTGGGTGGCAAGAGCCCGAACATCTTCTTCGCCGATGTGCTCGATCGCGACGACAGCTACTTCGACAAGGCGCTCGAGGGCTTTGCAATGTTCGCGCTCAACCAGGGCGAGGTGTGCACCTGCCCGTCGCGCGTGCTGATCGACGAGAAGATCTACGACCGCTTCATGGAGCGCGCAATCAAGCGCGTGGCCGCGATCCAGCAGGGCCACCCGCTCGATCCGAAGACGATGATCGGCGCGCAGGCTTCGCAGGAGCAGCTCGAAAAGATCCTCTCGTACATCGACCTCGGCAAGCAGGAAGGCGCGCAATGCCTGATCGGCGGCGAGCGCAACAAGCTGGCCGGCGAGCTTGGTGACGGCTACTACGTGAAGCCCACGGTTTTCCGCGGCCACAACAAGATGCGCATCTTCCAGGAAGAGATCTTCGGGCCGGTCGTCTCCGTGACGACGTTCAAGACCGAAGAAGAAGCGCTGGAAATCGCCAACGACACGCTCTATGGCCTCGGCGCCGGTGTCTGGACGCGCGACGGTACGCGCGCGTACCGCTTCGGCCGTGCGATCCAGGCTGGGCGCGTGTGGACCAACTGCTATCACGCGTATCCGGCGCATGCGGCGTTCGGTGGCTACAAGCAGTCGGGCATCGGCCGCGAGAACCACAAGATGATGCTCGACCACTATCAGCAGACGAAGAACCTGCTCGTCAGCTAT
>DATEJU010000395.1:0-6852 GCA_035277805.1 Paraburkholderia sp. | reverse complement strand
GCTCTTGCGCGTGGCCGCTTCCTTCGCGTGCTGCTCCTGGTACTGCTTGTCCTTGATGCGCGCGGCGAGCACCTTGAGCGCGCGGTCCTTGTTCTTGTGCTGCGAGCGGTCGTCCTGGCACTCCACCACGATGCCGGTCGGCAGGTGCGTCACGCGCACGGCCGAATCGGTCTTGTTGATGTGCTGACCGCCCGCGCCCGAGGCGCGGAACGTGTCGATGCGCAGATCGGCGGGATTGATTTCGACTTCGCCGATCTCGTCGGCTTCGGGCATCACCGCGACCGTGCAGGCCGACGTGTGGATGCGGCCCTGCGTTTCGGTGGCGGGCACGCGCTGCACGCGATGGCCGCCCGACTCGAACTTGAGCTTCGAGTACGCCGCCTCGCCCGCAATGCGCACGATCACTTCCTTGTAGCCGCCCAGATCCGACTCGCTCGCCGACATCATTTCGATCTGCCAGCGGCTGCGCTCCGCATAGCGCAAGTACATGCGCAGCAGGTCGCCCGCGAAGAGGGCCGACTCGTCGCCGCCCGTGCCCGCGCGGATTTCGAGGAACACGTTGCGGTCGTCGTTGGGGTCTTTCGGCAGCAGCATCATCTGCAATTCGTGCTGAAGCTGCGCCATGCGCTCGCGCGCGGCTTTCACCTCTTCTTCGGCGAAGTCGCGCATCGAGGCATCGGAGAGCAGGTCTTTCGCCGCGGCCTCGTCGTCTTTGGCTTGACGCCACTGGCCGTAGTGCTCGACCACCGGCCCCAGTTCCGAGTGCTCACGCGTGAGCTTGCGGTACTGATCGCGGTTCGAGGTCACGTCGGGACGGCTCAACAGGTCGTTTAGCTCGGCCAGGCGCGTAGTCAGCTGGTCGAGCTTCGATTGCATGCTCGTTTTCATCGGGCGGTGCGGAGCGGACTCCGGATAGGACTGCGAGAGAGAAGAGGCGGGCGCGCGGCCCGGTTGTGCACGGCGCGCATGGCGCGCGCCCGACCGCGAACGTCGCTAACGGTCCGAACTGCCGGACGAGTCGGACGAGTCGGTAGAACCGGCGGAACGCGGCGAGGCCGCGACATCCGCCGCAGGCGGCGCGGCGTCGTCTGTTCTTGCCGGCTGGCCGTGGCGGTAAAAGCCGCCCATCAGTTCGATGAGCGAGTCGCGCTCATCACCGCGCGACGTGTTGAGCGCATGCGTCGGGCCGTGGATCAGCTTGTTGGTGAGCGACTGCGACAGCGCTTCGAGCACGGCGGACGGGTCGTCGCCGCGCGCGAGCATCTTGCGTGCGCGTTCGAGTTCGGCGCGACGCAGCGCGTCGGCCTGAGTGTGCATGTGGCGGATGACCGGCACGATGCTGCGCGAGTCGAGCCACTGCATGAAGTTCGCCACGCGCGATTCGATGATCGTCTCGGCCTGCGCGACGGCGGCCTGGCGCGAGGCATTGCCTTCGCGCACGATCGTGCCGAGATCGTCGACGGTATAGAGGAACACGTCTTCGAGCTGGCCGACTTCGGGCTCGATGTCGCGGGGCACCGCGAGGTCGACCATGAAAATGGGGCGGTGCCGGCGCGCTTTCACCGCGCGCTCCACAGCGCCGAGTCCAATGATGGGCAGCGTGGATGCCGTGCAGGAGACGATGATGTCGAACTCGTGCATGCGGTTGGGCAGGTCGGAGAGCGGAATGGCACGCCCGCCGAAACGTTCGGCAACATAGCGCCCGCGCTCGGCGGTGCGGTTTGCGACGACGAGTTCGCGCGGCTGTTGCGCGGCGAAGTGCGCGGCGCACAGTTCGATCATCTCGCCCGCGCCGATGAAGAGCACGCGCTGGTTGGCGATCTTGTCGAAGATGCGCTGTGCGAGGCGCACGGCGGCGGCGGCCATGGAGACCGATTGCGCGCCGATCTCGGTCGTGCTGCGCACTTCCTTCGCCACTGCGAAGGTGCGCTGGAACAACTGGTTCAAATAGGTGCCGAGCGCCCCGGCCTCGGTCGCGGTGCGAACCGCGGTCTTCATCTGGCCGACGATCTGCGTCTCGCCCAGCACCATCGAATCGAGCCCCGAAGCCACCCGGAACGCATGACGCACCGCTTCGGACTGCGGCAGCGTGTAGACGTGCGGTGCAAGTTCCTCTTCGCGGATGCCGTGGTAATGCGAAAGCCAGCTCACGGCGGCGTCGCGCGAGCTTTGCGCGTCGGTCGCGCAGTAGAGCTCGGTGCGGTTACAGGTGGAGAGAATGGCGGCTTCCGGCGCGCTCAGCGAACGCTTGCCGGACCACGCTTCCTTGAACAGGGCGAGCGCGGGCTTGATCTGTTCGAGCGGAAACGCCACGCGTTCGCGCAAGGCGACGGGCGCGGTGTGGTGATTGATTCCGATCGTTAGAAGCTGCATACCATGGGGGCGAGATTTAGGCGGATATTATAACTTTTCCTCGCTTCCGACATTCGCGTCGACAGAGTCCGACATTTCAGTGGGTGATATGGGGAGTCTTTCGAGCTGGTAGCCGAAGCCGTACAAAGTCGTCAAACGCCAGCCGTGTTCGGGCCCGAGCTGCAATTTGCTGCGCAGCCTGGAGGCGTGAGTGTCGAGCGTGCGCGACCGAACGTCGCGGTTCAGATTCCACACGGTTTCGAGGATGCGCGCTCGCGAAACGGGGCGCGATGCGTTGGTAAAGAGCAGCAGCGCGAAACGATATTCCTTGGGCGTGAGCGTGACGGTTTGACCCCGAAACGACACTTCGTAACGCCCGGAATCGAAGAGGTAGTCCCCAAAACCGTGACGGGCGCGGTTGCGCGGCCGGCGCACGCCGGCGCGGCGCAGGAGCGCGTCGATGCGCGCGAGCATTTCGGGGCCGCGCACGGGTTTGGCGATGCAGTCGTCCGCACCGGCCTGCAGGCTCGCAACGATCTCGCTTTCATGGGGCGCGAGCATCAGCGCGATGGCGGGCAGACCGGGGAGCAGCTTGCGCGCCTGGGGGATGAGGTCGTCCGCGCCAGCGTCGCCGCACCACCATGCCGCGATCAAAAGGTCGAAGGTTTCGTCTTCGAGGGTTTCGAAGAGCTGTGCGCCAAGCGGGAAGTGCTGGCATGCGTGCCCACCCGCAATGAGCAGGCGGACGAGGGTTTCGGCCTGACGGGCGTCTGGTTCGACAAGGGCGATTCGCATACGAGAGAGTGCGGCTGGAGTGGCCCGGATGCGCTTGCCTTGCGCCATCCTGCCCCCTACACTCAACCGCTACGCGGGAAGCGCCGAGCCGACCGTTTTCCAGTTTTAAAAGAGACTAACCAAGTTACAAATGCTAGCCCTCGTGCTTCTGCGGTCCTATCAGACTTATCCGAAAACCTATAGGACAAGTCTCTGATGGGCTGGCCCGGTATTGTCATTCTTGGTCTGGTGGTGGGCTGTGCAGGATGGTGGCTCCATCCGTTGCGCCGTGCCGCACGCCACTCACTCGCGCTGGCGGTCGTGGCCGGTGTGCTCGGTGCGGCGCTCGCGAATGCGGCCGGCAGTGCGACCGGTCTTTTCTACGATGGCGAGCTGCTCCAGTGGCCGCTTTGCACGGCGCTCGCGCTCGTTTTCGTGGGTGTGTGCGTGGCGCTGCGCGCCCGGTCGAGCTAGTCGCGCGCAGCCGGTCTGCCCCAAGTGCCGCCTTTGGCCGAACCCCGATCTTCCGCTTCGAATTTTTCGCAGGTGAAAACATGAACGCCCGACTCCCCGAAACCTCCTCGATTCCCGAACGCATTGCCGCCCTGCGCGCCGCGATGGCGCGCGCCGGCGTGGATGCCGCCCTCGTGCCGTCCGCCGATCCGCACCTGTCCGAATACCTGCCGCGCCGCTGGCAAGGGCGCGAGTGGCTCTCGGGCTTCACCGGCTCGGTGGGCACGCTCGTAGTGACGAAGGATTTCGCGGGCGTATGGGTCGACAGCCGCTACTGGGTGCAGGCCGAGCAACAACTGGCCGGCACCGGCATCCAGCTCATGAAGATGATGGGCGGCCAGCAGAGCGCGCCGCACATCGACTGGCTCGCGCAGAACGTGAGCGCAGGCGGCGCGGTGGCCGTGGATGGCGCGGTGCTCGGCGTGGCCTCGGCGCGCGCGCTGGCCGATGCGCTCACGGCGCGCGACGTCGCGCTGCGCACCGACCTCGATCTGCTCGACGATGTCTGGCAGGGCCGCCCGTCGCTGCCGCTCGAACCCGTGTACGAGCACGTCGCGCCGCACGCCGACACGAGCCGCGCCGGCAAGCTCGACCAGGTGCGCCGCGCGATGCAGGAGAAGGGCGCGCAATGGCACTTCGTCTCCACGCTCGACGACCTCGCCTGGCTCTTCAACCTGCGCGGCGCGGACGTCAACTACAACCCGGTGTTCGTCGCGCACGCGCTTATCGGGCCGGACGACGCGACGCTTTTCGTCGCCGACGGCAAGGTGAGCGAGGCGCTCGTGCAGTCGCTCGTGAAAGACAAGGTGCGCGTCGCGCCCTATGCCGAGGCCGCCGCCGCGCTCGCGGCGCTGCCCGCGAAGGCCACGCTGCTGGTCGATCCGCGCCGCGTGACGTATGGCTTGCTGCAGGCGGTGTCGTTGGCGGTGAAGCTCGTGGAGTCGGTCAATCCGAGCACGTTCTTCAAGTCGCGCAAGACGGCCGCCGAAGCCGATCACGTGCGCGCGACCATGGAGCAGGACGGTGCGGCGCTCGCCGAATTCTTCGCGTGGTTCGAGGCGGTGCTTGGCCGCGAGACCATCACCGAGCTGACCATCGACGAAAAGCTTTCCGCTGCGCGTGCGCGCCGTGCGGGCTTCAAGTCGCTCTCGTTCGCGACGATCGCGGGCTTCAATGCGAACGGCGCGATGCCGCACTACCGCGCCACGCCCGAATCGCACAGCGTGATCGAAGGCGATGGCCTGCTGCTCATCGACTCGGGCGGCCAGTACCTCGACGGCACCACGGACATCACGCGCGTCGTGCCCGTGGGCACGCCGAGCGCGGAGCAAAAGCGCGACTTCACGCTCGTGCTCAAGGGCATGATGGCGCTCTCGCGCGCGAAGTTCCCGCGCGGCATCCGCTCGCCGATGCTCGACGCCATCGCGCGTGCGCCGATCTGGGAAGCGGGCGCGGACTATGGCCACGGCACCGGCCACGGCGTGGGCTATTTCCTGAACGTGCACGAAGGTCCGCAGGTCATCTCGCACTATGCACCGGCCGAGCCCTGGACCGCGATGGAAGAGGGCATGATCACCTCGGTCGAGCCGGGCATCTACCGGCCGGGCAAGTGGGGCGTTCGCATCGAGAATCTCGTGCTGAACCAGCGCGCCGAAACGACCGAATTCGGCGACTTCCTCGACTTCGAGACGCTCACGCTCTGCCCGATCGACACGCGCTGCATCGATCTGGCGCTCTTGCGCGCGGACGAGCGCGAATGGCTCAATGCGTATCACCAGACGGTGCGCGTGCGCGTGGCGCCGCACGTGAGTGGCGATGCGCTCGCGTGGCTCGAAAAGCGCACGCAGCCGATCTGATGTGCCCGGTGGTCACCGGTATCCAGATAGCGATCAGCTAGCAATCAAGCGGAGCGAAACGCGCATGGCGATCAAGGCAGTGGTGTTCGATTTTGGCGGGGTGCTCGTGGACTGGAGTCCCGAGCATCTCTATCGCAAGCTCATCCCCAACGACGACGAGCGGCGCTGGTTCCTCACACACGTCTGCAAGATGGACTGGGTGATCCGGCAGGACGGCGGCGAGCCTATCGCAGTCGGCACCGAGGAACTGGTCGCGCAGTTTCCCGAGCACGAAACGCTTATCCGTGCGTTCTACGAGCGCTGGCACGAGATGATCGGCGGGCTGCTCGAGGGCGGCGTCGCCACCTTCGAGCGTCTGGAGGCGGCGGGCGTGCCGATCTTCGGCCTCACGAACTGGTCAGCCGAGACGTTTCCGTGGGCGTGGGAGCGCTTCGGCATTCTGCGGCGCTGCCGCGACATCGTCGTTTCGGGCCGCGTGAAGCTCGTGAAGCCCGACCCGGCGATCTTCCACGAGATGTTCCGCCGCATCGAAGCGCAGTTGCCGGGCGTGAAGCCCGAGGAGCTCGTCTTCATCGACGACAACGCGCACAACGCGCATGCCGCCACGGCGCTCGGCTGGCACGGCGTGCACCACACGAGCAACGCCGCCACCGACGCGAAACTGCGCGAACTCGGCCTGCCGGTCTAACCAGGCTGAAGTCCGCAGGCTGAAGTCCGCGCCCCGCGCGTTATTTCGATGCAGGCGCCGGCGGCACCGGCTGCAGCAGACTGCGCAGCGCGTCGGCGATACTCTTCGCGGTTTGCCCGGCGCCCTTCGCCACACCTTCCGCGCTCACGCCGAGCGCCTGCGCGAAGCCTGCGCGCATTTGCGTCATCAGGTTTTCGTTGAGCTTGAATTTCGGGTCGCGCAGGTTGCCGTCGAGCACGAAATGCAGCGTGATCTCGCCCTTGTGCGCCTCCAATGCCGCCACGGCGGCGCGCGTCGGAATCGACAGGAAGGTGTCCACGGCGTCGCCGCCTTCCGCGAGTTGCAGGTTGTGCAACGTGACCGTGCCCGGCGCGTGCAGGTGATAGCCGCGCACGGTCGAGGTGAGATCGAGGTCGAGCGTGCCGCCCGTCACGTTGGCCTTCGCACCGGCCTTTTTCAGCAGATAGGGATCGATCGTCCGCACATCCACGCCGCGCAGCGTCGTGTGGAGCTGCGAGTCCTTGCTCGCGATCTGCATCCAGCCGCTGAACGTCATGCGCCCTGTGTGCTCCGGACCGACAACATTGCCCGTGACCGAAACGCGCGTCGGCTCCGTCAGCGCGGGCAGATGCACATTGTCGACGCTCGCCTGCGCGCGGTTCACCGTGA
>DATEJU010000394.1:0-2156 GCA_035277805.1 Paraburkholderia sp. | reverse complement strand
AGCGCAAGAAGTAACGAGAGATCACACGCAAGAGCACTTTATGAGCAAAGACTACAAGGATCTGCTGGTTTCCCTCGACATCGGCACGTCGAAGGTGGTGGCCATCGTCGCCGAGCTGAAGGGCGAAGGCCATTACGAGGTCATCGGCCTCGGCCAGAGCGAATCGAAAGGTCTGAAGAAGGGCGTGGTGGTCAACATCGAGGCCACCGTGCAGTCGATCCAGCGCGCGCTCGAGGAAGCCGAGCTGATGGCCGACTGCAAGATCACCAACGTGTTTACGGGGATCGCGGGCAGCCACATCCGCAGCTTCAACTCGAGCGGGATGGTCGCGATCAAGGACAAGGAAGTCACGCAGACCGACGTCGCGCGCGTGATCGAGACCGCGAAGGCGATCAACATCCCGACCGACCAGCAGGTGCTGCACATCCTCACGCAGGAATTCATCATCGACGGCCAGGAAGACGTGCGCGAGCCGATCGGGATGAGCGGCATCCGCCTCGAGGTGAAGGTGCACATCGTGACGGGCGCGGTCAGTGCCGCGCAGAACATCGTCAAGTGCGTGCGCCGCTGCGGGCTGGAAGTGAACGACCTGATCCTGCAGCCGCTGGCGTCGTCGCTGGCCGTGCTGACGGAAGACGAGAAGGATCTCGGCGTGGTGCTGGTCGACATCGGCGGCGGCACGACCGACATCGCGATCTTCGCCGAAGGCGCGATCCGTCACACCGCGGTGATTCCGATCGCCGGCGACCAGATCACGAGCGACATCGCGATGGCGCTGCGCACGCCGACGCCGGATGCGGAAGACATCAAGGTCGGCTACGGCATCGCGAAGCAGGCGCTCGCCGATCCGGACGAAATGGTCGAAGTGCCGGGCCTCGGCGAACGCGGTCCGCGCACGCTGTCGCGCCAGGCGCTCGCCGCCGTGATCGAGCCGCGCGTCGAGGAACTGTTCTCGCTCGTGCAGCAGGTGGTGCGCGAGTCGGGTTACGAAGAACTGCTGAGCTCCGGCGTGGTCATTACCGGCGGGGCTTCGATGATGCCGGGCATGGTCGAGCTTGGCGAAGACATTTTCCTGAAGCCGGTGCGCATCGGTGCGCCGGAATATGCAGGCGGCCTCGCCGACGTGGTGCGCAATCCGCGCTACTCGACGGCGATGGGCCTGCTCGTCGAAGGCAGTGCTCAGCGCATGCGCGGCCGCAAGGTCGCCGTGCAGTCCGGCAACGCGGGGCAGATCTTCTCGCGGATGAAGGAATGGTTCCTGAGCAACTTCTGACGCAAGAAACGAATCGAAATTCGCGCTGGTGCCGGCGGCTGGCGCGCGACAGGGGGTTGCCCGATCTCCTGCCGAATAACGGCCGAGCAGGTTTATTTTCTTGACGGAGGCAACAATGGAATTCGAAATGCTGGAAACCGAAACCAACGGCACCATCATCAAGGTGGTGGGCGTTGGCGGCGCTGGCGGCAATGCCGTGCAGCACATGATCAACCGCGGCGTGCAGGGCGTCGACTTCATCGTGATGAACACCGACGCACAGGCGCTGTCGCGTGCGCGTGCACCGTCCGTGATCCAACTCGGCAACACCGGCCTTGGCGCCGGCGCGAAGCCGGAGATGGGCAAGGCTGCAGCGGAAGAAGCACGTGAGCGCATCGCGGACGCACTGCGTGGCGCGCACATGGTGTTCATCACGGCCGGCATGGGCGGTGGCACGGGCACGGGCGCAGCGCCGGTGGTCGCGCAGATCGCGAAAGAGATGGGCATCCTGACGGTTGGCGTCGTCAGCAAGCCGTTCGAATTCGAAGGCGGCAAGCGCATGCGCGTCGCGGAAGCAGGCTCGCAGCAACTGGAGGATCACGTCGACTCGCTGATCGTCGTCCTGAACGACAAGCTGTTCGACGTGATGGGCGATGACGCCGAGATGGACAAGTGCTTCCAGTGCGCGGACGACGTGTTGAACAACGCTGTCGCAGGCATCGCTGAAATCATCAATGTCGATGGCCTCGTGAACGTCGACTTTGAAGACGTGAAGACGGTGATGGGCGAGCAGGGCAAGGCGATGATGGGCACGGCGACGGTTGCCGGCGTCGATCGCGCACGCCTCGCGGCGGAACAGGCCGTGGCGAGCCCGCTGCTCGAAGGCGTCGACCTGTCGGGCGCG
>DATEJU010000393.1:0-2362 GCA_035277805.1 Paraburkholderia sp. | reverse complement strand
AGGTCCTTGTAGAACGGTTTGCGCGTCTTGAGCCAGCAGGCTTCGAGCACCGCGATGAAGCTCGCGAGCCCGATGGAGAGCGCCGGGAAGACGATGTGAAACGACACGGTGAAGGCGAATTGCAGCCGGGCCAGATCGAATGCCGATAGTGACGATAGCGCCTGAAATGCGGGGATTGACGATTGCATGTGCGTGCCTGCTGTGTGCTTGCGTACCGGAAAGCGCTTTCGCGCGAGGCCTCGTGCGGCGGCCGGCGGTGAGGGCGCCGTGCGCGCGATGCCTTGTGCGAATGGACGTAAGCGTAGGGGAACAGGGCGCGTTTTGCTGCACTGCGACGTGCGCCAGCGTGTCGCAGCAGTCAATCGTCAAGCAACGAAATCGTGCGCTAAATCGTTGATAGCGATCAATTTTTATTAAGGATTCACTGCGGATTGATTTGGCGCATAGGGGTGCGCGCTGCGTCAATTTGCGTCAAATCGGGCGCGATTCGCGGCGCTGGGGCGTGCGGTGCGTCAATTAGCCCAAGTGCGAAAATTCGCGGCGTTCGAATCGGCTTGGCGGGGCAGGTGCGAGGCCGCGCGGCGTCTGGCGGACCATGCGGTCGAAGCCGCGGCAAAGCCTCGCGATAAATCGTCAGAACGACGATCTAATTATGATCGGCTGGAGCGACTCAGCGCGGATCGCTCCACAGCTTGCCAGCCGTCGCCCAGTTTTCGGTCTTCACGTCGGTGAAGATGATGTCGACGGACTGGGCATCCACGCCCAGCACCTTGCAGGTGGTCTCGGTGAGCGCGGCGGCCAGCTCGCGTTTCTTCTCGACGCTGCGGCCTTCGAACATCTCGATGTGGAAAGTCGGCATACGGATCTCCTTGTTTGCAGGGGTAGTGGAACGGATTGAGTTGCCGGATTCAGTCGCGATACGACGTGTCGATGCGGTCGAGCTTGCGCAAGAGCGCGGGCCATTCGAGCACGCCCTCGATCGCGCCGCCGTCGCGCAGTTGCTCGGCCGTGTGCGCGCAGACCTCGGGCGTCGGCATCACGAGCGGCACGCCGCCCGCCTGGGCTTGCAACTGGATCTCGCAGGCCTTGATGAGCGTCGCCATGAGCACCCACGCCTCCGCGACGGTGCGGCCCGTGGTGAGCGTGCCGTGGTTGCGCAAGAGCATCGCGGGATGCGCGCCCAGACTCGCGGTCAGGCGCGCGCTTTCGGCGGGCGTGAACGCGAGCCCCTCGTAGTCGTGCCAGCCGAGCTGGCCATAGAAACGCAGCGCATGCTGCGAGGCGGGCAGCAGGCCGTCGCGCTGGATCGAGACGGCGATGCCCGCCGTATTGTGCAGATGCATCACGCACACGGCGTCGGGGCGCGCGAGATGCACGGCCGCATGCAGCGCGAAACCGGTCGCGTTGACCGGATGCCCGCTCTTGCCGACGATGCGGCCTTCGGTGTCGATCTTCACGAGATTCGAGGCGCACATCTCGTCGAAGGCGAGGCCGAACGGGTTGATCAGGAAGCGGCCGGGCTCGCCGGGCACGGCGGCGGAGACGTGCGTGTAGATCAGATCGTCCCAGCCATGGAGCGCGATGAGCCGATAGGCGGCGGCAAGGTCCACGCGCAGTTGCTGCTCCGCGGCGGAGGGCGGCGCGGTGTCGTCAGTGATGCTGGTCGGACGATGGGCGAATGACATGGTTGGCTCCTTCAGCGGACGGTAGACGATAGGGCAGGCTCACAGCCCGGTTTACGGCCTGGCTTGCTGCCCGGATTGCGGCTCGATTGGTGTGCCAGTCGGCGCGTCGATTGGCGCTTCGGGTTGCGCCCCAATTCGTGCCCCGGTTAGTGATCCGATAGGTGACTCGATTTGCGCACCGGTCAGCGATCCGATTTGCCCCTCGTTTTGCGCTCCCGCTTGCGTTGCGGCGAGCATACCTGCATCGGCGAGCGGCACGCTGCGCGCGGCGTTGGCGCCCGTTTCGGGCGCTTCGTCGGTTGCGGGCTCCCGGCGTGACCGTGACCACTCCGGCGCCATCAGGCGCCACGCGCCGTGCACGGTCCAGCCGGCGATCGCGAACGGCGCGGTCATGACGGGCAGGCCGAGGCGCACGGCGGCCAGATGCAGCACTGCGGCAAGCATCGTCGCACAGACCGCGGCGCGCGCGCCGAGCGCACTGGCCGCGAGCGCAGCGAGCGCGCCGTTGAAACCGCAGAGCCCCGCCGCGAAGCTCGCGGGTGGTGCGCCGAAGGCATATTCGATGGCGCTCGCGAGCGCCGCGCCGCCGAGCGCACAGGCCGCCGCGCGGCGCGACGACCAGGCGAGGCCTGCGAGCAGCACGAGGCCCGGGAGCGCGCCCGAGGCGAACGTGGTTT
>DATEJU010000392.1:0-3861 GCA_035277805.1 Paraburkholderia sp. | reverse complement strand
GGTCGGGCGCGACTGCGATATCTGCCTGCGGGCGACGGAGCATCCCGAGTTCGATGCGTGGCGCTGGAACGAATACTGGGTGCCGCTCGAAGCGGTCATCGAGTTCAAGCGCGACGTCTATCAGCTCGCGCTGACCGAGCTTTCGCGCTTCCTGCGGCGCCCGGCGATGCCGCGCACCGCACGTAGCGGCAGCACGCACGGTCATGAGGTGCGCTATCCGCGTATCGTCACGTCGGCGCACGCCGAGGCGGTGCAGGTGCAGTTCGAGCCATCGCTTGCAGATCCCGCGAGCCAGACCGCGCTCGAAAGCGATTGCGGCGCGGCGGGGAGTATGATCGAGCCTGCGCCGGGCGAGCAAGGGTAATACGGGCAAGGCTCGCGACGTCGCACTGAACGCCCGAACCGGCCACGCCGGCGCCGCGCAGATTGATGCGCGGTGCCGCGTGCCGCGGTTCGCATCCGCGGCGCCGCGCATTCCTGCGCGCGAGCGCCTGTGCATCGAAGGAATATCAATTTGAAACGATTGGCTCTTGCCGCGGTGTGCGCCGCGGCCGCAAGTAGCGTCCTGCTGGCTGGTTGCGGCAGCTCTGGCCCCACCAACAAGGACGACAGCACTTTCGTCTACCTGCTCGATCGCAAAGGCAACTGGCAGGAAAACAAGCTCGAAGGACTGCCGGCGCTGCCGCAGGCCAATACGAAGCTTCTCGGCTTCGACGTCTCGAACAATACGCCGCTGAAGTTCGCGATCGATCCGGCGTCGCTTACCGTGGGCACCGACGGCGTCGTGCGCTACACGATCGTTATCACGAGCCCGAGCGGCGCGCGCAATATCAATTACGAAGGAATTCGCTGCGACACCTACGAGTGGCGTCTCTACGCGAGCCTGAACGCCGATCACGACGGTTGGGACCAGACCGTGGCGAACGACTGGTCGCGCATCGAGAACGGCACGCTCAACGCCTATCACTCGGCGCTTTATCAGGACTACTTCTGCGCGAACAAGATGCCGATCGCGAAAGCATCGACGATCGTCGAGAACATTCGCTACGGGCGCACGCAATCGACGCTCGTGCGTTGACGTCTGGACGCTCGCAGGCCTGCTGGCCGCGCGAGCCCGATTGCCTGGCAGGCACAAAAAAGCCGCAACGGTCGACGATCGTTGCGGCTTTTTGTCATCTCCAGTACGCCCCAGCGATGCGCCGGGCCGAGCACGCTCAGATCAGCACGAGATTGTCGCGATGGATGAGTTCCGGCTCCAGCATGTAGCCGAGGATGCTCTCGATCTCGCCGCTCGGATGCCGCTGGATGAGCTTCGTTTCGGCACTGCTGTAGTTGGTGAGACCGCGTGCGACTTCCCGGCCCTCGCCGTTCAGGCACGCGATCACTTCTCCGCGTGCGAACGCGCCCTGGACGCCAACCACACCGATGGGCAGAAGGCTCTTGCCGTCGGCCGTGAGCTTCTGCACGGCGCCATCGTCGATTACGACGTGGCCGCGCACCTGCAGGTGATCGGCCATCCATTGCTTGCGCGCGGCCATGCGCGCGGTGCGCGCAATGAGTTGCGTGCCGATGGCCTCGCCCGTGGCAAGCCGCACCAGCACGTCGGCCTCGCGGCCGCTCGCGATCACGGTATTCGCGCCGCTGTGCGCCGCACGCTTGGCCGCGAGAATCTTCGTGAGCATGCCGCCTCGACCGATGCTCGAGCCCGCGCCGCCAGCCATCGCCTCGAGCTCCGGCTTGCCCGCGTCGGCTTCCTGCACGAGCGTGGCGGACGGATCCTTGCGCGGGTCCGCTGTGTAGAGGCCGCTCTGGTCGGTAAGGATGACGAGCGCATCGCCTTCGATCAGGTTCGCCACCAGTGCGCCGAGCGTGTCGTTGTCGCCGAATTTGATTTCGTCGGTGACCACGGTGTCGTTTTCGTTGATGATCGGCACCACACCGAGGCGCAGCAGTGTGAGCAGCGTGGAGCGAGCGTTCAGATAGCGCTCGCGGTCCGCGAGGTCGGCATGCGTGAGCAGGATCTGCGCGGTGCGAATGTCGTGTTCCGCAAAGCGGCTCTCGTAGACCTGCGCGAGCCCCATCTGACCGACAGCGGCGGCGGCCTGCAGCTCGTCGATCTCGCGCGGGCGCTTCGTCCAGCCGAGACGCTGCATGCCTTCGGCGATGGCGCCCGAACTCACGAGCACGACCTCCTTGCCTTGTGCGCGCAGCGCCGCGATCTGCGCGGCCCAGCGGCCGATGGCCGTGTGATCGAGCCCACGACCGTCGTTCGTGACGAGGCTCGAACCGACTTTCACTACCAGACGCCGGGAATCGGCGATGACGGAACGCATGCTGCGCTGTCTCCCCAAATGACTGATGATGCATGAAGCTGCCGGTGCGGCCCGCACACCGGCGCATACAGCGATTACTCCTGCGGCTGCGCGGCGCCCTGATCGCCCTGGCCACCTTCGCGAAAGCGCACGTCGGAGGCAAGGTCTTCGGCTTGCTCGGCGCGGCGCGCATCCGAATGCGCGGCGATGTAGTCGTACACCGCATAGCAAAGGTTCTCGCAGCCTTGGCCCGTGAGCGCCGAAATCTCGAAAACAGGGCCGTCCCATTCGAAGCGCTTCACGAAGTCGGCGACACGCGCTGCGCGCTCTTCCGCGGGCACCATGTCGAGCTTGTTCAGCACGAGCCAGCGCGGCTTCTCGTAGAGCGTCTCGTCATACTTGCGCAACTCTTCGACGATCGCCTTCGCCTCCGCGACCGGGTCCACGCTTTCGTCGAACGGTGCGAGATCCACCAGATGCAGCAGCAGGTTCGTGCGCTGCAAATGGCGCAAGAACTGATGGCCGAGGCCCGCGCCTTCGGCGGCGCCTTCGATCAGGCCCGGAATGTCGGCGATCACGAAGCTCTTGCTCGGGCCCACGCGTACCACGCCCAGATTCGGCGCGAGTGTGGTGAACGGGTAGTCGGCGATCTTCGGCCTGGCGTTGGACACCGAGGAGATGAACGTGGACTTGCCCGCATTGGGCATGCCGAGCAGGCCGACGTCGGCCAGCACCTTCAGCTCGAGCTTGAGCATACGGCGCTCGCCGGGCTTGCCGTCGGTCTTCTGGCGCGGCGCGCGGTTCGTGGACGACTTGAAATGCAGGTTGCCGAGGCCGCCCGCGCCGCCCTTCGCGACCATCACGCGCTGGTCGTGCTCGGTCAGGTCGGCGATCAGCTCGCCCGTGTCGAGGTCCGTGATGGCCGTGCCCACCGGCATGCGCAGCGTGATGTCGTCGCCGCCCTTGCCGTAGCAGTCCGAGCCGCGGCCGTTTTCGCCGTTGCGCGCCAGGTGCTTTTTCGTATAGCGGTAGTCGATCAGCGTGTTGATGTTGCGGTCCGCGATTGCGTAGACGCTGCCGCCTCGCCCGCCATCACCGCCGTCCGGCCCGCCAAACGGGACGAACTTCTCGCGTCGCATCGACGCGCTGCCATCGCCCCCATCGCCGGCGATGACTTCGATCTTCGCTTCGTCAATGAACTTCATGAGTTACTCCGTCCCGTGGATGTCGTTATTTTGCCCGCAGGTGCCTCGCCGGCCAACCTGGCCGAACGGCCAGCCGTGCCGGCGAATAAACAAAAAGGCCCCGCAAACTTCGCGGGGCCTTCCTTGCGTCGATTGCGAGCGGCTAGTACTTAGGCCGCTGCCGGGACGACGTTGACCATGTGCTTGTTCTGTGCGCCCTTGGTCGAGAACGAGACGTGGCCATCGACCAGCGCGTAGAGCGTGTGGTCCTTGCCGATGCCGACGTTCAGGCCCGGGTGCATGCGCGTGCCGCGCTGACGAACGATGATGCCGCCGGCGAGGATTGCCTGGCCGCCGAACACCTT
>DATEJU010000391.1:0-10420 GCA_035277805.1 Paraburkholderia sp. | reverse complement strand
AGTAGACGCGGTCTTCTCCCCACGTGTTGCGCCGATCCACAAGCGCGAACTCTTGCCCATACAACGGATGGAAGGGATGCGTGACACGGAATAACTGTGTCTCATCGTTCAGATCGCGTGCAGTTGACTGCTTTTGCCAAGAGCCGCGTGGAGCGGGCCCACCTGACGCTGCAGGATCGCCTCGTCAAGGAGCTGAGGCTGCGCGGCATCAGCACGGTAGCCGCGGCCAACGCGTATGCGCCCACCTTCATGGCGGCCTATAACGTGCGCTTTGAGAAGTCCTCACGCACTGCAAGATTCAAGCCATGGATTCCGCCAGAAATCGACCAGAGATCCGCATATTAAGATAACTATTCTTATCACAACGAATGCATTTAGCGATTAAACTTGGATCCATGAAAACCCGTCTCACCCAGGCCCCCGCTCCGCTTTGCACCGAACCAGCCGGCTTTCCCGATGCCGACGAACTCGCCGTGCTGCGTGCGTGGTATGCCGGCCTGCCCGTACGCCAGGCAGTCGTTCGTTACCTGCCATCACGGCTTGGCGATGGCAAGTCCGCTCGCGGCGTGCTCGGCACGATCCGGCGCAGGCTTCTGAGCGTCGCGCGCGCAGCGCATCGCGACGATCTTGCCGCCCTGCTCGATCACCCCGCGGACGAACGCGAACGCCACGCGAAAGCCATCGCGCACGCTATCGACACCCTGCGCACCGCGCGCCCTCCGGAACCCCAGATCGCCGACGCCATCGCGCAGTGGTTCGCGCCGCGCGCGGTGCGCGTGCTGCACGCGTACGGCATCACCACGCTCGCCGATCTCACCGTGCGCATCCCGCGCCGGCGCCAATGGTGGAAGGCCGTGCCGGGACTCGGCATGGCGAGCGCCCGCGCCATCGAGGCGTTCTTCGCTGCGTGGCCCGCCCTCACGGACAAGGCGCGCGCGCTCGTGGTCACGGGCCAGCGCGGCGACGTCGTCCCTTGGGAAGCCATCAAGCTGCCGCACGAGGTCGACGGCTCGGCAGGCACCTTCCGTGCACCGCCCGCCACCTGCACGCTCGACGCGTCCAACGACTACGAGGCCGTGCAGACCTGGCTCGCGCTGCACGAGTCGCCGGCCACCCAGCGCACCTACCGCAAGGAAGCCGAGCGGCTGATCCTGTGGGCCATCGTGGAGCGCGGCCGCGCGCTGTCGTCGCTCACGACCGAAGACGCCATCGCCTACCGCGCCTTCCTGCGCCACCCCTCGCCCCGCGGTCGCTGGGTGGGCCCGGTGCGAACGCGCACCTCGCCGGACTGGCGGCCGTTCAACGGCAGCCTGTCGGCGCGCTCGGTCGCGCATGCGTTGTCGATCCTCGGCGCCCTGTTCCGCTGGCTCATCGAGCAGCGCTACGTCCTCGCGAATCCGTTCGCGGGCGTGAAGGTGCGCGACGCAACGGGCACCGGTGTGGTGGATGTCTCGCATGCGTTCAGCGAGGGCGAATGGGCGCTCGTGCGTACAATCGCGGATGGTCTGGAATGGTCATGCGGCTGGTCGGCGCCGGCTGCACAGCGGCTGCGCTTCCTGCTGGATTTCGGCTACGCGACCGGCCTGCGCGCCAGCGAGCTGATCGGCGCGACACTTGGGGCCGTGGAAACGGACCCGCGCGGCGATCACTGGCTGCGCGTCACGGGCAAGGGGAAAAAGCTGGCGCGCGTCGCACTGCCGCCGCTCGCATGGGACGCACTCGCGCATTACCTCGCCGAACGCGACCTGCCGGTCCTGCCCGTGCGCTGGAATCCGGCCACCCCGGTCATCGGCAGCCTCGAGGCGGACAGCGACACAGCGATCAGCAGCGCGCGCCTGTGGATGGTGATGCGGCGGTTCTTCGCGCTGGCCGCTGACGCGATCGAGCGCGATCACGCGCCGCTCGCCGAAAAACTGCGCCGCGCGAGCCCGCACTGGATGCGGCATACGCATGCGACGCACGCACTGGGTCGCGGCGCGGAGCTCACCACCGTGCGCGACAACCTGCGGCATGCCTCAGTGTCGACGACCTCGATCTACCTGCACAGCGATGAGGTCAAACGCGCGCGGCAGATGAGCGAGGCCTTTGCCCGAGCGAAGTGAGTCTCCTCGCGCCTGTGTGCAACGCCGACCGACCCGTTCGTCCCATTCGACGGATCGGCCAAAATTGGCGAGAATGCCCCGCAGCAACGTTAATCAGACGCACGCCGTCCCCGGCGCTGCCGCTCAATCTGGAAACCCATATGAAACGATTTTTACTCGCTGCGCTTGCCGCCGCGTCGTTCGCGACTTGCGCTCATGCACAGAGCAATGCGGCCGACTCGCTCGCGACATCCACGGGCACCCTGCAATTCGTGCGTGACGACCGCGATTTCGTGGCGCTGCTCGACAAGCAGATTTTCGATCGCTTCGGCGCGCAGACGCTCACGCATTTCGACGAAATGAGCCACGATGGCCGCACGATCACGCGCATGCTTGTGCAGACTGCTTTTGGCCCTGTGCTATACGACTTTCGCAGCCGTCCTCCGCTTGTGAAACGCGCGAACGAGCGCATGACGGTCAAGCGCGTGTACTGGCAGCCCGATGAAGTCGTGATGCAAAGTTCGGAGGGCTGGTTCCGATTCAAAAACGGCACGCTGACGAAGCTGCAATCTTCGACGACGACGTACCACTGATTCCGTGCGGACGCCTTTACCGACGGCCTCCATCCCAGCTAGCGTTTGCGCCGCTTTCCAGCCACTGCGGAACGGACTAGCATAGAAGCCTCGGGTCGAAGGAGGTGACTATGGCTACGTATGCTGTCGATGGAGTGCGTATCAGCGCTTCAACCGACCGGGTGACGCATGTGCGCTGGGCGCCAATTGACCCTCATACCCATGACTGGCTCTCTCCGCCCAAGATCTCCGAAGTGGCGGACGTCGCGCAGGGCCTGCGCACGGGCGCGGTGGTGTATTCCGTTTTCACGCTGGGCGGCATGAAATTCCTTGGTCCGAAGATCAAGGCGGTTCCTCACCCCAACGGTATTGATGGAATCGATATGGAAGTCCCCGACGGCAGCGTCGAAAAATCCATGGACGATCTGCCTCACGTCTAGCCTAAACGGTATGCGTGTCCTCGCGGCCCTTCCGGCCTGGCAGGCGCTCGTCGCGCCATCTTGACGTCTGGCCATGGCGTAAGCGCCGGAAGGTCGCCATGACACAAATCCGCAGCGAGCGTCTTGCCCTGCCCGTCTCCCGACTGGGTGCGGCCAACCCGTTGCCCATTTTCCGCTGGCAACAGCCAACGGCGGCGAATCCGGTGCCGCTCGCCGATAACCTGAGCGAGGACGAACTCGAACATGTGTTCGTTTGGGGCGACGCATCGATTCTGCCGTACCGTGTTCAGGACGATTACAACCGCGACTTGCAACCCGGCCATCTCGATGCAGTCGTGCTCGACAACGGCATGTTGCGCGCCACGGTGCTCCCGAGTCTCGGCGGGCGGCTAGCTTCGCTCGTCGAGCTGGGCACGGGGGCGGAACTCCTGTTTCGCAATCCGGTGTTTCAGCCCGCGAATCTGGCAGCGCTCAATGCGTGGTTTTCGGGCGGCATCGAATGGAATGGCTTGATTCCCGGGCATACGCCTTTTACCTGCGCGCCGGTTTTCTGCGGGGTCGTCGAAACGGATGACGGCCCTATTCTGCGGCTCCACGAATTCGATCGCGTTCGCGAGGCCAGTTGGCAAATCGATCTTTTTCTGCCCGAGGGCGAAAGCCGTCTTTATGTGCACGGCCGGATTGTCAACCCGAATCCGCGGGAGATTGCCGGCTACTGGTGGACCAATGCCGCCGTTCGGTATCGCCCCGATATGCGCGTGCTCGCGCCCGCCGATTACGGCATTGAACACGTGCTGCCGGACAATCATCTCGAGCGGTTCGCACTGGATGCTCACGGTTTCGATGCCAGCTATCCGGCGCAATGGAGCGCGGCCACGTCGGTGTTCTTCCGCAAGCCCGATGCGGACCGGCTCTGGATCGCGGCGCTCGACGGCCAGGGCCGCGGTATTCTGCAAACCGCGACGCCCGAGATGCGCGGACGCAAGATGTTTTTCTTCGGCACCGGCGCGGGCGGGCGGCACTGGATGGAGATCCTCGGGCAGCCCGGCAACAGCGAGTATGTCGAGATCCAGGCCGGTATCGCTCCGACGCAGGATCAGGAATTCATGCTGCCCGCCGGCAGCTCGCTCGAATGGACCGAGTGCTGGATGCCGTTCTCGGCCGACGCCGCGGCCGTGCACGATCCATGCTGGCCGGCAGCCTGCTCGGCGGTGCGTCGCGCGCTCGACGCACAACTTCCGGCACAGACGCTTTACGCGCTCGACGCACGCTTGCGCGTCCACGCGTCGAAGCCGGTGTCGCGCCGGCTTCATCACGGCTCGGTTTGGGGCAAGCTGCATGAAATCCTGACTGGCCGGCCGGTGGCATCGGGGCTCGATTTCGACGCGCAACCGGGCGTCGCGCGTCCATGGGCCGCGCTTGCAGCGACGAGGCGATTTTCCGCCGAGTCGCTCGCCGCGCCGCCCGAAATCTGGGTTGCCGGCGACCGATGGCGGCAGGCGCTGCTCGATTCGTCAGCGCAGCACGGCGAGACCTGGCTGCATGCGCTGGCGCTCGGCATCATCGCACTCGACCGCGGCGACACCGAGCCCGCCAATGCTTTTTTCAAGCGTGCCTATACGATGCGTCCGAACGCGCTGTCGCTACGCAACCTCGCGTTATCCGAGCGCGACGTGCAAGCGGCCGAGCGGCTTTATCTGGGCGCGTGGACGGCGCCCGACGCGCCGCCTCAACTGGCCACCGAAATCGCCGATTGGCTGCTGCAGCACCAGCGGATCGATGCGCTCCGGGGCTTTCTGTCCGGGCTGGGCCCAGAAGTCAAACGGCACGAGCGAATCCGCCTGACGCTCGCGCGGCTGGCCTTGCTCGATGGACATCTCGACGATGCCGAGCGATGGCTCGACTACGAATTTGCGACGATCCGCGAAGGCGAGACTGCGCTCGACGAGATGTGGTCTGCACTCCAGATCGCCCGGGCCGGCCGGCGTCTCGGACACGCGCTGAGCCCGGACGAGGAGCGTGCGCTGCTCGCCGCGGCGCCGATTCCATACCGGCTCGATTTCCGCATGGTGCGCGATACGCGAGTCGGCTAACGCACGCATTGTGTCGCGGCACATTGGGGCCTCACACCGCGAGTTTGACGATGCAACGCCGCGAACCGATAAAATCGCGGTTTGCACGCGCCGGCGCAGCAAGCTGCGGATTAGCTGCGGACTCGTTGCTGATTGCCAGCCGCCCGGCGCCGCGCCCCTCCCTCCAATTCAAGGCAATGCGCCATGGCCCGCATCGAGCTGCATTTTCCCGAACACCAGTATTACTACTCGACGCATCTCACGGTGCGCGTCACCGACATCAATTCGGCGAACCACCTCGCGAACGACTCGATGATCTCGATGATTTCCGAGGCGCGGGCGCGCTTCCTGTTCGATGCCGGTATCGAGGACATGAAGGACGCCCACGTCAGCATCATCGTCACCGACCTCGCCACCACCTATCGCGCCGAAGCCTATGCGCGCGACCAGTTGTGCTTCGAGGTGGGCATCATGGATTTCAACAAGTACGGCGGCGACATTATTTTCCGCATCACGCGGCCCTCGGACGGCGCACTCATCGCGATGGCGAAGTCGGGGTTCGTTTTCTTCGACTACGAAGCGAAAAAAGTCGTGCCGATGCCGCCGGCGTTCCGCGCGAAATTCCCTGACGTCAACTCGGTCGCTTGACGCACCGCGCGTCTTCAGCGCGGCTGAAACGCGATGACCGCCATGCCGGCCAGCGCGAGTGCCATGCCGGCCCAATCCCACGAGCTCGGGTGGATCGCTTCGACTCCCCACAGCCACAGTATTGCCACGCAGATATACACGCCACCGTAAGCGGCGTAGGTGCGCCCTGCCGCGCTCGGATGCAGCGTGAGCAGCCACGCGAACAGCGCGAGCGAGACGGCGGCGGGCACGAGCAGCCAGACACTCGCGCCCTCGCGCAGCCAGCGATACGGCAGATAGCAGCCAATGATTTCGGCAAGCGCAGTGGCGACGAAAAGCAGAAACGTCTTCATGGATGGCACCAATGCGGCGGTGGCGTCGAGGGGCCACATGGTAGCGCAGGCAGCGCTACCATGTGCGGCTCAAGGCCGCTCGCCGCGCGCGAGTCGCGTTTCGATTTCCATGACCACGGGCAGCAGGTCGGCGACGCTATCGATCACGTAGTGCGCGCCCGCGGCGCGCAGGCGTTGCGCGGCGGCTTCGCGCCGCTGCGCGAAGTCTTCCGGCGAGAGCGCGCGGACCTCGTCTTCGGTGAGACCGAATGCATTGCCGCTCACCGCCACGCCCACGGCCCAGGTGCCGCCGTTGATGCCTTCTTCGATACCCACCTCGGTATCGTCCACCTTGATCGCTTCGCGCGCGCGCCACACGCCGAGCTGCGGCAGCGTCCGGTAGATCATGTACGGCGACGGGCGGCCTTCGGGCGTGTCGCCGGTGCATACGATGCTGTCCGCGGCGAAGCCCTGCCCGGCGGCGCCCGGCACGATCTGGTCGATGATCTCGCGCGTATAGCCCGTGGTGGAGCCGATGCGCACGCCGTCCGCGCGCAGTTGCGCGGTCACGGCCGCGACGCCCGGAATCACGTCGCTGTACTGCGCGGCAACGGCAATGTTCTTCGGCACGAAAACGTCGTAGACCGCGTCGATATCGGCTTCGCCGGGCGCGTGGCCGTGGCGGGCTTCCCAGGCTTTGGCGACGCGCGGCAACGCCATCAGGGCCGCAATGTGCGGCCGCTTGGCCATGCCCATCGGGCCGCGTGCTTCTTCGATCGTGATCGGCACGCCGAACTCCCCGAAAGTCTCGACGAACGCGCCCATGGGCGCGCGCGAGCCATAGTCGACCACCGTGCCGGCCCAGTCGAAGATCACTGCCTTGACGTATTTCATTTCCGTTCAGTCCTGGAAGATGCGCTGGAAAATGCGCTACAAAAATTCGTGCGCCGGAATTGAAGAAGAGGCTGCGTGCGCGACGAAATGCGCCAACGCGCAACGCCCCCCGCCCTCAGGCCGCGAGCGCCTCGCGGGCGTCGAGCGCGGCGTGCTCCGGTGCGCCGCTGGGCACACCGAGCACGCGCAATGCCACGTCGCATGCCTGAACCACGCGCCGCATGAGCGCCTCGTCGAGCGCGCCGATGCAGCCGATGCGAAAGCTCTCGACGCTGGTGAGCTTGCCCGGATAGATGATGAAGCCCTGCTCCTTCATCAGCTCGTAAAAGCGCGCGAAACTGAACGATGGGTGTGCGGGCGAAAAAAACGTGACGATGATCGGCGAGCGCCACGCTTCGGTCAGCAGCGGCTCGAAACCGAGCGCGCGCATGCCTTCGACCATGACGTCGCGATTGCGCGTGTAGCGCGCGAGACGTCCCGGCCGGCCGCCCTCGGCTTCGTGCAGGCGCAGCGCTTCGAGAAACGCAGCCACGGCGTGCGTGGGCGGCGTGAAGCGCCACTGGCCGGTGCGGTTCATGGCGTCCCACTGATCGTGCAGATCCAGCGCGAGCGAATGGCTGCTGCCCCTCGCGGCCGCGAGCGCCGCCTTTTTCGCAATAACGAAGCCGAAACCCGGCACGCCCTCGATGCACTTGTTCGCCGACGAAACGAACGCCTCGCACGGCAGCGTGCGCACGTCGAGCGGCACGGCGCCGAAGGCGCTCATCGAGTCGATCAGGAGGCGCCGGCCATGGCGCGCCGTAACGGCGGCGATCTCCTCGATCGGATTGAGGATGCCGGAGCTCGTTTCGCAGTGCACAACAACAACGTGCGTGATGTCGGCGTGGGCGGCGAGCAGGCGCTCGACGTCGGCGGCGCGCGGCGGCAGATAGTCGCCCGTGTCGTGCACCGTATGGCGGCGGCCCAGATAGCGCAGCGTGGTGGCAATGCGCTTGCCGTAGGCGCCGTTGGCGAGCACGAGCGCGTGGCCGCCGCGCGGCACGAAGCTGCCCAGCATCGCCTCGACGCAGTAGCTGCCGCTGCCCTGCAGCGGCACGCAGTCATAGTCGCCGTTCGCGTCGTTTGCATCACAGCCTGCGATCTCCAGCAGCGCGCTGCGCAGGCGCGCCGTCATTGCACGGAAGTCGGCATCCCACGAGCCCCAGTCGCGCAGCATCGCGGCTTTGGTCGTTGCGGCCGTGGTCAGCGGGCCGGGGGTCAGCAGGTACGGGGTTGCAGGGGTGGTCATGCGGCTGCTCCAGTCGGTGTTCAGCAAGTAAGCAGACACATTACTGCGGTGCAGCACATAGGTAAAATCGATATAATCGATGTTGGTATCGCTAAAACTTATGCGCCAAACTGATCCACCCGATCGAATCGGGTCTGCCAGGCTTGGGTAAATTTTCGAACCGGGATTCGACCATCATGCAGTACGCCCAGTTGCGAGCCTTTCACGCCGTTGCCGAGCACGGCGGCTTCTCGCGCGCCGCCCAGGCGCTCTCGCTCACCCAGCCGGCCGTCTCCGACCATGTGCGGCGGCTCGAAGCGGACTACGGCGTGAAACTTTTCGAGCGTACGCCGCGCGGCGTCGAGATCACCGACCTCGGGCGGCGGCTCTACGCGGTGACGCGCCAGATGGTGGGCTGCGAGCGCGACGCGCGCCGCCTGCTCGAGGCCGCGGGTGCGCTGGAATCGGGCGAGCTGGCGCTGGTTGCCGACGCGCCGGATCTCGCCGTCAAGCTGATCGGCGCATTCCGGCGCCGCTATCCGGGCGTGGTGGTGAAGCTCGCCATCGCGAACGCCACCGAGTGCATGCGGCGTGTGCTGGCGAGCGAGGTGGATGCCGCGATCACGGCGGCGCACCAGGTGCACAGCCGCCTGCAGTCGCGCGTGCTGCGCGAGGATCCGCTGGTCGCGGTCGTGCCGGCGGAGAGTACGGCGGCGAAGAAGCGCCGCATCACCTACGAAGAACTGGTGCGCGAGCCGATGATCTTTCGCGAAGCGCACTCGGTCACACAGCAACTGCTCGAGGCGGAACTGGTGCGCAAAGGGTTGCAGGTCGAGCCCGTGCTTTACGTGGACGGCCGCGAGGCGCTGCAGACCGCGATCGCGCAGGGTGTGGGCGCGGGTGTCATCGCAGGCGCGGAATTCGGCGAATCGCGGCGGATTCGCGCGATTGCGCTCGTGGATTGTCAGGTGCACATGGTGGAAACGCTGGTGCGGCTCGCCGAGCCTTCGTCGTCGAATTTGCTCGACGCGCTGTTCGCCACGCCGCTCGACTGAATTCCGGCCCTCTCACGACACGACGATATCCGCCCCCACCTGGTGCAGCAGGTCGCGCAGGGTCTCCGCCTGCTCCATGCGCGCGCCGCGCCGCAAATGAATGCGCAGCGCCCGCCCCGCGATGCCATCGACGAGCCGCACGAGCGTCAGCTCCAGCGCGAGGCCGCGTCCGTCGGGCGCATCGGCTTCGGCTGGCTCGACGACCCGCGGCGTGAAACTGGCCTGGGCAGCCGCTGAATTGCGGGTCGAAAAACCGGCGGATTCGGACATGGCATGGACCTCGTCGATGAAAGGTTCGAGGTCATCGTAACCATGCCGGCGTGCCGCGCCAAACGAGAAATAGGCGTAAGCAAATGAGTCTGTGACGGGAGACGATTGCGCCAGGCACGCTTTGCGCTTCACCCCGGTCTTAAACGCGAATCGACTACGAATCGGCCACGACTCGGCCACGCACACGCAGATGCCCCGCGCGCCCGGTCCACGTGCGCGGTGGCTGAACGCCGGTCGTTCCTGCCTGCTTTTTTGTCCACCATTTCCAGTCGCGCAGGCGCAGTGCGTGGCACACTGAACGAACCGTTCCACCTCAATTTTGCATGAGACCGGATCGACAGGAGTCGCTCATGGAACGCCCCTTCACCGATCGCCGCGAGGCGGGGCAAATGCTCGCCGCGCAACTCGCGCCCTATGCGGGGCGGCGCGATATCGTCGTGCTCGCGCTGCCGCGCGGCGGCGTGCCCGTTGCGTTCGAAGTCGCCGAGGCGCTGCGCGCGCCGCTCGACGTGCTGCCCGTCTGCAAGCTCGGCACGCCCTGGCAGCCCGAGCTCGCGATGGGCGCGCTCTCCTCGAACGGTGCGCAATATGTCGACGAAACGCTTATCCGCGAGGTCGGCGTAAGCGAGGCGCAATTGCAGAGCGCGCTCGCCCTTGCCCGCATCGAGCTGGGCAGGCGCGAGGCACGTTACCGCGGTACGCGAGCGCCTGTGCCCGTGGCCGGACGTGTGGCGCTGGTGATCGACGACGGCATGGCCACCGGCGCCTCGCTCAAGGCCGCCGCGCGCGCGCTCGCCTCGCTCGGACCCG
>DATEJU010000390.1:0-5405 GCA_035277805.1 Paraburkholderia sp. | reverse complement strand
CGAGCTCTATCGCGAAGGCCAGCTCATGCAGCAGGCCGTGCTCGCCGAATTCATCATGGACGGCTATCTGACCACGCACGTGCGCCGCATGCGCACGCTCTACGGCGAGCGGCGGCAATTGCTGATCGACGCCGTGACGCGGCATTTCGGCGACGCGCTGCCGGTGATGGGCGAGGAGGCCGGGCTGCACTTCGTGCTGGGCCTGCCGGAGCATTGCGACGACCGCGCGGTGACCGCGGCGGCGTCCGAAGCGGGCGTGATCGTGCGGCCGCTTGCGTCCTATTACTTCGGCAAGCAGCAACGCAAAGGATTGCTAACGGGTTATGCGTGCGTGCCGCACGAGGAAATCGGCCCGGCGTTCGCCACGCTCGCACGTGTGATCGAGACCCATGCGTTTGGAACCTTGGGAGCCGCAAGCACGCCGCGCGAGCGCGCGGCGTGAAAAACGCGAGCGGCATGCTGCGGGGCACGCCCCGCATGCTCGCCGTCACTTGAGCCCGAAGTCGACGCGCGTGGTCGCGCCCTTGTCGTTGATCCCCTTCGCGTCGAGCTTGGGCGCCACCACGAACACGCGGCTCGGGTCGACCTTGCCTTCGAAGTACTGCTGCACGGCCTGCGCACGCCGTTGCGCGAGATCGCGCAGCGTGGCGTCGTCCACGGGCGCGTGCTCGGCGAGCGCCTGCTTCATGTCGTCGACGGGCAGCGTCTTCGTGAAGCCGATCATGTTGCGCGGCTTCTTGAAGTCCGCATCCTTATAGGCCTTGGTGAGGTATTTTTCGTATTCCTTCGGATCGACTTGCACTTGCGAGGTATCCACGCTCTCGCCGTTGCCCACCGTGTCCTTCACCTTCTGCTGGCGCACGAGACGATCCACGTATTGCTCGCGCAGCGCGGGCGTGTCCACGGCCGGATCGACGCGGCCGATCAGATCGATCTTGATCGACGGCTTGTCGTCGAGCGCCTTCGCGATCGTGTCGAGCTTCTTGTCGTCGGCGTCGGAGAGCTTGGCCGAGCCCGCCGGAAATTCCACATAGCCGAGCTCTTCTCCACCGCCGCCGAACGCGTTCGCGAGCAGCGAGAACGGCGCGGTCACGGCCTTCGCGATCAGGTTGAGCACCGCCTTCCAGATCAGGCCGCCCAGGCTGAACTCGGGGTTCGAGAGCGAGCCCGACACCGGAATGTTCACGTCGATCTCGCCGCGCCGGTTCTTGAGCAGCGAGATCGCGAGGCGCACGGGCAGCTTCGTGGCGGTGTCGTTGTCGACATGATCGCCGAACGTGAGCTGGTCGATGAAGATATGGTTGTTCGCCGTGAGCTGGTCGTTCGCGAGCTGGTAGTGCAGATCGACGTTGAGCTTGCCCTTGGTGATCGGATAGCCCGCGTACTTGGCCGAATACGGCGTGAGGTTGGTGAGCTCGATGTCATGCGCGCTCGCCGTGAGGTCGAGCGAAGGCTTCTCGATGAGCGGATTCACGGAGCCCTTGATGGAGATGGGGCCATTCGCTGCGAGCTTCGCGGAAACGTCGACGGGCGCGGGCGTGGTCGACTCGGTGCCGAACGCGCCCACAGTGCCCTGGATCTGCTCGAGGGTGGCGCTGTAGTTCGGCTTGATGAAGTTGTCGGAGTAGTTCACGCGGCCGCCCTGCAGCACGAGCTCGCCGAAGTGCAGGCGCACCGGATGCTTCGGCGGCTGCGCGGCGATGACCGTCGCCGGAGCGGACGCCGCTGCCGGCGCACTCGCCGCAGCGGCCTCAACCGGCGCGCTCGCCGCCTGCGGCGAAAGCGGCACCGGCTCGCGGCCGCCGGCGCTCGCGTCGCGCGTGAGCGATTGCGCTTGCCCGCTTTCGTGCGCCACCACGTCCTTGAGATTGAGCTTGCCTTGCGCGTCGAGGAGCACGCGGCCGTAGAAGCCCGCAAAGGTCACGCGGCTCGCGTCCACGTCGGTGCCGCGCACGTCGTCGTAGCTCGCCTTCAGGTTCGAAAGCGCGAGCGAGCGCCAGCCCGCGAACGGGTCGGACGTCGCCTTGTCGAGCATGCGCACGTCCACGAGCGCGGCGTCGCCGCGATAGTTCGCCTTGAGCGCCTTGCCCTGCTCCACCGCGAGCTGCCCCTTCATGTTGAGCAGCGCGCTCGCGATCACCGCGTTCAGCTGGCTGCCGAAGTACGGTTCGAACGCGGCGGCGTCGAGCCGGTTCGCGTCGATCTTGAGCTTCGCGTTCAGCGGCGTGGGGTTCACATCGCCATTGAGCGCGAGCGTGCCCTTCTTGTTGACGGTCGCCTTCAGGTCGATCGGCAGCGCGTGCTTCATGTCGTCGCTGATTTGCTGGACCTTCAGGTCGAGCGGCGCGACGGCGAGCGTGACCGGGCGCGGCGTCGTGTTGTCCGTGAAGTTGACCGAGCCACCGCTCACGCTCACGGAGTCGATCTTGTAGTGCCAGGCCGGGCCTTCCTTCACCGACTTCTGCGCCGCGTGAATCGCCGTGCGCTCGGGCGCGGCCTCGTGGCCGCCCGCGAGTTGCATGAGATCGATCTTGCCGTCCTTCATGCGCTCGACGTTGATGGCCAGGCCGCTCGTATCCACCGAAGCGACCTGCGCGGTGCGCGCCGCGAGATCGACCTCACTCACCTGCACCGTGCCCTTCGCGAGCGCCACGGCCGGCGTCTTCGCGCCGCGCGCGGCGAGCTTCAGGCCGTCGAGATTCAGCGTGCTCGCGCCTACCTGCACGGCAGCGGGCTCTTTCGCCCAGTCCGCCTTGATGATCGAGTCGACGCTCAGCTTGCCGTCGAGAATCTGCGCGGCCGTCATGCTGTCGAGATAGGGCTGCGCCTGCGGCAGCGCGACGTTGTGCAGGGCGATCTTCGCGTCCGCGCGCTTCGCGGCAAGGCCGAACGTGCCCGAGATCTGCGCCGTGCCGCCATCGCTCGCGTTCAACGCGAGGGTGTAGGCCGCGGGCGCTTGAGCGACGGTCGAGAAGTTGGTGAGCGTCGTGGCGACGTTGCTCAGGTTCAGCTCCACCGGCCTCGACGCCGCTTCGTCGTGCACGTGCACCGTGCCGTCCGCGATCGCGAACTGGCGAATCGAGAGGTCGAGCGGCGGCGCCTTCGCCGCTGCCGTGGCCTGTGTGCCCGATGCCGCAGGCGGGAGCGCCGCGACGGCGCTCGCAGCGCCTTTCTGCTCGCTCTTTTGCGCTGACTGCGCCGTGGTCCCGCCCTTCGCCGCCGGCGCGCCGGCCAGCTTCTCGACGTTGAGCACGCCGGCCTTGTCGCGCACGATCCAGGCCGTGGGCGCGTCGATGCCGATGGTGTCGAAACGATAGACGTTGCTGAACGGTTCGAGCGAGGTTGCCGCCACGTGCACGCCGCGCGCGGCGAACAGCGGCGCGTTGGCGTTGTCGGTGGCGTCGACGTCGTTGAGGTCGGTCGTCCCGGAAACGCGCAGCGTGGGCTTCTCGCCCGACATCACGAAGTCGAGCTTGAGATTGGTGGAGAGCTTGCCGCTCTTCAACGCGACCGGCAGCTTCGTGGGCGCATAGGTGAGCAGCTTCGGCAGGTCGAGATCGGTGAGGCGCAGCTCGACCTCCGATTCGCGCGAAGCGGCGAACGGCTTGGTCTTGCCGTCGATGGCGAGCGTGCTGGCGCCGTCGATGCGTGCGCGCAGCATCGGCTGAACGAAGATATTGGTCTTCGAAGGCAGCGTGGCGATGAACGGAATGCCGAGCGACCAGCGGTCGATCACGTGCTTTTCATTGAGCAGGTGGTCGTCGAAAGTGATCTGGCCGTTCTCGATGCGGATGTTCGAGACCGAAAACTGCGCGGGCTTGCTGCTCGGCTTTGCGGAAGGCTTCGAGAACTTCTCGATGAGATCCGAGAAGTTGAAGCGTTGCGCATCGAGCCGCACGATGGTCGCGCGCGGCGAGTCGAGCCGCACTTCGTCGACGATGGGCGCCGCGCGGAAGATCGACGACCACGACGGCTGCACGACGAGCCTCGAGACGTCGAAGAAGTCGCCCTGGCCGCCGCGCTCGCCGATATGCACGCGGTCCGCCTCGAGCCGCAGTGTGTAGGGATTGAGCCCGATGCGCGCGATCGTGACGGGCCGGTCGAGCAGCTTGCTCAGTTGCTGCTCGGCAACGTGCCGGATGAGCGGCGGCGCGGCAAAGAAGCCGAGCAGACCGAACACCACGAGGAAGATCGCGATGCCCGTGAGAATGCGCCGTGTGCGGGGCGCACGCGCGACGGCGCGCATCGATTGCAAGGAAGTCGTCAGCGATTCTTTGTTGAGGCTTGCCATACTTGCCGGCCAGTGACGCGGCGACACGCCCGCCGCGGATATTGAGACTGAATTGAAAATCAGAAGATAGCCGGAAGTATAGGTCCGATGCGGCCTTGCGCGGCTGCAAAACGTCGGATGGTGCGAGTTTTGCGTCGGCGCGTGGGCCGCCGCGAATGAGGGGAAAAGGTGCGGCGAGGAAATGGCCACGAAGTCGGCGTGAGGCGGGATTCAGTGCAGCCAGCGTGAGCGCGAGATGGCCACGCTGAATGCGAAGCGGCGGAGCGCCCGAGGACGCGCCGCCGCTTTTTTACCGTTTCACCAGGGCGGCCCCGCCGCCCTGCGCACGCGTTACTGCCGCTCGACCGCCGGCGGCTGCCACGTGCCGTCCGTGGCCTGGGGCTTCGGCGCGTACATGCGCAGCACGAGGCGGAAGTCGCCCTTCGGCACCGGCACCCAGTTGGCGCCGCCGCGCGGCTGCTCCGCGCTCACGTGCACGTCGAGCGAGCCGTCGCGGTTGCGGCGCGCCCCGTTGTGGTCGCCGAATGCGACGCGCACCGGCGCGTCGCCGTCGAGCGCGCCGTCGGGCGTGTAGGCCGTGATCGACCAGAAGCCGCGCACCGGCGGAAGCTCCTTCGCGCTGAAATGGATCACGTAGCGGTTTGCGCCGTTCAGCGTGTGGCCGTCGCTGTCCTGGGCCACGCGCGCGCGCGCTTCGTCGCGGCTGGTCGGCAGGCCCGGCGACGCGTATGCCGCGTAGCCGCGCAAGGCGTAGTCGGCGCCGTAGTTGCCCGCATCGTCGCCCACCCAGAGCCAGCCGTTGCCGGCCAGCAAGTTCGAAGGCGGCGTGGCGACGCGCGTGCGGCCGTCGGCGAAGCCCGCGTTCACGACGGCGGCATCCTTCGCGCCCGACGGCAGTTCCGCCGGGTCGCCGGGACGCACGCCGATATCGCCGAGAATCTTGAGCGCGTGCGGGTCGTCGGGCTCCGGCGCGTTGTCTTCCAGCGCGAGCGCGAGGCGGTCGAAGAAGCCGTTGGCGTCGAGCGCCGCGACCTGCGCAGCCGGCGCGCCCGTGGCGACGGGGTCGCCGGCGAGGCTCGCGCCCGCTTGCGCGTCCGCCTGCGCGACGCGCTTG
>DATEJU010000389.1:0-3875 GCA_035277805.1 Paraburkholderia sp. | reverse complement strand
CTATCTCTCGCGCCCAGACGCCGTGGATATGTTTGCCTTTGTACTCGTCGGCGGCGGGATTGTAGGCGCGCAATTCATGCGCGATTCTCTTGAGTTCCGTTTGCGCATCCATGGTTCAATCCTCGTGAGTGGCTTAGTCGCTGGAGTCGACCGATAGATTGATGCCGCACTTCGAGCAGCGAGCCGGATGCCACCCGCGCATGCGAGACGACGCCGTGCTCTCATCGATTACCTCGTGCTTGCAGATCGAGAGCAGCCATGCAGACGGCAACACGCCTTCCATTTCATTACCGCGCGCGCTTTCCATCTCCAGAACGGCGGCTGCGAGATTCCCGGGCGGTGTCTTGGGGTTGTGGACAGCCTCTACAGCTGCCTGCACGACAGCATCACGCAGGCGCTGCGGTGGCTTGTTCGCGCCTCGTTCCCATACAAGCGCATGCGCCTGTCCTGTATATGCACCGGACTGCGCGGTGTGCAGGAAAATACGCGCCCAATCAGCGCATTTCTCGCCGGGCTTCTTCACCCAGGCAACGCGGGAATATGCCACCCATCCGGCGCACGCCGCGATGTTGCCGAGCGTCAGATCTAGGCGCGCCGGTTCGACGTGCTCCCAATCCAGCGCGCCTTGCGCGCGAGGCACGATGTCTAGCATGTAGTCGAAGACGCCCGATTTACGAGGCGGAGGCAACTCAAGCTCATCGTCCGGGTAGCCGCGCGTCGTCCACCTGTTGTCGATAGGCGCGCACCGATAACCTGCTTTGTGGTTCTGACCGCCCTGGTAGCGCTCGCGCGTGATGAGAAAGTCACCGCTTGGTTTGTGACGAACTATCTGGGGGATATCGAATTCCATCATCTCTCTCAAAAAAAGAGGCGGCGACCCGTGCCGCCTCAAACCGCTCTGTTAGGCGTAGGCAAATTCGACGCCCAATTCCCGCGCCGCGTAACTCTCGATCTGCGTCATGTATCGCGCGAATTCCTCGACGCTCATCTGCGTTGTGCTGATCGCGATAAGTCCAGCGGGGCCATCCGTTTTAGGTGCGAACAACCCTTTGAAGTGCTCATGCCACGTGTCGTTGCTGAACCACTTGCCGCTCACCGAAACCTGCTCGGCGATCTCGTTCAGGAGCGCCCAATATCGAGCGTTCTGATCGTTCGAACGCTTCTCCTTGTACTCGGTGATTGTCACCACTACAGGCCGTCCTGAGGCCGCTGCCGGACCTGCAACCTTCTTCACGTACTCGACCATTGCCTTGCCGTGCTCGGGCGCTCTCAGGACAAACTGTTTCATGCCGCCAACTCCGAAAGGCTCTTGTGTACGCGGTCCACACCGCTCAGGAAGTCGAGAAGCTCGGCCTCGTACTCCTTGATCTCGGCCTCGTCGCGCTCCCAGCGCACCTTGAACAACTGGAGCTTCTCGGGCATACGCGGATCGAACGAAACGAAGTCTGCGAAGTCCGCGCCGGTCACGTAGACGTTGTGCAGAATCTGCGGCTTGTATTCGGTCGGCAGCTTGCCGGAGACCAGGTACTCGACGTGCGTCGCGCTGAGTGGGCATTTCGCTTCAAATACGCCGGTACGATCACCTTCCTCGATCAATCCGTCCACCGAGCAACCGGCCATGATGTTCGGCAGATAGATGAAACCCATCTCGGTCACCAGATTGCCGGTGGCGCTCTCGTATGCCATGCGGGCGAACGGCTCTTGATCGGTGCCCCACTGCATTTCCTTCGAAACGAAGCCGCTTTCCTGCGGCTTGCCGGTCAGGCGCTCGGTTGCGAGCTGGACGCGATAGTTGCGCCGTGCCGCTGCCTCGCCGGTCTTGATCTTGGCGAGAATGTCCTTTGCGCGTGAGCCGGTGGCGCGGCCCGCACGATCAGCGAGCCATTCCGGGGTTCCTTGCGCGTGCTCGCACACAATCAGGTCGCCTCTCATTTCGCCTCCGCTGCTTTGAAGTCGGCCAGTTTGTTCTGCACGGCGCCCTTGACCTCGTTGAATGCAGACAGGTCATTGGTCGCGCTCAGTTCCGGCGCCGCCTTCGCCCATGTATCTTTGGCTTCCTGCGCAGTCTTGGCCTTCTTGATAGCGGCGAGCCACTTTTCGACAAGCGGGCGCGCATCTTCGGCTTTACCGCCCCTGCCATCGTCGTCATCTTCCTGCTCGGACAGGCCCGTGATCGCCTTCAGCGTGTAGCGCTCCAGATAGGTCTTGGTGCTCGCACGCGCCTGGATGGCGTTCTTCGCGCCGCCGGCATCGGGAGGGCCGCCCATCGAAACGCTTTCCTCATGGCCGCCGACGTGACGCAGATAGCATGTGACTTCCATCCAGTCTTTCTCGTCTTTCGTCAGTTTCCAGGCCGACGACAGGCCATGCTTCGAGAGTGCGGGTGTGACTGCGTTCACCACGTCGTGCAGCTCGGCGTAGCTCTTGTTCTTCAGCGGACCGTCCGTGACCTTGCGGCCTTTGATGATCGTGACAGCTTCGGCCTTGAAGGCGGCGAACGCGGCGTCATAGGCGCGCTTGGCTTCCTTGGCTTCCCAGCGCTCTTGCAGCCCCATGAGCTTTTCAAGCCGGTCGAGATCGGCACCGGATTCGACGGCGATACGCAGAAGGTCGGCGGGCGTTGCTGTGGCCGCTATAGCCGTTCTCTGCTGTGGAACATGCACTGGCGCAGGAGGCTTATAGCCTTGCACCGGCATATCCTCGACGACGCTGAATTCGGTTTGTTCCATTGCGCGTGACATTGCTATTTCCTCGAATGATTGAAGGGCGTCGGCGGCGTGCGCCTCAAGTGCGGACATGACCGACAGCCACATGCACAGCCGGCGCATCCTGGGGCAGCAGAACCACGTCAACCGCAATGAGCGCGATCAGCGCGAGAATGCCGAGCAGGCCCTTGATTAGCGAGCGGCGGGCAGTTTTGCGGATGAAGCGCTTGCGATCCGCTTCTGCGGCGTCGAACATTACTGGCATGCCAAACCTCCAGAAAGAACGATCAGCATCACCACAGCGGCTCCCATAAACGCAGCGCCAGCCGTGAACGCGTAGAGGATTTCGAAGCGTCGAACTTCGCGCTCGTCGACCATGTTGTTCATCACGTTCCCCGTTAATCAGCGATGCGCGCGGCCCAGCGGCATGCGCCGGCGAATGTATCGAAAGTGAAGGCGATTCCGAGATGCGTAGCGCGAACACGCCACCAGTAGCTCTTGTAGATGTGCGGCTTCATGTCAGCACCAGCAGATCGAGTCGTACGAAACGGTGCGCCGATACACCTGCTTTCCGCGATACTCCGTGTATTCCATGTACGCGCAGGCAAGGACGACGATCCAGTTGTGCAGGGTGTTCATTGAGTCACCTAGATAAACGAATCGAGCTGCGGTTCGTCGGTCGGTGCATCAGCGTCCGGGCCTTCGATCTTCGCGACAAGCACTTCCTCGACGAGGCGCGCATCGCCCTCCACCTCGGTTGGGCGCACGCGGCACTTTTCCTTGAACTCGTTCTCGGTCAGGTGAAGCGCAAACTTCGAACCGTCGATGCGCTTGAGTTCGATCTCGACATCATCAGTCTTGCGAACGAATTCGACGCCTTCCAGACTTTCCGGGCGCTTGTATTCGTTGCCGTAGATGTAGGCCGTATCGCACGGCGTCGACTCGGTAAGCAGCGCGTAGGCGCGCATTGCCGTCTCTGCATTGTCGAATGCGAGTCGCGTGTAGCCGACGGTGATTAGGTACTTCTGGTTCATGATGGTCTCCAGTAGGTAAATCAGTCTTCGAGCTCGAAATCATCTTCGTTCTCGGCGCGCACTGCGCTCACGTCCGAGTCGCACACCAGGCACAGCAAGCGCATATCGACGTGGCGCGAGACAGCGCCCCAGTACT
>DATEJU010000388.1:0-3543 GCA_035277805.1 Paraburkholderia sp. | reverse complement strand
AACGCCGCCGCCAACGCCTTGGCTTCAGTTGCGCCCAGTGCCCCCGCCCGCGGTTGGAATCTGCGGCGGCGCGCCTTCGGGCCCCGCCGTGGACGGCGGAGCCGGGCGCGGTTCATGCGAGGCATCGCGCGTTACCCCACGCGCTTCTCCGCGTGCTTCCCCACGCATTTCGCCACTAGCCAGCGAATCCGCGTGCGCCGTTGCCACGTGCGCGGCGCCGTGGCCGGGCCTGACGCTCCCCAGGCCCTCCGCGCGCGGCTCGTCGTGCATCTCGTCGTCCCCGCTGCGCGAAGACATGTGCACCTGCATCTGCGGCACCGGCATCTGAATGCCCGCCTCGTCCATGTGCCGTTTCAGGCGCGCATTGAACGCACGCGCCACGCTCCACTGCTGCAGCGGACGCGTCTTGATCTGCCCTTTCACGACCATCCAGTTCGGGTCGAAGCGGTCAAGGCCCCACACCTCCACGGGGCCGAGAATCTCGCGCCGATAACGGAAGTCGGCGACGAGTTCCGCGCCCGTCTCGCGGATGATGCGCGTGACCGTGTCGAGCTCGACCGCGAACGGCACGCGCACCTCGAACACCGCAAACGCGAAGTCGCGCGAGAGGTTCTTCACGATCTTGATCTGCGAGAAAGGAATCGCGTGGACCGCGCCCTGCCCGTCGCGCAACCGCACCGTGCGGATCGACAGATGCTCGACCGTGCCTGCATGGCCGTTGTCGAGATCGATCCAGTCGCCCACCGAGATCGTCTCCTCGATGATGATGAAAAGGCCCGTGATGAGGTCGGTCACGAGCGACTGCGCGCCGAAACCGATTGCCAGACCGATCACGCCCGCCCCCGCCAGCAGCGGCGTCACGTTGATGCCGAGATTCGCGGCGGTGACGATGCCCGCGATCGTGAGGATCGTCACGAGCAGCGCATTGCGCACGAGCGGCAGCATGGTGCGCGCACGCGTGCTGGGCGCGCGGCCCTTGGTGCGCGGGCCGCTCGGATTGAGCGCTTCGAGGATCGCGGTGTCGAGCACGATCCACACGAGCCACGCGAGGAACACCGTCGCGAGGATCGCGAAGATCGCGTGCGCGATGCCGCGCGCGGCCACGTTCGCCTCGATGATCGCCGCGAGCGAAATGTCCCAGAGACGCGCGCACGATTCGAAGTACACGAGCCACACGAACAACACCAGCAGCGTGCCCGCGAAGCGCAACAGGCGGCGCAGGTATGGCGAGCGCCGCCGCACCCGCGTGGGATCGGGCCGCGTGATGCGCATGATCACCGCCGAGAGGAAGAACGCGAGCACGAGCAGCAGCGCCGAGACGACCGAAATCTGCAACACGTTCTCGTTGCTGCTCAGACCGCCAAGCGTCGCGACAATCGACGCGGCGGCGAGCAGCAGCATCGGCAACTGCCAGAGCGAGGCGAGCACATCGAAGATTTCGGTGAGCGCCTTGTGCCCGTGGCGCAGCGTGTAACTGCGGTTGCGAATGAGATGCGCGACCGGGCGCCGGAACACGATCGCGAACACGCCCGTGAGCACGGCGGCGCTCATGTTCGCGAAGGTCGAGACGAGTGCCGCCAGGCTCACGCCGAGCTGGTGCGCGACTTCGAAATTGGTGGCGGCGTCGCCGAGCGCGGCCAGCACGCCGATCGCAAACAGCAGACGGCGCGAGTCGCGGATCAGCACATGCACCGCCGCACGGCGATGCCCCGCGCCGAACAGCGAGAACATGATCAGACAGATCGCCGAAAACACCGCGCCCGCGACCATGGCATAAGCGATGACGACGCCCACCGTGCGCCCGAGCGCCTGGGGCATCGAGCGCTCGACCACGAGCGCGCCAACGAACGCGACGATCCATGGCGCCACGCGGTGCAACGCGAAAAACACCAGCTCGAGCGTGGTGGGATTGGGCCGCAGCCCCGTCGCCACCGACAGACGCCGCAAGAGCCGACGCTCGAGCCAGCGCAGCACGGCGGCGCAGGCGCCCCAGCCCACCAGCATCGCGAATGTGTCAAAGACAATGCGCCCCGGGCTCTCGCCCTCGCCGCCCGAGGCGAGGGCGTAAATCTCCACGCCCGCCGCGCTGAAGCGACCGGCCCAGTAGTGCAGCGGGCTGCGTCCGCGGCGTGCGTCCGACTCGACCGACGCGAGCCCCGAGGCAATGGCGCCAAGCAGACCCGACGTCGCTGCGACACCGGACGCCGGTGCAGCGGCTGGCGCGACGGTCTGCGAGGCGTTGCGCAGCTTCTTGAGCTGGGACACGAGCGCATTGCGCTGGCGATCGTTATCGAGTGTGGCGATCACGCTGTCGAGCGAACGCGTGAATTCGGCCTGACTCGCCGGCGAGGGCGCCGAAGCCGCCTGCGCCGCCGAAGCGCCCGACGCCGCCGCGGGCGCGCCCGTAATGAGGCTCTGCAACGCGGGCAGCACGGGGATGGCGGCGGCGGGCCCTGCCGCCAGCGCTTTCACGGGCAGGGCCGCGACGAGGCACAGCGCAACCCACACGCATAGCGCGAATGCGCGATGCCAAATCCAGGGCATACGATGCGCCATGCCGGCAGCGCGTAGACATGGCCCGCAATGCGTCGCGGGTGACGCGATCGATGGGGCCGACGAGGCCGGTCGTGCGCCCGCATCGTCCGGTTCAGAACGTGAAGTCATGACGAAGGGGCAAAATCGGAACGCTTCAGTGTAGCCGCAGTCGGCTGACGCACGCTCCACGTGTGCGTAACAGAATGCAAGCGGAGAATGCAAACGAGCGGCGGAGCGCGTTCCCTTCCGCCCCTCGCCGCCCGCTTCGGTTGAGCCACCGTGCCGCCGGGCCACTGGACCGCCGATCGAGCCGCTCCGCCGTTCAATAAGCCACGGTTGCGATCTGGCGGATGAAGCGGCCCTGCTCCAGTTCGTCGACGAACGCCACGGCATAGTCCTCGGCGGAGATGCGGCTTTCGCCGCCGGCGTCGGCGATCAAGGTGTTTGCGCCCGTGCGAAACGTGCCGGTGCACTCGCCCGGCGCGATCAGCGCGGCGGGCGCGAAGAACGTCCAGTCCAGATCCGTCACCGTGCGGTACTCATTCAGCGCAACGCGATGCGCAAGCGCGATCGGCTTATAGGCGTCGGGGAAGCCTTCGGTATCGACGAGCTGCACGCCTGGCGCCACCTCGAGCGAGCCCGCGCCGCCCACCACCACGAGGCGCGTAAGGCCCGCTGCGCGCGTGCCTTGCACGAGTGCACGGGTCGCCGTCTGAAGGTCGTCGAGCTGGTTCATGGGCGGCGCGTAGGCGCTCGCGACCACATCGTGGCCACGCACCGCCGCCGCCACGTTCGCGGCGTCGAGCAGATCGCCCTTCTCGGCATGGACGTTCGCCGCCGCAGCGACGCGTTCGGGCTGGCGCACCAGCGCGCTCACCTGATGGCCGCGCCGTGCCGCTTCCGCAGCAATGCGCGCACCGATCATGCCGGTTGCCCCAAACAAGGCGATCTTCAATGACTTGCTCATTTCCCGACTCCTGTACGGAATATTTATGTAACTATATTAGT
>DATEJU010000387.1:0-3592 GCA_035277805.1 Paraburkholderia sp. | reverse complement strand
CAGCTTGGTCAGGATCGACTTGAAGTCCACGGCCTTGTCGTTCGTGTACTCGCGGTCGATGATCGTGCCGCCCGCTTCCTTCGCGGCCTTCGCGAACTGGTCGGCGAGACCCTGGCCGTAGGCCGTGCGGTCGTCAACCACGGCGATCTTCTTCATGCCCAGGCTCTTCACCGCGAACGTGCCCGCCACCGAACCCTGCTGCGTGTCCGAGGTCATCATGCGGAACGTCGTCTTGAAGCCCTGCTGCGTGTATTCCGGGGCCGTCGCCATCGCGATTTCGGGGATGCCGGCGTTCGCGTAGATGCGCGAAGCGGGAATCGTCGTGCCCGAGTTGAAGTGGCCGAGCATGCCCTTGATGCCGTCGTCCACGAGCTTTTGCGCGACCGTCGTACCCGTGCGCGGGTCGGCCTGGTCGTCGGCTGCGTCCAGCACGAAGTGCACCGGCTTGCCGCCGATCACCGGCTTGGTCGCGTTCATGTCTTCGACCGCCAGCGTGATGCCGTTCTGGAAGTCCTTGCCGTAGTGCGCCTGTGCGCCCGTCATCGGGCCGGCGAAACCAATCTTGACCTCTTGCGCTTGCTGCGCGTATGCAGTCCCCGCCAGCGACAGTGCAGCGACCAGCGTTGCGCCTGCCAGCTGTTTCATCGTGTGTTGCATGTGTTCTCCTTGGTACCAGGTATTGATTGAGCGGCTTCGGCTCACGCCCGCCGCTTCCTTGTCCCTAAACGACCGTCAAGCCTAGCCGATCGTCATCAGGTTTGCATTGCCGCCTGCCGCAGCGGTGTTGACACTCACCGAACGCTCCGTGAGCAGACGTTCGAGTGCGTAGTCTTCGTCGCCGTTGGCCAGTGCATGGGCCGCCACGCCTTGCACCGAGACGATCGGGCCGCCACGCCTGGCCACTTCCTTCACGAGGCCGAGCAGCTCGTCGCTGTCGCCTTCGAAAAGCACGGCGTCGAACTCGGCATCGGCGCTCTTCTTCACCGCGGCGTGCGCCTTGAGCGCAGCCGGCAGTGCATTCACGAGCGCCTCGCCCGCCGCGCCCTGGAACAGCGCCCGGTTGCCCGTGGCGAGCACGACCGCGAGCTGCGCACGCGCGCCCGTCGGCGTGGACGCCACGCACAGCACCGTGCCGCGCGCCGAGAGCGTGTAGGTGTTGCGCTCGCCCGTCGGGCCCGGCAGCACGGCCGTTGCGCCCGCAAGCACGTATTGCAGATAGCCGTCGCAGCGCGCCGCGAGTGCCGGCTCGCGCTCGGCGATGAGCCAGTCGCGCAGCGTCGTGAGCGTCGCATGAGTCGAGAGCGGCGCGCGCGCGTCCTCCGCGTCCATCTGCGGCGCATCCACGACGAGCGCCTTCGAGAGCGACTGCGGCAAGCCGGCGGGACGCTTGGCCAGCAGACGCGAGAGATACAGCGCGCCACCCGCCTTCGGCCCGGTGCCCGAGAGCCCTTCGCCGCCGAACGGCTGCACGCCCACCACCGCGCCGATCACATTGCGGTTCACGTAGATGTTGCCCACATGCGCGCGGCCGATCACGTGCGCGATCGTTTCGTCGATGCGCGTATGGATGCCGAGCGTGAGTCCGTAGCCCGTCGCGCGGATCTGCTCGAGCAGTTTGTCGAGCTGGCTGCGGCGATAGCGGATCACGTGCAGCACCGGGCCGAACACCTCGCGCTTGAGCTCGTCGAGGCTGTCGATTTCGATCAGCGTCGGCGGCACGAAGGTGCCTTGCGCGCAGCTCTCGGGCGCCGGCATCTGCGTGACCTTGCGGCCCTTCTCGCGCATCGCGCCGATGTGCGTGTCGATACCGCGCTTGGCCTCCGCGTCGATCACCGGGCCGACGTCGGCCGAGAGGCGATCGGGGTTGCCCACCGCGAGCTCCTTCATCGCGCCCGTGAGCATTTCGAGCGTGCGATCGGCGACGTCGTCCTGCAGGCACAGCACGCGCAGCGCGGAACAGCGCTGGCCCGCCGAGTCGAACGCGCTTTGCAGCACGTCGGCCACGACCTGCTCCGCGAGTGCCGAAGAATCGACGATCATCGCGTTCTGGCCGCCCGTTTCGGCGATCAACGGGATCGGACGGCCATCCGAATCGAGACGTTGCGAAAGCGTCTTGTTGATGAGGCGCGCGACTTCGGTCGAGCCCGTGAACATCACGGCACGCGTGCGCGCATCGGCAACCAGCGCCGCGCCCACGGTCTCGCCGTCGCCCGGCAGCAATTGCACGGCGCCTGCGGGCACGCCCGCTTCGCGCAGGATGCGCACGGCCTGGGCGGCGATCAGCGGCGTCTGTTCAGCCGGCTTCGCGAGCACCGTGTTGCCTGCCGCGAGCGCGGCGGCCACCTGGCCCATGAAGATCGCCAGCGGGAAGTTCCACGGGCTGATGCACACCACGGGACCGAGCGGGCGATGCGTGTCGTTCGAGAATTCTTCGCGGATCTGCGTCGAGTAGTAGCGCAGGAAGTCGATGGCTTCGCGAATTTCAGCGACTGCGTTCGGCAGCGACTTGCCCGCTTCGCGCACGATCAGGCCCATCAGCGTATGCATCTGCGCTTCGAGCAGGTCGGCGGCGCGGGCGAGGCAGTCGGCGCGCGCTTCCACGGGCGTGGCCTGCCAGATCGGCGCGGTGGCCACGGCGTGCGAGAGCGCGGCGCTCACGTGCTCACTCGTTGCTTCCACAACGGTTCCCACGAGGTCGCGATGGTCCGACGGATTGCGCACGTCGCGTGCGGTGCCGTCGGCCAGGTCGGCGTCGGCAAGCATCGGCGCGGCGCGCCACGGATGATGCGCGCTCGCGAGCAGCGCCGAGGACAACGACGCGAGGCGATGCTCGTTCGAGAGATCGAGGCCCATCGAATTCTGGCGCTCGCCGCCGTAGAGATTGCGCGGCAGCGGAATCTTCGCGTGCGGCGCGCCCGGCGGCACGACCTTCGCGGCTTCGTCGATGGGATTCGCAACCAGCTCGCTCACCGGCACGGTTTCGTCGGCGATGCGGTTCACGAACGAGGTGTTCGCACCGTTCTCCAGCAGGCGGCGCACGAGATACGCGAGCAGCGTCTCATGCGTGCCGACCGGCGCGTAGACGCGGCACGGACGGTTGAGCTTGCCCTGCGAGACCGGGCCCGTGACTTCCTCGTACAGCGGCTCGCCCATGCCGTGCAGACACTGGAACTCGTACTGGCCGGGGTAGTAGTTCTGGCCGGCGAGGTGATAGATCGCCGAGAGCGTGTACGCGTTGTGCGTGGCGAACTGCGGATACACGGCATCGGGCGCGCCGAGCAGCCGCTTCGCGCAGGCGATGTACGAGACGTCGGTGTAGATCTTGCGCGTGTAGACCGGATAGCCTTCGAGGCCGTCCACCTGCGCGCGCTTGATCTCCGTATCCCAGTACGCGCCCTTCACGAGGCGCACCATGATGCGGTGACGGCTGCGGCGCGCGAGGTCGACGATATAGTCGATCACGAACGGGCAGCGCTTCTGGTAAGCCTGCACCACGAAGCCGATGCCGTTCCAGCCCGCGAGCTCCGGGTCGAAGCACAGCGCTTCGAGCAGGTCGAGCGAGAGTTCGAGGCGGTCGGCTTCTTCGGCGTCG
>DATEJU010000386.1:0-6017 GCA_035277805.1 Paraburkholderia sp. | reverse complement strand
GCACCAACAGATATTCCAGCAAGTTCCACGCAAATACAGAAACCCGCGACAGCACAAGGCTTCGCGGGTTTTTTGTTTCCGGCGCGCAATCTCCGCGAATCAGCGCAGATTCGTCTGCGCGAGCTCCACGACCTCGTCCCCTCGCCCGCTCAACACCGCGCGCAGCATGTAGAGGCTGAATCCCTTCGCCTGTGCCCACTGCAGCTTCGGCGGCATCGCCAGTTCATGCTTGGTCGTGACCACATCCACAAGCGCCGGGCCATCGTGCGCGAATGCCTCGCGCAATGCATCGTCGAGCGCTTCCGAGGTCTCCACGCGCACGCTGAAGAGTCCCGCGCCTTTCGCGATATCGGCGAAATTGGTCGCCACGAGGTCGGTGCCCGTTTCCACGTAGCCGCCCGCCTTCATCTCCATCGCGACAAAGCCCAGCGATCCGTTGTTCAGGACGACGATCTTGATCGGCAGATCGAGCTGACGAGCCGTGAGAATGTCGCCAAGCAGCATCGAAAGCCCGCCGTCGCCCGAAAGCGAGATCACCTGGCGTCCGGCATGCGCGGCCTGTGCGCCAAGCGCCTGCGGCATCGCGTTCGCCATCGAGCCGTGGTTGAACGAGCCGTGCAGACGGCGGCGTCCGTTCATCGTCAGGTAGCGCGCGGCCCAGAGCGTGGGCGTGCCGACATCGACAGCAAAGATCGCGTCGTCGGCGGCCAGCGCGTCGATACGCGAGGTCACGTATTGCGGATGCAGCGGCTTGCCCGCGGGCGCCGGGCGCGCAAGGTCGTCGAGTCCCTTGCGCGCATTCGCGTAGTGCTCGCGCGCGCGTTCGATGAAATGGCGCTCGGTCTTGCGCGTGAGCCGCGGCGTAAGCGCACGCAAGGTCTCACGCACGTCGCCGATCAACCCGAGCGTAAGCGGTGCGCGCTTGCCCAGCGCCGACGCGTTGCGATCGATCTGCACGATGTTCGCGTGCTCGGGATAGAAGTTGCGATACGGGAAGTCCGTGCCGAGCATCACGAGCGTGTCGCACGACATCATGGCGTGGTAGCCGGAGCTGAAGCCGATCAAGCCCGTCATGCCCACGTCGTAGGGGTTATCCCATTCGACATACTGCTTGCCGCGCAGCGCGTGCACGGTCGGCGCGCCGAGCGCGTCGGCGAGCGCCACCACTTCGTCGTGCGCGCCCTTGCAGCCGCTGCCGCAGAGCAGCGTGACGGCCTCCGAGCGGTTGAGCAAATCCGCCAGCCGGTCGATGTCCGCCGAAGCGGGCAGCGTCGCGGGCCGCGCATGCTGTGCCCAGGCCGGCTCTTCGTCTGGCCCATCGAGCAGCGCCACGTCGCCGGGCAGGACGATCACGGCCACGCCCTTCTCGTCGATGGCGGTGCGCAGCGCCTTGGCGAGCACGCGCGGAAACTGCGCCGCGTTCGTCACGAGCTCCACGTAATGGGCGCATTCGCGAAACAGCTCGGTCGGGTGAGTCTCCTGAAAGTAACCGAGGCCGATCTCCGTCGACGGAATGTGCGCGGCAATCGCCAGCACCGGGGCGTGATTGCGATGACAGTCGTACAGGCCATTGATCAGATGCAAGTTGCCGGGGCCGCAACTGCCCGCGCACACCGCGAGCCGGCCGGTCGCAGCGGCTTCCGCGCCCGCTGCGAACGCGGCGACTTCCTCGTGCCGCGTATGCATCCAGCGGATCGTGCCGAGCTTGCGCAGGCTTGCGGAGAGTCCGTTCAGACTGTCGCCGGTCACGCCCCAGATGCGCTCGACGCCTACCGCTTCAAGCGTCTTGGCCAGAAAATCCGCGATTGTCTTCGCCATGCTGTTCTCCTCATGAACTGACAGGCGCATCGCCCGGCGCCTCGCGGCGCCCCAGCGCTGCGCTCCGGGCAAGGGGGATAAATATGGCCGTTGCGAGCCCGCGCGGCGCGCCCATGGCGTGGGCGGCTCGCGACGCATGCGTCGGCCGGTTCATCGCGTTACGTTACGCCATCCTCGCGCGTCGCGCCGTGAAGCATCGCAACCCCGAACGCATGAACGGCACGATGCAGCATGCGCGATTGAGGCAGCCCGTCAGCAAAGGCGCGTTCGCTTCGGGCATGGGCACGGTCAAGGCGCGGACGTTCGCTAAAATGCTGCGGTTTGTAGCCGTCGGCGTCCCGCCATGAACCTCGAAAGCATTCTCTTCACCCAAGGCTTCGGCACGCGCCGCCAATGCCGCGGCCTGATCCTCGACGCGCGCGTGGCCGTCGCGGGCGAGCCCAGCACCGATCCGCTCGCCGCCTTCGATACCGAAGGCCTCGTGTTCAGCGTCGACGGCACACCCTGGCCGTTTCACGCGCGCGCCTACCTTGCGCTGAACAAACCCGCGGGCTACGAGTGCTCGCGCGACCCGCAGCATCACCTGAGCGTGTTTCACCTGCTGCCGCCGCAGTTCGCCGCGCGCAACGTGCAGTGCGTGGGGCGTCTCGATCAGGACACGACCGGCCTGCTGCTGCTCTCCGACGACGGCCCGTTCGTGCACGCGTTCACCTCGCCCAAACGCAAGGTGCCCAAGGTCTACGTGGCCACCACGCGCCATCCGCTCGACGAGGCGCAGTTGCAGGCGCTGCGCGAAGGGGTCCTGCTGCACGGCGAACGCGAGCCTAGCGCCGCCGTCGCCGCGCACGCGCGCGGCGCGCACGAGCTCGAACTGAGCGTGCTCGAAGGCAAGTACCACCAGGTCAAGCGCATGGTTGCCGCGGCGGGCAACCGCGTAGAGGCGCTGCATCGCGAGCGTATCGGCGGCTTTGCGCTGCCTGCGGATCTGGCCCCGGGCGCATGGAAATGGCTCGACGCGGCCGACCTCGACGCGCTGCGCAACACGGGGTAAACCACAGCGCACGCCGCGCACGGCTGGTTCTTTGTGCGCTCGCACACCCAGACGCGCGCATTCGCCCTCGTTTGCGCCGCGTCGCAGCATGCCCTTCCAGACGTTACGCCCTATACTCGATTCAACAACGATTACAAGTTGCAAGGAGGGGCATCATGATCATCAACGGCTCATTCGAAATCTCTTTCGTGTTGATGGCATTCATGGCGCTGGGGGCGATTCTGATTGGCGGCTTGCTGGCGTCGATGCATTTCCGGCATCAATACCATCCAAATCTGATCGGGGCGCTCATCGGTGCCCTGTTCTGCTTCCTCCTGCTCGAAGCGCTGCCGGCAATCACGTGAACGGCACGCTTGCGCCGCGCCGCCGGCCCGGGCTTACGGGTGCGGCGGCAGCGTGCGCAAAAAGGCGTCCACATCGGAATAGCGCAGGCGCACACGCAGTTCGCGTTTGAGCCGCGCGTTGGCGAGCCGGCGCGATTCCCGCATGAACGAAAGCAGCGTCGGATCGAGTTCGCGCTCGGCCTCTGCACGGCCGATGCGCGGCGCGCGCGCGAGACCGAATGTGTCGGCCACGCGGTCGAAATAGTCCCCCATCTTCAGTTCGCTGTCGTCGCTGGCGTGAATGACGCGCGCCGGGCGCCCGTGCGTGGCGAGGCGCAGCAGGATTGCCGCGAGATCGTCGGCGTGGATGTGGCTCGTGTAGACGTCGTCTTGCTCGACGAGCGCTGGCGTACGCCTCTCGAGCCGCGCAAGCGGCAAGCGATTCGCAGCGTAGATGCCAGGGATGCGGGCGATGGTCGCCGTGAGCGCGCCGCGCGCCGTTGCGCGCCGCAACTGCCGTTCGGCGGCCACGCGCCGTTTTGCGCGCGCGTTGGCGGGCCGTGCCGGATGGGTTTCGTCGATGCGCGCGCCACCGCAGTCCCCATAAACGCCCGTGGTGCTCGCGTAGACGAGCGTGGGACGCGCCGCCGGGTGGGCGCGGGCGGCGCGGCGGGTGTGCTCGGGTACAATAGGCGACGCCTTCGGACGCAATGCGCGCGTCGATATCGACGGTAATGCAAGCCTTGGCCCACGTGTGGGCGTGCTCCCTGCCGCGCGGCTCGACGCCCCGCTTTGAGCGGGCCGCGCCGCCGAACGCCGATGCGCCTTGAGCGCCGCAATCAGCCTGCGAGTGCGCAGATCGTCGTCGCCGTCTTTGGCGGGCGGCGCGAGGTGCAGCACGACGCTCGCGAGACCGGCTAGACGCGCGAGGCGCGCACCCACGTCGAGGTCGCCGGCGACCGGCACAGCGCCCGCGGCACGCAGCGTCCCGGTCTGCTCCGGGCGGCGCGCGAGCGCGAAGATGCGCGGTCGGCCGCGCCGCGCCTGCAACTGGGCAACGCAGCGCAGGCCGACGTCGCCGCAGCCGACGATAAGGATGCGCGCGCGGCGCAAGGTTCGTGTGGCAATCATGGTGGGCCCATTTTAGCCGCCGGCGCCGTCTGGCGACGGCCCGGGCAGGCCTGACCAGGCACAGGCAGACTCAGGCCGGCCAAACATCGGCTAAATGAGATACAACCCGGCTTAACCTCCCGGATTACAGATTACTGACTTGCTTTCTCGAATATGGTCTTCAACGTAACGCTCAAGCAAAGTGGCCGGCAGTTCCAGGTCGAACCCGACGAACCCATCCTCAACGCGGCCCTGCGCCAGGGCATCGGCCTGCCGTACGGCTGCAAGAACGGCGCCTGCGGCTCGTGCAAGGGCCAGGTCTGCAGCGGTGAAGTCGAGCAGCGCGCGCATGCCGCTTCGGCGCTCTCGAACGACGAGAAGACGCGCGGCATGGCCCTGTTCTGCTGCGCGACGGCGCAGACCGACCTCGAAATCGACATCCGCGAAGTGGCGGGCGTCGGCGACGTCCAGGTGCGCAAGCTGCCCACCCGCATTGCCGCGATCGAGCGCAAGGCCGACGACGTCATCGTGCTGAAGCTGCAATTGCCCGCCAATGAGCGCCTGCAGTATCTCGCGGGCCAGTACCTCGAATTCATCCTCAAGGACGGCACGCGCCGCAGCTACTCGATGGCCAGCGCGCCGCACGAGGAAGGCCCGCTCGAGCTGCACATCCGCCACATGCCCGGCGGCAAGTTCACCGACCACGTCTTCTCGCAGATGAAGGAGCGCGACATCCTGCGCTTCGAGGCGCCGCTCGGCACTTTTTTCCTGCGCGAGGATTCCGAAAAGCCCATCGTGCTGCTCGCCTCGGGCACCGGCTTCGCGCCGCTCAAGGCAATCGTCGAGCACGCGCTCCACAAGAATCTGAACCGCCCGATGACGCTCTATTGGGGCGCGCGCCAGAAGAAGGACCTGTACCTGATGGACCTCGCCGAGCAGTGGGCGAAGGACATCCCGAACTTCAGCTTCGTGCCGGTGCTCTCCGAGCCCGCCGACGGCGACAACTGGACCGGCCGCACGGGCTTCGTGCACCGCGCCGTGATCGAGGACCTGCCCGATCTCTCCGGCTACCAGGTCTACGCGTGTGGTGCGCCGGTGATGGTGGAGTCGGCGCAGCGCGACTTCTCACAGCATCATGGCCTCCCCGAAGATGAGTTCTACGCGGACTCGTTCACGAGCGCCGCGGACCTCGCGAACCCCGTCTGAGCGGCGCACGGGCCGGCGTCGCGCAGCCGTTGCGCGCGCAATGCCTGCGTGGATGTTCGCGCGCGCAAGCCCATCGGGGTGAGCGCGCGCGCCGGCCGTCACGAAAAATTCTTCGGGCAATCGAAGCAAATCGGCGCATTGACGGTTTACAGCGCCGCCGCCCTTGTCGTATTCTTGCGCCCATGAACCGCATCCTGTCCGCCCTCCGACGTCGCCGATTGCCCCATCTTCAGGGCCTGGCTTAGTTCGAGGACGCGCATTGCACGCGGGTTGAACCCCCAACGCACATGTAGTTCGAATCACGAAAGCCACGGCCAGTCCGTGGCTTTTTGTTTGTCTGCCGGTTTTGACGGCTTCTTTCCCAACCTTCATTGCAGTCCCAGCGCGGAGCCCGTTGCCATGAATTTTTCCGAGTACCCGATCGAGTCGCTGATGTACATCACCAACCGGCCCGAAATCGTTTTCACGCATGGCAAGGGGTCGTGGCTGTACGACAACGAAGGCAAGCG